>NZ_JNIV01000007.1 GCF_000701405.1 Deinococcus marmoris DSM 12784
GCAAAACAGTTTGCAGGGCTGACCACCTGCCAGCTTCGTCAGACGCAGGCTCTGGAGAACCATTGGAATACTGCGTTCTTCGCGCTCAGTCTGGGACGGGCAGAAGTGCTGCTGGAGGCCGCTGGCCTCCAGGGTCGCCCGGCCACTTCACTGGTGTTTTCCTACGAAGACATCAAGCGGCGGGCCTTCAACCGGCTCTTTGCGTGGCGAATACTGAGCAATCTAGGTCTCCAGGCACGATTTGCCGAATTAGGAAAACATCCGTCCAGGCCGCTGGATTTGGGGGTCAAAGCGGCTTGAGGGTGGTCAAAACTGTCCGAACCATTGATTAGAGGGTGACGATCAGAGAATGCCCCCCACCACCTTCACCACGTTTTCCACGCTGAAGCCGAACTTTTCAAACAGGATTTTGGCGGGGGCGCTGAGAGAAGGGTTCGGATTCGGAAGACAGGCACCGTTCGGGCAGAGGACGCTTTATTCTGCTCAGCAATGACTCCTGCCCAGTCCAGTGTCGCCCAGGCCAGAGCCGCGTTCACGGAATATGTCAAGGCGATCCGCAAGGCGCACGGCAAGGGCACGCCGGAAAACACCTATCTGCCGCTGCTCAAGCCTTTATTTGAGGGGCTGCTGCCCGAATATCAGGTCATCACGCATCCCGGCAAGGATGAGCAGGGGCTGCCCGACTTTGCCCTGCGCGAGCCGGGCGGCGCGGAGAATCTGGTGCTGGGCGAGGCCGAGGCGCTGGACGTGCCGCTGGAGAAGAACAAGCACGGCTGGGAACAGGCACGCGGCTACGCGAAACAAGCGCCCACCCTCCTGACCAATTTCCATGATTTCGTGGTGCTGGACGGCGACACCGAGCTGGGCCGCTACACCATCCCGCACGCCGAGCTGACCGGCACGGCCAAACCCGCCGCGCTGGCCGACGCGCATCTGGAGAACCTGAGCGGGCTGCTGGGCGTCTGGGCCAGTGCCAGGGGAAGCCTGAGCCGCCCGCAGAAGATCGCCGGACTGCTGGCCTACCACGCCCGGCAGGCGCTGGCGGCGCTGGACAGCCACGATACCGCCGCCCTCAGTTCGCTGCGAAAGGCGATGGAGGACGCGCTGGGCAGCAGTTTCAGCGTGCCCAAGCCCAAGGCGAGCGGCAAGGCAAACGCCGAGAAGCAGCGGCGCGACGAGGCGAAATGGCGTGAGAAGCAGGAGCATCTGGACCATTTTTTCCGTTCCAGTCTGGTGCAGGCGCTGTTTTACGGGCTGTTCTCGGCGTGGGTGATGGCGGCGCGGCAGGGGCAGGGGGCGCACTTTACCCACAGCGAGGCGGGCCGGTATCTGCGGGTGCCAGTGATTAACCTGCTGTTTGACCAACTGACCGCCAGCAAGCTGGACAAACTGGGGATGCGCCCCGCCGTGGAACGCGCCGTGTCGCTGCTGCGCCGGGTGGACCCGGAGGCGTTCCTCAAGGGGTTTCAGGACGGGCAGGCGGTCACGTACTTCTACGAGCCGTTTCTGGACGCCTTCGATCCGGGGCTGCGCGAGGAACTGGGCGTGTGGTACACCCCGCCCGAACTGATCGCCTACCAGATTCGCCGCGTTCACGCCCTGCTGCAATCCGAACTGGGCATTGCCGACGGGCTGCTGGACCCGCGCGTGACCATTCTGGACCCCGCCACCGGCACGGGCGGCTACCTGCTGGAACTCGGCCACTTCTTGCAGGCCGAGATGCAGCGCCAGGGCACGAAGTTTATTGGGGCCAGACTCAAGGAAGCCTTTCAGACCCGGATTTTTGGCTTCGAGCTGCTTCCGGCCCCCTTCAGCATCGCGCATGTGCAACTGGCGCTGCTGCTTCAGAACGCGGGCGGCGAGTTGAAGGGCAATGAGCGGGTGAACGTGCTGCTGACCAACAGTCTGAACGGCTGGACCCCACAGGGCGACAAGCAGCCCCCGGTGTTTTCCGAGCTGGCCGAGGAACAGACCGCCGCCGAGCAGGTCAAGGGGCAGCAGCAGATCATGGTCATGATCGGCAACCCGCCCTACGCCCGCTTTGCCGACATGCCCGACAACCCGGAAGAACAGGCCCTGATCGCCCCCTACAAACAATGCCTGCGCGAGAGCTGGGGCGTGAAAAAACAACTGCTGGACGATCTGTACATCCGGTTTCTGCGGCTGGCCGAGTGGCGCGTGGCCGAGAACGGCAAGGAAGGCATCGTCAGTTTCGTGACCAACCGCAGTTACCTGACGGGCATCAGCCATCCGGTGATGCGCCAGCACCTGCTGAGCAGCTTCGACCAGATTTACATTGACGATCTGCACGGCAATCAGCGGGCCAACAAAGCGGGAGACGGCAGCGTGTTTACCACCGCCACCAACGGCGGCATTCGCGTGGGCGTGGCGATTGGCACCTTTGTGAAGAAGGCAGGCGTGAAAGGGACAGAGGGAGAACCTGCCGAACCCGCCCAGGTCCATTACCGCGAGTTTTATGGCAGCGGCGCAGGCAAACGGGCCGCGCTGACCGAGGACGAAACGCCCTACGCCCCCGCCTTCACGCCTAAACGGGAACACCGCTACGTCCTGAGACCCCTGAAGGGTGAAGATGCGTACTGGGACTGGCCGACGATTGATGATCTTTTCCCAGTTAGCTTTGATGGCATTAACACCAACTTGGACGCGCACCTAATAAATATTGAATCCGAACAACTTATTTCTAAAATGCAACGTTATTTTGATAAAAGCGTCACATCCGAAGCTCTAAGCGAGAGCTATCCAGGTATTACGGCAGACTTAGGATATAAAAATCTCAAAGACGTTCGCCAGAATCTGTTAAAAATGGGGGGGGGGGTTCGATCATAAGAAAATTCGTCCCTACTCTTATCGCCCGTTTGATAACCGCCACATCTATTTGCATCACGGCGATTCTTTGCTTAATCGCAGCCGCCCGGATTACGATGAGCAAATTGATTCTGAGACAGTCCAGATTTGTATAGCTCAGACCATGAGAAGAGGGTACGACGCCCCGTATTTTTCACGTTCGCCTATCGATTTGCATCTCTCTGACCCGGACGCCGACGCCTTCCCCCTCCGCCTCCGCTTCAAAGAGTTCGTCTCCGACACTGACTATCAATACCTGCCCAACAGCGCCGATTTTTACGATGATCTGGCGCGGGCGGGCGTGCTGAAAGTGTCTGCGCCCAAAGCGGATTCGGCGTGTACGCCCATGCCCAAGCCTGCGCCGGTGCTGTCTCGCTACGGCGTGGTGCGCGGCCCGGACGGCAAACCCAATGCGCTGGCGTGGGAACTGGTCTTTTACCACACGCTGGCGGTCCTCAGCGCCCCCGCCTACCGCGAGGAACACGCCGAATATCTGGCCGAGGACTGGCCGCGCGTGCCCATGCCGCCCCGGCGCGAAACGCTGGAACAGAGCGCGGCGGTGGGGCGGCGCGTGGCGGCCCTGCTGGACCCACAGGCGCGGCCTGAATTGCCGGGCGCGGTGGGCCGTCTGGTACGCGCCGGAACCGATGAGGAAGCGGTGCAGGACCTCCTGACCATTGGCCCCAAGCCCAGTTACGACAGGGTGCGGGAGGTCTACGTGCTGTCGGACACGCTGGAACTGGCCGGGGTGCCGGAACGGGTCTGGGCGTTTACGCTGGGCGGGTATCCGGTGCTGAAAAACTGGGTGGAATACCGCAAGGGCCGCACGCTGACGCTGGACGACGCCGAATGGCTGGAGGGCATCGTGCGGCGGGTGTCGGCGCTGCTGGACCTGGGCGGCGAGCTGGATTTGGCGTATGCGGGGGCGACGGGCCTGAGCTGATTGACGGACAGGCAGAAATACTGCACGGTGCGGTTTCCAGTCTGCCCTGCCCGTCTGACCCCTCCGGCCCTCCGGGCCACCTCCCCTCAAAAGGGAGGCAAGAGTTGCGGAATTGCCCGGCCAGCAGCGCACTCCTGGCTCCCTTTGAGGGGAGCTGGCTGCGAAGCAGACTGGCTGGCACAGCTCCGCAGGAGAGGGGTTCGCCTTCCAACTGGCCGCAGGTTCCGCCTCTTCACTTTGATTTCGCAGTAAGCCCAAGCGCTCTGACCTGCGTCTCAAATGCCTCCCGGCGCATCCCGTATGCTGATTTCCAAACCCGGAGCGTGCGCTCAAGAATTTCTGTCTTCTTCCAGTGTCCCGAAAACCCTGGGCTTTTTGCTCCTCCCTCCTTGCGGGGGAGGCTGGGAGGGGGGAACCGCAAACGCCGTCCCAGCGACGCTCGAAAGTGATGGCATCCAACACACGAACCGCCTCCCACGCTCCCCTACCCCTTTGCCCCCAGGAGTCCCCATGACCACTCAGACCCAACCCAAAATCCTTCGCCCAGCCTCCTATATCTCCGGCCAGTGGCACGCCAACGCCGAGGGGCAGACCCTCGTGGACGCCGTGTATGGCCGCCCCGTCGCCGTGATTTCCTCTGAAGGCGTGGACTTTGCCGGGGCGCTGGCGTATGGCCGCAAAACGGGCGCGGCGCTGCGGAAGATGACCTTTCACACGCGGGCGCGGGCGCTGAAGGCCCTGGGCCTGTACCTGATGGAGCGCAAGGAGGAGTACTACGCCCTGAACCTGCTGACCGGCGCAACCCGCCGCGACGGCTGGGTGGACATCGAGGGCGGCATCGGCACCCTGCTCAGTTACAGCAGCATGGCCCGCCGCGAACTGCCCGACGAGCGCTTTTTGCCCGACGGCAATGTGGAGACGCTGGGCCGGGCCGGAACCTTCGTGGCCCGCCACCTGCTGGTCCCGCGCGAGGGCGTGGCTGTGCAGATCAACGCCTTCAACTTCCCGGTGTGGGGGATGCTGGAAAAACTCGCTCCCGCCTTCATTGCCGGAATGCCCAGTCTGGTCAAGCCCGCCCCCCAGACCGCCTACCTGACCGAGCGCGTGGTGCGCGACATCATCGAATCCGGCCTGCTACCGGAGGGGGCGCTGCAACTGGTGATCGGTGAGCCGGGCGATTTGCTGGACCATGTGCGCGAGCAGGACATGGTGGCCTTCACAGGTTCGGCGGCGACGGCGGCCAAACTCAAGGTCCACCCCAACATCATCGCCCACTCGGTGCCGTTCAACGCCGAGGCCGACAGCCTGAATGCCTCCGTGCTGGGGCTGACCGTCACCCCTAACAGCCCCGAATTCATGCTGTACGTCAAGGAAGTGGCCCGCGAGATCACCGGGAAAGCGGGCCAGAAATGCACCGCCATCCGCCGCGCCATCGTGCCGCAGGGAATGGTGGAGGCGGTGACCGAGGCGCTTCGCAAGGAGTTGGGCAAGGTGACTTTGGGCGATCCGGCGCGCGACGACGTGCGAATGGGCGCACTGGTCAGCGTGGAGCAGCGGGACCGCGTGCGGCAAACGCTGGAGGAACTGGGCAAGGAGGCGCGAGTCGTGATCGGTGGCGGCGCGGAAAGCGAATTGCTGGGCGGGGACCGCGAGAAAGGCGCGTTCCTCGATCCCACCGTGCTGCTGTGCGACTCGCCCCTGACGGCGACGGGACCGCATGAGCTGGAAGCGTTCGGCCCAGTGGCGACGCTGCTGCCCTATGACTCGCTGGACGATGCCATTACGCTGGCCCGCATGGGACGCGGTTCGCTGGCCGGAAGCGTCATCACCCATGACCGCGCCGAGGCCACCGAGCTGGTGCTGGGGCTGGCGAGTACGCACGGGCGAATTCTGGTCCTCAACCGCGACGACGCCAAGGAAAGCACCGGCCACGGCTCCCCGCTGCCCCAGCTTCTGCACGGTGGCCCCGGACGCGCGGGCGGCGGCGCGGAACTGGGCGGCATCGCGGGCGTCAAGCACCACATGAACAAGGTGGCGGTGCAGGCAGACCCCACCACCCTGGCCACGATCACCCGCGAATTCGTGCCGGGCGGTGAGGTACGCGAGGACGTGGTTCACCCCTTCCGCAAATCCTTTGACGAGATTCAGGTTGGGGATAGCCTCCTGACGCACCGCCGCACCGTCACCGAGGCCGACATCGTGAACTTCGCGGGCCTGACTGGCGATCACTTTTACGCCCATGTGGACGAGATCGGTGCAAGGGAGGGCATCTTCGGCAAGCGGGTGGCGCACGGCTACTTCCTGATTTCCGCCGCCGCCGGAATGTTCGTCTCGCCTGCGCCGGGGCCAGTGCTGGCGAACTATGGGCTGGAAAACCTGCGTTTCGTGGAACCGGTGGGCATCGGCGACACCATCCGCACCCGCCTGACCTGCAAGCGCAAGATTCGCAAGGACCTGCGCCCGGACGACAAGCAGTCCACGGGCGTGGTGGAATGGCATTCCGAAATCACCAACCAGAACGATGAACTCGTCGCCACCTACGACATCCTGACCCTGGTGGTGCGGGCGCGCGACAGCTTCGATCCTCCAGCGCAGGGTGGGGGAGAGGGGGCGGCGCAGGCGTAATCCCGAATTGTTGTCTCTGAAGTAGTAGCAAGCTAACTCGATTCTGCTTGCTACGCTTTCTTATATGGCAACCCTGATTACCGGATTCGATCATTTTCAAGTGGAGGCCCCCGCCGGATGCGAGGCCGACGCCCGCGCCTTTTACGGCGGCTTTCTGGGATTGCCCGAACTGCGGAAACCCGCTGCCTTTCTCAACAACGGCGGCGTGTGGTTTGCCCTGCCTGACGGGCGGCAGCTCCATGTGGGCGTCGCTCCCGACTTCGCGCCGCGCGAGAAGGGCCATCCGGCGCTGCGTTGCGACGATATTGGCGCGTTCGGGGCGCACTGCGACACGCACGGCATTCCCTATGTCTCCGATGCGGAGGCAGGTGTGCCGCGCATCTTCCTTAAAGACATCTTCGGCAACCGTCTGGAAGTCGTCGAGGGTTCGCACCCCAGCGTTCTGCTGGAATGACGGAGGACGCGCGGGGAGAACTGCTGGACGGGCGTTTCGATTACCGGGCGCTGAAGGATGGGCGGGTGATCGTGTCTCATTACGGGCGGCCTGTGACGACCCTGGCAGGCAAAGATGCCGAGAGGTTTATCAAAAGGGTGGACGGGCTGGAAGACCACGCCGCGCAACTGCTGATGGCGCGCGTGACCGGGAATTTCAAGCGGGGCAACGAGCGCTGAGCGGGGGGCCGTGCAGGCTGTCCCCATCACGCTTGCGCTGTTTCCTGGCGGCGTCCGAATCTCCCGGCGCGCTGCCCCGCCTGCCGTTTCGCCTATTCTGTGAGAAATGTCCAAGAATGCAACCGATCTGATCCAGTCCTTCTTTGACCCCGGCGCGGTGGTGCGGCTGGCCCAGGCGGTGGGTCTGGAGCCGGAAGTGGCCGGGCGGGTGCTGGAGGCCGGGTTGCCATTGCAGCTCGCGGCGCTGGCCGAATCGGCGAAAACGCCGGACGGCGAGGCCATGATCGCCGAGGCCGTTGGGGCCTTGCCCCCTTTCGGCAGCGTGGCCGAGGCGCTGGAGGAATCGGGCGGCGCGGACAACCTGCGGCAGGCCGGGGAAATGCTGGCCCCCGTGCTGCTGGGAGAGGTGGCAGACGGTCTGCCCGCGCAGGTTTCTACCCAGACGCAGGCGGACCCGGCCAGGGTCCAGACCCTGCTCCAGATAGCGCTGCCGCTGCTGCTGAGCGCGCTGGGTCAGCATGGAATGAAGGCGGGAAATATTGCCCCGATGCTGGCGGGCTTGGGTGGTCTGGGGCTGGCCGGGGCGGCTGGCGCGGATGCAGTCGTCCCAGAGGCGGCAGAGACGGTCATCCCAGCGGCAGTCGAGGCCCCTGAAACGGCCCCCGTCGCGCCAGTTGCGGAAGTGCCAGCCGAAGAAGTGCCAGCCGAAGCACCAGCAGTCGAGCCGCCACCAGTCGTGCCAGTTCCAGTTGAGTCTGCTCCTGTCGCACTGGAGAAACCTGCGTCAGAGGCCATGCCGCCAGAATCGGTGCCAGCAGAGGCCCCAGCGGCACCTGCCGACACCAGCCCTCCTGATCCCAGCACGCCGGAAGGCTTGCTCAAGTACCTCCAGGCGCGGTTTGGTGGTCCGGTGGGGCAGAAGATCGGCGCGGTGGCGGGTTTTGGCGGTGGGGTCCGCAAGCAGGCGGCACTGGCCGCGCTCCCGGTGGTGCTGGCTGCGCTGGTGGGCAAGGCCAGTGGTCAGGGGAATGGGGCCGGAGGAGACCTGGACAAACTGGCCCGTCCCTTCGCGCCGCTGACGGGTGAGGACGGTCAGGTCAACACGGACCTGCTGGACAGCCCGGTGGAGGTCTCGCGCATCGAGGGGCAGGGGCGTGGGCTGCTGGCCTCGTTGTTTGGAGACGTCAATGCCGTGACCGGACGGTTGGGCAGTGCGCTGGGCGGCAGCGGCGACAGCTCGCGCCGCCTGCTGGCGCTGCTAACCCCGCTGGTGCTGTCTGCCCTGACCCGCGCCCATGCGGGCGGCCTGGGTGCGCTGCCCATCGCCGGTCTGGCGGACGGCTTGAAAGCGGCGTTGCCGTCCGGCTTCTCCAGCCTGGGCGTGCTGGTCGGCAGTCTGGTCAGCGGGACGCCTCTGCCTGGAGCGGTCTCCAGCACGGTCCAGACCACGCCGCGCGCCGTCGTGCAGCAGGGTTCGCCCGCCACGCCGCCCAGGCCCTCACCCCTCAAGCCTCCCCGGCCCGCCCGCTTCGAGAAGCCCGCGCCGCCCGTGGCTCCACCGCCCCGCAGGCGCGGCTTTCCGCTGTGGCTGATTCCCTTGCTGCTGCTGTTGCTGCTGGGCGGCTGCTGGGTGCTGCAAAACCGCCAGCCTGCCGTTCCCGCTGTGCCCACGCCCACGTCTCCCACCACGCTTGGCGACAGCGGGACCCTGCCCGGCCTGCCCGTGCAGACGGTCTTCACGGAGCCGCAGCCCGGCGCGGCGGTTCCGGCGAGCGGCTTTACCCTGCGCGGCACGGGCACTGCTGGAGAGAATGTGGACGTCTTCCTGGGTGACGGCAAGGTGGGCAGCGCCCCCGTCGCCCCGGACGGCACCTGGAGTCTGGACGTGGGAGCAGACGCGCCCCAGGGTCCGCAGACCTACACCCTGAAGAACGCGGCGGGCGGGGAAATGGCCACGCTGCCTGTCGTGGTGGGCGGGGCAGACGCCACAGGTGCAGGGTCCACCGAAACCCCGCCCGTGACCGCAGCGCCCACCGATACGCAAGGTGGGGCACTGCCGGAAACTCCAGGGACTGCGCCGGATACGACTGTGCCAGATGCGACAACTCCAGACGCGACAACTCCAGACGCGACAACCCCGCAAATGCCCTCCGCCGATGGCACCACTCCGGCCACTCCCGGCGCAACCGCTCCTGGCACGGTTCCTGTCGTCATCAGCGAACCCTCAGAAGGGGCGCAGGTGCCCTCGGGCGGGCTGACCTTGCGCGGCACCGGTCCGGCGGGCGAGCAGTTCGTACTGTTCCACAGCGGCCTGCGCGCGGGCAGCGTGACCGTGGGACTGGACGGCAACTGGAAGGCCGACATTCTGGCCGGGGCCGCGCTGCCGGGGCCGCAGAGCTATGACCTGCGGAATGCGGCGGGACAGGTCGTCGCCCGCGTGCGCCTTCAGGTCGCGCCGAGTGGTCAGGGCGCGGCGGGGGGCGCATCGGGCAGCGCCTTAGACAGCGCTGGGGCAACTCCGGCAGGCGCGGGCGGGGTCACCGTCAGCAGCCCGGCCAGCGGCGCGCAGGTAGATGGCGCGGGCTTTGCCCTATCGGGGACTGGCCCGGCAGGACAGACCTTCGAGGTGCTGGAGGACGGCGTCAGCATCGGCAGCTTCACCGTGGGCGCGGATGGCAACTGGACCCGGCAGGTATCTGGCCCCAGCGCGGGCGCGAAAACCTACACGGTTCGTTCGGCAGATGGTCAGCAGGTGGCCGCCGTGCCAGTGACCGTGGGTGCGGCCCCCGCCAATGCCCAGGGAGCCGCCTGTACCCAGCCCCTCAGCGTCAGCCTGAAAGACGGCGAGACCGTGACCGCGCCGTACCGTTTCGGCGGCGTGGGGGGCGGCGACGCCTACACCATCACCGTCAAACGCGGCGAGCGGACGGTGGGCAGCAAGACGGTGCCAGTGGGCGCGGGCTGTGTCTGGAATTTTACCAGCAACCCCGGCTCCAGCGCGGGGCAGGCCAGCACGGTCACTTATGAGGTGCGCCCGGCAACCGCCAGCCCCAGCGATGCGCCCGCCGCGAAGCTGACCTTGAACGTCCGGTAGTTTTTCCCGTTGTGTCGCGCCGTCCACCTCTCTTGCCGGGGTGGGCGGCCTCTTTTCTCAGATCAGGGGGCTTGACATGCAGTTCACTGCACGTTCCAACATGGACAGCATGGGAGGCACCTCATATGCCACACCATGAACTGGACTGTTGATCCTCTACCGTCCCGCGATCAGCCCCGCGCCCACCAGCGCCAGCACCACGCCCACCCACTGCGCGGCGCGCAAACCCTCGCGCAGCACGGTCACGGCCAGCAGGGTGGTAAAGGCCGGGTACAGGCTGGACAGCAGCGAACCCACCGCCAGCCCGCCGCCCTGCACCGCCAGCAGATAAAACAGGTTGCCCAGCGTGTCCCCCGGCGCGGAAGACAGGATCAGCAACGGGTTTTTGGGGCGTAGACCCACCAGTCGCGCGGCCAGCGGCAGGGCGATCAGCGAGGACGTGACGCGGGCGGCCCCCAGTGTCCAGAACACCCCCGGCGACTGCGCCTGCCCCAGCAGCGCGAAGAAGAAGCCGAAGCCCAGGCCCGCTGCTAGCCCGATCAGCACGCCGTTGTCCTGCCACCGAACCGCGCCGCCGCCCTCTCCCGGCGTGTAACTGAGCAGGCCCGTGCCCAGCAGCACGCCCAGCGCGCCCAGCCAGCCCAGCAGCCCCAGCACCTCGCCGCCCAGCACGCCGATCACCACAGGCACCAGCGCCGACAGCGCGCCCGCGCCCACCGACACCGCGCCCATCGGTCCCATTGCCAGCGCGCGGTAAAAGGCCAGCACGGCAAACAGGCCCACCGCCCCGGCCAGCGCGCCCCACAGCAGATCGCCCACAGGCGGCAGCGCCTGACCCATCAGCACCGCCAGCAGCAGCATGATCGCCGCGCTGATCGGGTGGGTCAGCGCCACCACCCGCAGCGGCGAATCACGCCGACTGGCCAGCCCCGCCAGAAAATCGCCGACGCCGTAGGTCAGCGCCGACAACAGGCCGGTCACTGCCGGATTCAAGGAAAAAGCCTCACCGCAGGAGTGTACAGGGGGCGCAGATCAGGGGATGGAACCCAGTCCCCGTCACCTGGACAACAAAAAAGACCGGGATGTTTCTCCCGGCCCTCTACTTGCTCAGATGCTTACTTACTCGTCGTTGCCAGTGCGGTTGTTGCTCCAGCCCCGGTCAGCGCGGGCGCGCGGGCGGAAGCCGCCGTCGGTGCCGCCCTCGCTGCCTTCGCGGGGTGCCGGTGCGGCGTCACGGGGGCGGTCATTGCTGGGACGGTCATCGCGCGGGCGGAAGGCCGGACGGTCATCACGGGGCTGATCGCTCCGGGGACGGAAGCCGCCACCCTGTGAACCGCCACGGTCATTGCTGCCCTGGTAGCCGCCGCTGCTCTGTCCACCACGGTCACTGTTGCCACGGTAGCCACCGCCGCCGCCCTGTCCGCCACGGTCCTCGCGGGGACGGAAGCTGCCACCCTGCGAACCGCCACGGTCATCACGGCCCTGGTAGCCGCCGCTGCTCTGGCCGCCACGGTCACTGTTGCCACGGTAGCCGCCGCCGCCCTGTCCACCACGGTCTTCACGGGGACGGAAGCCGCCACCCTGTGAACCGCCACGGTCATCCCGGCCCTGGTAGCCGCCGCTGCTCTGCCCACCACGGTCACTGTTGCCACGGTAGCCGCCGCCCTGGCCGCCACCCTGACGGTCTCCGCCGCCATAGCCGCCCTGCCCGCCACGGTCTTCGCGGGGACGGAAGCTGCCGCCCTGGGGAGCAGGACGGTCACCGCTGGGACGGTCACCCGCAGGACGCTCGCCGCTCTTGAAGCCGCCCTGGCCCTGGCCCTCGCGCATTTCCTTGATCTCGCGGCGCAGGCCACGCAGTTCCTTGCCCTGGGCTTCCAGCATTTCCTTGATCTCGCCCAGCATTTCCAGCAGGTCGTCGGCGTCAATGTACTCGTCTTCCTCGCTTTCCTCACCGTCTTCCGCGCCCTCTCCGTCGTCCTTACCCTGCATCTGCATGGCGTCGTCGCTTTCGTCAGCGTCACTGTCGTCAGCATCATGGTCTTGGCCCTCGGCCTGGGCTTCCTGGGCGTCCAGCACCAGATCCTCGTCTATCTCGCCCTGAAGCTGGGGCAGGATGTCGCGCACTTCGGCGGGCATCTGGTCGTCGGCGGGCTGGCCCTGGTGCGTCTCGTTGTTGTCGGTCATGGTGTTTCTCCTTTTGGCGCGGCCTGAGGTTCATTTTAAACCCGTGCCGCGCTGTTTCCCTGCTGCTGTCGTTCATGACGCTGGCGGCGAAGTCTTCTCACATTCTCGGCCTGTCTGTTTCGGCCAGTGGCACACATTCTGCGTGCCGGGCGCGGGCGCACCCCCGAGTGTATCACTGTCGGGCCTGGGCGGGCACAGGGCAGAAGGCAGCGCTCTGACGATTCTCCTGCCGTCCGGGTACGCTGAACCATGACCCAACCCCTGATAGATGAACAGCCCCAGCACTGGCTTGAGGGCATCCTCGACATCCTGACCGAGGCCGTGGAGGGCGGCACCCCCGGCGAGGGCACCGCGTTTCTGGACGGCACGGCCCAGGACGGCAGCGGCAACCACGGCCTGCTGGCCACCCTGGACAACCTGAGCGCGGCGCAGGCCAGCACGGTCATCCACGGCACTTCTATTGCCGGACATGCCCGCCACTGCGCCCTGCATATGGACGTGGTGGTGCGCTGGGAACGTGACGGTGAGCGGGGGCCGTTCGACTGGAAGGGCAGCTTTCACCCGGCAGAGGTGGACGATGAGGCGTGGGATGATCTGCGCGTCCGCCTGCGCGGGGCCTACGACGCCCTGTGCGCCTTCGCCCGCACCCAGAAGGAGGGCGAGGCGACGGGGGACGCCACTGGAGGCATGACCGGCGCGGTGGCCCACGTCGCCTACCATCTGGGGGCCATCCGGCAGATGGTCAAGGCGCTGGCTTGAGCGGAGGCGCACCCCTGCGGGTCATCATCGGTGCGGGCGAGCAGCGCTGGGACGGCTGGATCCCCACCCAGCAGGCAGACCTGGATCTGCTGGACCGCGCCACCTGGGCCGTGTGGTTCGGGGGCCGCCGGGCCGACGCGCTGCTGTGCGAACACGTCTGGGAACACCTGAGTGAGGCGCAGGGCCGCGCTGCCGCCCACCTGTGCTTCGAGTTCCTCAAGCCTGGCGGTTTCTTGCGCGTGGCCGTGCCGGACGCCAACTTTCCAGATGCTGACTATCAGCGCACCGTGCAGATCGGTGGACCGGGGCCAGCCGATCACCCCGCCGCCGATCACAGAATCGTTTACGACGCCCCGCTGCTGGCCGACGTATTCCGGGGGGCTGGATTCACTGTAAACCTGCTGGAATACTGTGACATGCAGGGCCAGTTTCACGCTCAGGACTGGGACGTGACCACTGGACCGATCTACCGCTCCCTGCGACTGGACCACCGCAATCTGGATCACCGCAATGCGGGCGGGCGGCTGGGTTTCGTTTCCATCATCCTGGACGCCACGAAACCCCTGAAGGTGCCGTGACCGATTCATTTTCCGTTTGCCCCTGCTGACGATGAAGAGGCGGCTGGGTTGCGTGTCGCTGCCGGGTCAGGCTGTCCTGTACCGGAGCGGGTCAGGGAAGGATTGGAAACGGTGGAATCTCCTGGCGGAGAGGAGGCGAGATCCTGTCAGAAGGTCCGCCCTACCTCTTCCCGCCCTGCCTCTTCCAGCTTGTCTTCAGGGTCTCGTCCAGTACGCGCACGCCGCCGCCGCCGCCGCCCTCGGCCACCGCGAAGGTGCCGTCTGACAGGGCCACGACGTCCATCGGGTGGGTCAGGGGCATGGGCTGAATCTCACCGCTGACCAGATCGATGCGGGTCAGTTGTCCGGCGCGGTCCGTGACCAGGGCCACGCTGCCGTTGACGCCCAGTTTGTCCGGGTGGCCGGGCAGGGGCCAGCTCCTGATGACCTCGCCGCCCGCGTTCAGGCGCAGCAACCTTCCCGCTGCATCCAGCGCCAGCACGGTGCCGCCTGCCTCGGGGGCCAGGTCCACGGGCGCGCCGCCCACCACCACGCGCCCGACGACATTCAGGGTTTCGGGGTCCAGCAGGCAGATCTCGCCGGTCAGATGATGGGTCACGAACAGCCTGCCCCCTGAGAGCAGCACACCGTCCATCACGTCGGCCAGCGGCATTCCGTCCTCGCGGGCCACCGTGATCTGGTGCTGCGGGTCGCCCAGGCGGCCTACCGAGCCGCGCACCGTCTTGAAATACACGCGCCCGCCGTCCGCATCGCTGGAAGCGGTCAGCCCCGCCACGCCGTCTGGCACAGGATAGCTGCGGACCACCCTGAGCGGACCCGTCCCCACTTCCAGCACGCGGTCGTTGGCGGCGTCGGCCAGATACACCCGGTCCCCCAGCCGCACGCCCTGGGTGAACCATGCCGGCTGCGCCCCGCCGGAGCGCAGGCTGGCGGTGACCTGATCGCCGCGTAGCAGGTTCAGCGTGCCGCCGCCATCGTTGCTGGCCACCAGCAGGCCGCCTGCCGCCGCCACCACCACCGCCGGGTCTGGCAACGCCGCCGCCGTCCCGCGTGAGGGTGTCAGCAGCGCCCCGAAGGCCAGCAGGCCAGACACCGCCGCCGCGCCCAGCATCAGCGGCCACCAACGGCGGGCGGCGTGTGGGCGGGCCTGGGCTGCCGGGGCCACGGTCTGGGTCTGAATCCGGGTCTGGCGGGCCGCGCTCAGCACCTGCGTTTTCAGGTGGGCGGGCGGCTGCATGGGCGGCACATCTTCTAGCAGTGCCGCTTCCAGCTCACGGAGCAGCGTCAGGTGGGCGTGGCACCCGGGGCAGCCCGCCAGATGGGCGCGCAGTTCGGGGGTGAGAGACTGGCCCAGGCCGACGCGTTCCTCCAGTTGTTGCTGCACCATCTCGCAATGTTGCGCGTCGTTCTCGTTCATTCCAGCCATGTCTCCACCTCCTTTCCCGGTCCTGCTTTCTCCAGCCCTGCACTTTCCAACACCACCCGCAGATGCTTGAGGGCGTAATTCAGCCGGCTCTTGACCGTTCCCACCGGCACGTTCATCGCGCCCGAGATTTCCTCGCGGGATTCCCCGGCCAGATAGGCGCGTTCCACCGTCTCGCGGTGGGCCGCCGACAGTTGCGATAGCGCGGCGCGAATCTGCTCGCGGCGCTGGGCGTCCTCGCTGCGGGCCACCGGTCCCGGCCCGCTGTCGGGCAGGGGCAATTCCGCGCCTTCCTCGGTGAACAGCGGCAGGGTGGCCTTGGTCGCCCGCAGGCGGTCCAGCGCCCGCGAACGCGCCATGACCAGCAAAAAGGTCTTGAGGCCCGCCCGCGCCGGGTCATAACTTTCGGGACGCTCCCACAGCCGCAAAAACACGTCCTGCAATACTTCCTGGGCTGCCGCGTCGCCCAGCAGACGGTTCAGCACTCCGAACACCGCCCCGGAATGCTGGTCATACACCTCCGAGAGTGCTGCCTCGTCGCGCTGGCGCAGGCGCAGGGCCAGCGCAGCGTCGGCCTCCTGCGTCTTCGGTGGCCCGGCCTGGGCGGCCTGAAGACGGCTTTCATCCTGCTCTGCCGCCGCCGGGGGCGGGGAGCGCAGGGAAAAGCGGGAATCAGGCACGGCCAGCCACGTCATATCCAGCATACGGGTCCGGGGGGTGGGAAAGTTCAATGGGCGCTACCAGGACAGGACTGCGGGGGGCGGCTTCCGGCCTGCCCGCCTCAGTTCGCCCGCTTGCCCTGCGCCTGCCGGACCGCGTGCCGGGCGGCCTCGCGGACCTCGGCGTCCTGCCCGCTGGCCAGGGTATCCAGCACCTTGCGGTAACGGTCCTCGACGTCGGCGCGGTCCGACGAGTTCTCGATGTTGGCCAGCGCGTCCTCGCGCACCAGTTCGGCGTGGCGGCGGATCACGGCGCGGCGCTCACCGTCTTTCAGGCACGAGGCGGTGGTGCCGAAGACCTCCAGCATTCGGACCATCACGCTGGGGCTGCCCTTGCCGTACTGGCGGATCATGGAAAACATGCTGTCGGTCAGGCCGCTGAAATCGGTCACGGGGACCACCAGCCGCAGCACCTGCTCCCGGTAGGACACGCCGTCGGGCCAGCGGCGGTCCTGTAAGCTGCACAGCGCGTCGCCGAAGCGGTCCACCACGTCAATGGCCGTCACGGGGTCATTCACGCCGGGGCTGAGGGCGCGGGCGGCCACCTCTGCAAGCTGGCGCACGCTGTATTCCAGGTCCTGCCCCACGGTGCGGCGGTCTCCCAGGCTCAGCGCATCCAGCACGCCTGCGGGCAACCGGGGCACGCCCACCGCGATCACCGAGTTGGGGAACACGTAGTCGCCGGGCCGGACGTGCAGCAGCAGGGCCACGTCCGCCTCCTCGGCCTTCCTGATCAGCAGGTTATTGTCGGTGAGTTGCAGGTAGCCGCCGCTGGGGGCGTGCAGCACCTCGCCGCCCGCCCAGAATTCCGGTGGGGGGGCCACGGCCATGTGGCGGTCCGGGTCCTCTTTCAACGTGGCGCGCATCAGCGAGTCGCGCATGTCGTCTCGCAGCAGGTTGGCCACATGGGTCATGTTGATCGAAGCGGTGATGTGCGCCAGGTAATACACCAGCATGGCGACGCTGGCCAGCGCCAGCCCCAGCGCGAAGGTGACGTTGTAGTGCGGCACGAACGGCTGATCCTCGCTGCCCGTCACCGAGCGCAACGTGTACAAAGAGAAGGCGAAGGTGGCAATAAACGTGCCCAGCGTGAGCTGATTGCCCCGGTCCCGCGTGAAGTTGTCCAGCAGGCGCGGTCCCATCGAACCCGCCGCATACGACAGCGCGGCGATGGTGATGGAAAAAACCGTGCCCGCCACGCCGATGCTGCTGCCCGCGATGGCCGACAGCAGGCTGCGCGAACCTGTCTCGCCTCCGCCGTAGACGAAATTCAGTCCGTCCAGCACGCCGTAGGTTTCCTCGGCGCTGATGCCCGCCTCGGCCAGGACCAGGGCCAGCACGGTCATGACCGCCGGGATGAACCAGAATTCCTGGGTGATCTGGCGAAGGCGCAGCCAGGTGCGTTTCATGGTTGCCGGGCTTCTGGCTGGGGCTGTGCCTGCTCTGGACTTGACTGTGTCTGTCCCTGATTCCGCTGCGCCTCGTGTTCAAGCTGCTGCCTGCTCTTCGGGTTGTCCTGACGGGCGGGCCAGCCCTCGCGCTGCTCCTGGCGGTCCCCGTCCGCCGTCTCGGTCTGATCGTGAAACAGCACCTGCTGGGTGGGGAAGGGCAGATCGAAGCCAGCGGCGGGCAGGGCGTTTTTAATGGCCTCCAGCACGCTGTCCTGCGCCTCCACGGCCTCCTTGCGGATCGGCGGGTCGATCCAGAAGCGCACGTCCAGATTCACCGAGAAGTCGCCCAACTCCTTGACCAGCACATTGGGGGCGGGGTCTTTCAGCAGGCCGTCCAGACCGTCCAGGGTGTCCAGAATCAGCTTGCGGGCCGCCGCGATGTCGTCGCCGTAGCCGATGCCCACCGTGACGGACAGGCGGCGCTGCGGGTAGGCGGTGTTCACGGTCACGCGGTTGGTGTACAGCTCGGAATTGGGGATGACCACCCGGCGGTTGTCGTAGGTCCGCAGCAGCGTGGCGCGCACCTGAATGTCCTCCACGACGCCCTCGTGATCGCCGGACACGATCTGGTCTCCTATGCGGAAGGGCCGCGTGACCAGAATCAGGATGCCTGCCAGCAGGTTCTGGAAGATGTCCTTGAAGGCAAAGCCAATCGCCACGCCGCTGACGCCCAAAGCCCCGAACAGGGAGGCGGCGGTCAGCGTGGGAAAGATCACGGTGAGGGACACCAGCACGCCCACCGCCAGCACCAGCCACGACACGATGCGCGAGAACACCAGTGAGATGCCCTTGGATTGCCCGGCACGCTGCGACAAACTGGTCACGGCGTTGCGGGCAATCCGGGCGATCCCCAGAAAGATCAGGAAGACCAGCAGGCCGATCAGGATGTTGGGAATGGTGACGATAAAGCTCTGGACGAGGTTCTGCACCCGAGTCCAGACGGCGCTCAATTCGAGATTCATGCGCTGTCCAGCGTACTGTGTGGGCGGTCAGCGGCGTGTTCGGGGGGTGTTCATGTCCCTTTGGCCGTTGGCCGGATGGCCCGGCTGATGCTTCCAGCCTGCGGCTCCTGCAACACGCTGATGCGCCCGCCGGATTCCAGCACCGCGAAGGCCACGCCGTCCACGCTGTTGACTCCTGCCTGCCGCAGTTCCTCGTACAGAATGGCGTCCGAGATGCGGGCCTGTTTCATGGCCTCCCGGCGAATCTGCCCGCGTTCCACCAGCACCACCGGCCCGTTGTCGAAGACCCGCTGGGCACGTTTCGAGCGGGCGCTGAGGGCCGAGACAACCGCCTGTAAACCCACCAGCACCAGCACGCTCAGGCTGCTTTCCACGATGCTCTTGCCCAGAATCGCGCTGGCGACCAGCGACCCGGAAGCCACGTTGGTCAGAAAGTCATACGAGGTAAAGGTGGCGAAGGTCCGTGACCCGAAGGTGCGCGCCAGCACGACGATGTACCCGAACAGCAGCAGCGTGCTGAGGACGATCCGCACCACCAGCTGCACGGACCAGCCGTTTTCCGGGGTCAGCAGATCGATGAAGACGGTCCACAGAAGTTCCATACCCCAGTCTGCGGGCTGGGCGCGGCGGGGCCGTGTGCGGGGTGTAGAGGCGGACCTCACGAACAGTCAGAGCGTTGTCGGCGTTGCCTACGCAGGTATGCTGGCACGATGACCGCGCCCGACGCCGAGAAACCCAACTCCTCCACGCCCACTGTGCCCACTTCGGCGCGGGCGGCTTCCCCCCAGCTCGACAACTTCATCACCGAGACCATCGAACGCGACCTGCAAAGCGGCAAGTACGCGGGCGTCGTGACCCGCTTTCCGCCCGAGCCGAACGGCTACCTGCACCTGGGCCACACATTCGCGTCGTTTCTGGACTTCCAGACCGCCGTACAGTACGGGGGCCGCTACCACCTGCGCCTGGACGACACCAACCCGGAGGGAGAGTCCCAGGAATTTGCAGACGGCATCATGGACGATCTGCGCTGGATGGGCTGGGACTGGGGCGAGAACCTGTTCTACGCGTCGGATAACTTCGAGCGGTATTACGGGTATGCCGAGCAACTGATCACTCAGGGCGACGCCTACGTGGACAGCGTCAGCGGTGACGAGATGGCCCGCCTGCGCGGTGACGCCCACACGTCCGGCACGCCCAGCGAATACCGGGAGCGGGGCGTGGAGGAAAATCTGGACCTGTTCCGCCGGATGCGGGCCGGGGAATTTGCGGACGGCGCACACGTCCTGCGTGGCAGGATCGATCTGTCCAGCGCCAACATGAAGTTGCGCGATCCGGTGCTGTACCGCATCAAGCGGGCGTGGCACTACCGCGCCGGGGACGCGTGGTGCATCTATCCCATGTACGACTTCCAGCACCCCCTTCAGGACGCCATCGAGGGCGTGACCCACAGCATGTGCAGCCTGGAATTTGTGGACAACCGCGCCATCTACGATTGGCTGATGGAACGGCTGGCCTTTGCCCCGCGCCCCCACCAGTACGAGTTCGGGCGGCGCAGCCTGGAATACACGATTGTCAGCAAGCGCAAACTGCGCCAGCTCGTCAATGAAGGCCATGTCAGCGGCTGGGACGATCCGCGCATGCCCACCCTGCGCGCCCAGCAGCGGTTGGGGGTCACGCCGGAAGCGGTGCGTGCCTTTGCCAGCCAGATCGGCGTGAGCCGGACCAACCGCACCGTGGACATCGCCGTCTACGAGAACGCCGTGCGCGACGATCTGAACCACAAGGCCCCTCGCGTGATGGCCGTGCTAGACCCGGTGCGCGTGACGCTGGGAAATCTGGACGGGGCACGTACCCTCCAGATTCCGTACTGGCCGCATGACGTGATCGAGGCGTCGGGTGACGGTCTGGTGGCCCTGCCGAATGGCGCGCGGGTTGCGTCTGAACAGGCCGTGCGCGACGTGGCACTGACCCGCGAACTGTTCATCGAGCGCGAGGATTTCAGCGCCGAGCCGCCCAAGGGCTACAAGCGCCTGACCCCTGGCGGCACGGTACGTCTGCGCGGCGCAGGCATCATCCGCGCGGACCGTTTCGACACCGATGACAGCGGCAACGTGACCCACATCCACGCCACGCTGCTCGAAGAGGGCGCGAAGGCAGGCGGCGTGATCCACTGGGTCAGTGCCGAACACGCCATTCCTGCCGAGTTCCGCCTGTATGACCGCCTGTTCCGCGTCGCCAACCCCGAGGGTGAGAACCCGGATGACATCCTCCCCGACTTCGATCCCGAACAGCCCGGCCACGAGAGCGGGCCAGTTGATACTGGATTCCTGCGCTACCTGAACCCTGGCAGCCTGCGGGTCACGCGCGGTTACGTGGAGGCCAGCGTGACCAGCGATTCCCAGGACACCCGCTATCAGTTTGAGCGGCAGGGCTACTTCTGGCGCGATCCGGTGGATAGCCGTGAGGACGCCCTGGTGTTCGGGCGGATCATCACCCTGAAAGACGCCTGGGCGCAGACGCAGAAAGCGGAGAGCGGCAAGCCGAAAGGGGAGGGGAAGAAGCCGAAAGCGGAAGCCGTTGTCGCAGGCGGCGTGCAGCCTGCCCTGACCCCCCAGCAGGAGGCCGGGGTGACGCGCCTGACAGGTCTGGGCGCTGCCGAAGGTGACGCGCGGACGATTGCGCGCGATGAAACGCTGCTGGCCTTCCTGACCGATGCCGCGCCGGGCGATACCTTCGCGCAGGTGGCGTCGTGGACGGTCAACGATCTGGCGACACCATTGCGCGCCGGAGAGGTCAAGGTGCGGGCCGCCGATCTCGCGACGCTGGCGGAACTACTGGCTTCCGGCAAGGTCACGACGCGCGTGGCCCGCGACGCCCTGGCCCTCGCCGCCGCTTCCGGCGAGGCTCCCGCCGCCCTGATCGAGCGCGAGGGCCTGGGTGCCGGGCTGAGTGAGGCCGAACTGGAACGCATCGTGGCCGGGATACTGGAAAAGAACCCTGCCGAGGTGGAGGCGTACCGGGGTGGCAAGACCGCGCTGCTGGGCTTTTTCACGGGTCAGGTCATGCGCGCCACCCAGGGCAAGGCCGAACCGGGGCGCGTGTCGGGCGTGCTGAAAGGGGCGCTGGCGGCCAAGTAGGACGGGCGCTGGTTGGTAATACGGACGCTGGTTGCTGCCGAATCGCTCGAATCTGGCCTCAACCAGACCTGGGCAAGAAGAATCTGCGGCAGGGTTCCAGACCCGTCACTGTTACCGTTATCTGTTGACTCCGCTCCCAGCTTTCCCGCGTGAGGCGTAGGCGGTCCGAGACGACGGGCTGGCCGTCCAGCACATCCCGCGAGAGGCCGTCAGGGCGGTAGCCCAGCTTGCGCGAGACGCCCTGGGAAGCCGCATTGTCCTGAAACACTTCGCTGAGTGCGGCCACTGCGCCCAGTTCGGCAAAAGCCAGATGCAGCAGGGCGGCGCGGGCCTCGGTTCCAAACCCCTGGCCGTGGAAGTCCAGGCCGAGCCAGGAACTGGTTTTGACCTCCCGCAGAATGGAGAAATCGCGCCCCCGCAACGACACCATGCCGACAGGCTCGCCCCCGTGAAAAACGCCTAGTCCCAGACTCCACGCCTCTGGCCGCCACTGCCCGCGCGTCAGCCAGTGCTGCTGGATCACGTACAGGGCGCGTTCTCGGGGCGGAAGATGCGTCCAGGGTGTTAAGAAGGGGCGCTGATCGGGAAGGTGGATTCCCTGTGCCGCCACGTCCGCGATGGCCGCGAGTTCCTCATCATCTGGCGGGCGCAATTCCAGGCGCGGCGTCTGGAGGCGCAGGGCGGCCAGGGGCCAGTGATCGGTCAACACCTCCGCAGGGTAACCGTTTCCCAGGACTGGGCGCGCTAAACTCCGGCTCAATCCAAGTTCTGCCGAGGTTCCGCATGTCCATTCAAATTTCTCCGTTCCTGTGACCGCAAACCTTCCCCTTTCCGACATCCGGGTGGCCGACTTCACGCGCGTCCTGACTGGCCCGTTCTGCACCATGTTGCTGGGCGATCTGGGCGCAGACGTGATCAAGATCGAGCCGCCCGGCGGCGACGACACGCGCGCCTGGGGGCCACCGTTCCAGGAATCTGAGGGGGGGCGCGAGTCCAGCTATTTTCTGAGTGTCAACCGCAACAAGCGCAGCGTGGAGCTGGACCTCAAGACGCCGGAAGGCATGGACGCCGCCCGCAAGCTGATTGCCAGGAGTGACGTGCTGGTGGAGAACTTCCGCCCCGGCACGCTGGACCGCCTGGGCCTGGGCTGGGAGGCGTTACGCGCCGTGCATCCCCGGCTGATCTACGCCAGCATCTCCGGTTTCGGGCAGACCGGGCCGTACAAGGACCGCGCCGGATACGACGTGATCGCGCAGGGCATGGGCGGCATGATGAGCTACAACGGCGAGATTGGTGGCCCGCCGCTGCGGGTGGGGGTGGCGGTGGCTGACGTCTTCGCCGGATCGCTGATCACGCAGGCGATTCTGGCCGCGCTGTTTCAGAGGGAGCGCACCGGCAGGGGCGAACGGGTGGACGTGAACCTGCTGGAAAGCGTGATCGCGCTGGGGTCATCGCAGGTGGGGCGCTATCTGGCCACCGGGGAAATCCCTGTGCCCGTGGGCAATGACCACCGCTCAATCGTGCCGTATGGAACGGTGGCCTGCGGCGACGGCTTCGTGAATATCGCGGTGGGCAACGACGCGTTGTGGCGGCGCTTCTGTGCGGCGCTGGAGCTGGCCGAGCTGGGCGCAGACCCGCGCTTTGCCACCAACGAGGGCCGCGTGAACAGCCGTGCCGAGCTGGACGTGCTGATGCTGGGCGGTCTGGCCCGCTTTACCCGCCAGCAGATCATGGAGCGGCTGGAGCTGGCGGGCGTGCCGTGCGGCCCCGTCAACAACATGGCCGAGGTCTTTGCCGATCCGCATGTGCAGGCGCGTGGCGTGGCGGTGGAGGTGGAACATGCCTCGCTGGGCCACACCACCGTGACCTCGCCGCCGTGGGACATCGGGGGCCAGACGCTGCCTGTGCGCCGCGCCCCGCCCACGCTGGGGCAGCACACGGCAGAGATTCTGGGGGAGCTGGAAGGCTGAATCTGAGGAAACCTGAGCCGCCTTTCTCCCGAAAAAGTGGAGAAGTTCCTCCTACTCCAGCTTCTCCAGCGGCCCCAGCGCCACCACCGTCAACCTTTCCAGCGGACACAGCTTCAAGACCTCGCGCACATCGGCGGCGGTGATGCTGGCGTAGCGGTCCACCAGTTCCTGGGTCGTCTCGGCCCGCCCGGTGGCCATGTGGTCCATGCCCAGTGCGAACAGGCGGCCCTGTGGCGTCTCGGCCCGCAGCAAAGTGGACACGGCCAGCTTGCGGGCAGCGCGGCGCACGGCTGCGTCTGTAATGAGGGTGTCTGCACCTCGCAACACGGCCCGGAAGGTGTTCAACACCTCCTGGGCACGTTCGGGGTCACAGGAAAAGCCGCCTTCAAAACTCCCGGCGTCGCGGTATTCCAGGTGGGCCAGATCGGCGCTGTCGGCCAGTCCGGTGTCCAGCAGCGCCCAGTACAGCGCGCCGTTCTCGCCGCCGATCAGGTCCGCCAGCACGCCCGCCGCCTCACGCAGCGGATGGGTCACGCCCAGGCCGGGAGCCTCGGCGGCCACCTGCACGCGGCTCAGGTCCGGGTCAGCGATCACGCGCACCTGGGCCGGGTGGACCGGGGTGGGGGGCGGTCCGGCAGTGGGTGCGGCAGCAGCGGGCCAGTCGGCCAGATTCGCCCCAGCCCAGGCCAGCACCGCCTCTGAATCAAAAGCCCCCGTCAGCGCCAGCGTCACGCGGCCTGCACCGTAGCGGGCGCGGTGGTTTGCGGCCAGGGCGTCGCGGCTCAACGCGCCCACCGTCTCCGTCGTCCCCAGAATCAGATGCCCCAGCGGATGCGTTCCCCAGTAATCGGCCCGCAATTCATCAATCACGCGGATGCCCGGTTGATCGGCGTACATGGCGATTTCTTCCAGAATGACGCCGCGCTCGGCCTCCAGATCGCTTTCTCGCAACGCCGGGCGCATCAATTCGGTCAGGGTGTCCAGCAGCTCATCCGTCTGGTCAGGAAGGCAGGCGGCGTGGTAGACGGTGGCCTCCTCGCCCGTAAAGGCGTTGGACTGCCCGCCCAGATCGTCCAGCCGCTCATTCAGCACGCTGACGGACAGCCGCTCGGACCCCTTGAACATCAGGTGTTCCAGAAAATGACTCGCGCCCATTTCAGAGGGCACCTCATCCCGCGCCCCGGTGTTCACGAAATACCCGGCGGCGACAGTCTGTGCGCCTGGGTCTGCCTCCAGAAGAAGGGTCAGACCATTAGGCAGAACGTGGATAAGCGGTGTGACTGGAACCTCAGACATCCGATGGCCCCAGCGTCACAACGGTCATCTTAGAAACTGGATCGTAGTCGGCCAGAAAATCATTCACGCCCTCCAGTGTCAGCGCGTCCAGACTCGCGCGCAACCCGGCCAGCGGGCGCACCTGACCGAACACGGCCACGTCACGGGTCAGCGCTCCGGCGCGGGCGCGCATGGACTCTGCGCCAAAGACCACGCTGGCGCGCAGGCCGCTGCGGGCGCGGCGGAATTCGTCGGCGCTGAGACCCTGGGGCAGGCGCGCCAGTTCGGCCAGCATCACCTCCAGCGTTTCGGGGGCGCGGGCCGGGGTGCTGCCCGCATAGGCTGTCAGAAAGCCCTGGCCGCCCAGCAGCACCGGCGAGGCGCTGACCGCGTAGGCCAGCCCGCGTTCCTCGCGCACGGCATGGAACAGGCGGCTGGCACTGCCCCCGGACAGCGCCGTCAGCGCCACCTGCCACGCCAGCCAGCGCGGATCGGTGGGAGAGATGCCTGGGGCAGTCAGACTCAGGTGGGTCTGCTCGGCGTCCTCGTCAGGAACATGGACGCGCTGCCCCGCCTGAAAGCTGGCCTCGGCCCTCGGCTGACGGCCTGGGCGTAAGCTTCCCAGCGCCCCAGCAACCAGCCCCAGCGCCACCTCCGGCTCCAGATCGCCCACCAGCCCCAGCACCGCGCCCGCCTGCCCGTACGCCTCCAGATGCGCCCGTAAGGTGTCTGCCGTCAGGGCTTCCAGACCTTTGGGGGTGCCGCTGGGCGGGTGCGCGAAGCCGGCCAGCGGGGAACCGGCGGGGCGGGGAAAGGCCACGCGCCGCGCCTCCAGCGCCAGCAGGTCCGTCGGGCTGTCCTGAACGCTGTCCAGATCCTGCCGCGCCAGATCGGTCAGCACCGGGAGTTCATTCTCCGGCAGATTGGGGCGCAGCAGCACGTCGGCCACCAGCGTCAGCGAGGCCCCCAGATCGTCCAGCAGGCCCGAAACCCCCATCCGCGTCGCTTCCGGCCCCACGCCGCCGCCCCGGCGCACGCCCAGGTCATCGAAGGCGTCCTGGAGGGCGCGGGCGTCGCGGCCCGCCGCGCCCTTGAACAGCCATTCCTCCAGCACGCCCGACGAACCTTCCTGGCCCACCGGGTCATGGGCGCTGCCCACCGGAAGGCGCAGATCGAAGGCAAAGCCCGGCCCGCTCCGGCGTTCAAAAGCCAGCCGCAGACCGCCGGGCAGGGTCCACAGTTCAGAGGCGGGGAAAGCTTGGGACAGGGTAGGCATCCGGGGATTGTAGAGGGTTGTGGGGAAATTTGCCGGGGGAAGAGACCGGGGAAATGGGCATCTCTGCAACTTTTCCCTGATTCTTCCCTGGCCCCAGGGCGGCATCCTGAAACGGTGAGGCGTTTTCTCGGATTTATTGTTTTTCTGGCAGTACTGGGTGGGGCGCTGTACCTGCTGTGGCCGCAGATCAAGAATGCCCAGCGGTACTCGGCGCTGCTGTCTGCCCCCATGCCCATTGAAAACAGCCTTCCCAATCCGCTGCCCGGCCAGAACCTGACCGACACCTGGGGCGCGGCCCGCAGCCAGGGGCGCAGGCACGAGGGCATCGACATTTTCGCGGGGCGCAATACGCCCATTCGCGCCACCACGCGCGGCATCGTGCTGAATGTCGGCCCCAACGGGCTGGGCGGGCGCACGGTGATGATCCTCGGCCCTGGCGGGCAGCGGCACTATTACGCCCACCTGGAGAAATACCCGGATTTGACGCGTGGAGAGTGGATCGAGGCCGGAACCGTGGTGGGCTTCGTGGGTGACAGCGGCAACGCCAGGGGCACACCACCGCATCTGCACTACGGCATTTATACGATGGGCGGGGCGATCAATCCCTATCCATTTCTCAAGAAGAACGCAGCCGCGCCCTGACCTCCGGCCACTCGTCCGCCGTGATGGAGAACATCACCGTGTCGCGCAGGCTGCCGTCCTGACGCCGCTGATGCTTTCGCAACACGCCCTCGCGCACCGCACCGATTTTCTCGATGGCGCGCTGGGAGCGGGTGTTCAGGTTGTCGGTCTTGAGCTGCACGCGCTGCATGGCAAGCGTTTCAAAGGCGTGGGCCAGCAGCAACAGCTTCATGCGGCGGTTGATGCCTGTTTCCATGTAACGCGGGTGCAGCCACGTCCAGCCGATTTCCAGCCCCGCGTGCGCCGCGCGAATGTCGCCGTAGCGCGTGCTGCCTGCCAGTTCGCCGTCCACCACGATGGCGAAGGGTTGCTGATCGGGGGCGTCCAGAGCGGTCTGGTAATAGGCCGCGTCTGAAGGTGAGGTTCCCATCAGGGCCAGTTCCTCCGAGCAGTCCGCCGCCAGCGCGCACAGGCCGGGAAGATCAGCCCCCGTCAGCGGGCGCAGGGTCAATTCACCGTCGGTCAGGGTGATGGAATGGTGCATGGCTGGAGTTTAGGGCAGATGCGGGCAGAGGTTCACACCCGTCACCAGCGCCGTATGACTCCGCCGATTCAGGCGCAACGTGGCGAACGAGGTGTCCCCAAATTCGAACCAGCCGCGTTCCATCCGCAGCAGTTCACGCAACATGGAATTGAGAAAGCCGCCGTGAGAGACGACGAGAATCCGCTCGCCTTCGCCCGTCCAGATCAGTTCCAGCGCCAGCAGGGCACGCGCCCGGATCGCCGCCTGGGACTCGCCGCCCTCTGCCGTGAACGCGTCCAGCTCATGCCGGAAAGTGGGGATGGGATAGCGCCGTGCGGCTTCCTCGCGGCCCAGTCCGGCCAGCGGTCCGTTGTCCCATTCGCGCAGCAAATCGGACGGCACGAGCGGCATAGCCAGCGCGTCTGTCACGATACGGGCGGTTTCGTGGGCGCGGGCCAATGTGGACCAGTAGGCCCGGTCAAAGTCGGGCGGATGGGCGGCCCAGTACGAGGCCAGCGCCTGGGCCTGAGCGCGGCCCACCTCTGTCAGCGGCGAGTCGTAATGGCCCTCGTGAACGTTCTCGTCGTCGGCGCGGCTGCGTCCGTGGCGCAGGAGGTTCAGGTGCAATTCGCTCACGCCGTCTGCGCGGCCTTCCTAGGAGATCGCCCGAATACGGCCTGAACCCGAAAAGTTATGCGGCGTAGTCTCTGAACGATGGCCCTGATCGCAGTCGACGGCACAGACTGTCCACGCGCCATTAGCACCTGACACAGTTGCGGATCACACGCCCACCACAGCGATCCTGCATTCACCCATAGTACCGGACGCCCTTCCGGGCTGGCTTCCAGCCCCAGCAGACGCATGGGGTAGCAGTCCGCGCCCTCGGAGAGCCACACGGCCTCGCCTACCACCTCGCAATGTGCGCCGCACTCCTCCCATGCCTCGCGCACTGCGGCCTGCTGCGGGGTTTCGCCGGGGTGGATGCCGCCGCCCGGTAAGGTCCAGCCCCAGGAATCCCGCGCTACCATCAGCACGCACCCGTCCTCGCGTTCGATCCAGGCGGAAGCGCGGCCAATCCGGTCTTCACCCGGCGAGAGGTTGAGGAACGGTTGGCCGCTCATGCCAGCAGCTCCAGCGCCTCTTGCAACCTGCCCTGACGTTTACGCAGGGCAAGGAGCTGGCCGGATTGATAGAGCCGCTCTGCGAAGGCCACGTCTGCGGGAAATTGAGCGGCGAAGCTGTCCAAAACCTTTCTTTCATCCACAGGACTCTCTTCTTCCCACAACGCATGGGCCTTGAGCCGCAAGGCTACTCTCTGAACGTCCTCCGGCGCGCGGCCTACACGCATCTGCTTGCCCGAGACATACGGATCATCCGTCAGCAGGCGCGTGCAGCCAGCCCAGGGATCGGGGGCGGCATACGCCATACCGCGCACGCCGCTCATGGCGATGGCCCCGGCACATTGCGGGCAGGGTTCCACGGTGGTCAGCACGGTCCAGCCATAGCACTCCGGGCGCGGCGTGGCCGCCAGATTCAGCAGCGCATTGATCTCCGCGTGCGCCAGATCGTGTCCGGCGATAAAGCCGCCCTCCACGCTGCGAGGCTCGCCCAGACGGTTCCGCCCCCGTGCAATCACTGCCCCGTTTGCGTCCACCACGCACGCCCCAATCGGATACGAGCCGTGCAGATACGCCTCCCAGGCTTCGGCCAGGGCGGCGTGCCAGCCGGGAGACAGCGTTTCCAGAACCTCGCTCACAGCTCCGCCCGGTAACGCTCCACCAGATCGTCCAGCGCCTCGCGCAGAAGGCTGGCTTCCGTGCGGCTCAGCGCGCCGCTCAGCTTGCTCAGGCGTTCCAGTTGGCTCTTGGGGTAATAGTTGGATTTCAGCACCATCTTGGATTCCACGAAGATGCAGGCGCGGCCCCGGCCCTCGCGCTTGGCCCGTAAGAGTGCCTCGTCGGCGGCGCGGTACAGCTCGGCGTATTCGCTGGCGTGGGCGGGGCGTGAAGCCAGCCCCACGCTCAGGCCCAGGCTGCGTGGCCAGTGCGGATCGCGGTGGATGTGAAAGTGCCGGATGACCTCGTCGAACAGGATCAGCGCGGTTTCGGCGGCACTTTCGGGCAGAATCACGGCGTACTCGTCACCGCCGATGCGCCCGATGATGCTGCCCGACGGCAGGCTGCCCGACAGCAGGCGTTCCACAGCGCGCAGCACGCGGTCACCCTCGGTGTGGCCCAGCGTATCGTTGAGGGTCTTGAAGTGATCGAGGTCCAGCACCGCCAGCGTCAATGGGGCCGAGCCGAAGCGGGCGAAAGCGTCCTCGAAGGGGTTGCGGGACAGGATATCGGGGCGGGCCATAGGGGTTCCTCCTACTGTAAATTCTAGCTATATAGGTCTGACATATATATGTCATGCAGAGTAGATAGGATGGGTATACGTTGTTTAGACGTGCTGGCGCACCTTGAGCGCATCAGACTCAACTTCCTAGACTCCTGCGCTTGACATTTTTAGCCCGAAGAGACTATTCTCGCGTGCGGAACGGCGAAAACCTGCCGAGTACAACAGGTACGGTTAAGGCCCCAAACTTCATTCTCAGGAGGAATACCCATGCTTAAACCTTTAGGTGATCGTGTACTGGTAGAAATCGTCGAGGAAACCGAGCAGAAGACGGCGGGCGGCCTGTTCGTCCCCGATTCGGCCAAGGAAAAGAGCCAGCGCGGTAAGGTCATCGCCATCGGCACCGGCAAGATGCTGGACAACGGCACCCGCGTTGCGCTGGACGTCAAGGAAGGCGACACCGTGTACTTCGCCAAATACGGCGGCACCGAAGTGACGCTGGAAGGCAAGAACTACTCGATCCTGGCCGAGCGCGACATTCTCGCCATCGTCGAGTAAGGACGAGCAAGACCGTCTACTGTTGACCTCCACCCTCTCAAACTTTTAGAACCACTCCGAAGGAGTACTCCCAATGGCTAAACAACTCGTATTTGATGAAGTCGCCCGTCGCAGTCTGGAACGCGGTGTGAATGCCGTCGCCAACGCCGTTAAAGTGACCCTTGGCCCCCGTGGCCGCAACGTGGTTATCGAGAAGAAGTTCGGCAGCCCCACGATCACCAAGGACGGCGTCACCGTCGCCAAGGAAATCGAGCTGGAAGACAAGCTGGAGAACATCGGCGCGCAGCTCCTGAAGGAAGTCGCCAGCAAGACCAACGACATCACCGGGGACGGCACCACCACCGCCACCGTGCTGGGTCAGGCCATCGTCAAGGAAGGTCTTCGCAACGTTGCCGCCGGTGCAAACCCGCTGGCCCTCAAGCGCGGCATCGACAAGGCCGTACTGGTCGCCATCGAGGAAATCAAGAAGCTGGCCGTGCCGGTGGAAGATTCCGACGCCATCAAGAAAGTCGCGGGCATCAGCGCCAACGACGATCAGGTGGGCATTGAAATCGCCAATGCGATGGACAAGGTGGGCAAGGAAGGCGTCATCACCATCGAGGAATCGAAGGGCTTCGACACCGAAGTGGACGTCGTGGAAGGGATGCAGTTCGACAAGGGCTTTATCAACCCCTACTTCGTCACCAACCCCGAGAAGATGGAAGCCGTCCTCGAAGACGCCTACATCCTGATCGTGGAAAAGAAGATCAGCAACCTCAAGGACCTGCTGCCCGTGCTGGAAAAAGCCGCGCAGACTGGCCGCCCCCTGCTGATCATCGCTGAAGACGTGGAAGGCGAAGCGCTGGCCACCCTGGTGGTCAACAAGCTGCGCGGCACGCTGAACATCGCCGCCGTCAAGGCCCCCGGCTTCGGGGATCGCCGCAAGGAAATGCTGCGCGATATCGCCGCCGTTACCGGTGGTCAGGTCGTCAGTGAGGACATGGGCCACAAGCTGGAAAACACCACCCTGGACATGCTGGGCAGCGCCACGCGCATCCGCATCACCAAGGACGAAACCACCATCGTGGACGGCAAGGGTGAGCAGAGCGAGATCGACGCCCGCGTCAACGCCATCAAGGGCGAACTGGACACTACCGACAGCGACTACGCCAAGGAAAAGCTCCAGGAACGTCTGGCCAAGCTGGCGGGCGGCGTGGCCGTGATCCGCGTCGGCGCAGCCACCGAAACCGAACTGAAGGAAAAGAAGCACCGCTACGAGGACGCCCTGTCCACTGCCCGTTCGGCAGTTGAAGAAGGCATCGTCGCAGGCGGCGGCACCACGCTGCTGCGCATCATTCCCGCCGTCCGCAAGGCCGCCGAGAGCCTGGTGGGCGACGAGGCCACCGGCGCGCGCATCCTGATCCGCGCCTTGGAAGAACCCGCCCGCCAGATCGCCATCAACGCTGGTGAGGAAGGCAGCGTCATCGTGAACGCCGTCATCAACAGCGACAAGCCCCGCTACGGCTTCAACGCCGCGACGGGCGAGTACGTGGACGACATGGTGGCCGCCGGGATCGTCGATCCTGCCAAGGTGACGCGCACCGCGCTCCAGAACGCCGCCAGCATCGGTGCTTTGATCCTGACCACCGAAGCGATTGTCTCCGACAAGCCCGAAAAGCCCCAGGGTCAGCCCCAGGGCGGCATGGGCGGCGGCGACATGGGCGGAATGGACTTCTAAGCAAGTAGAGAATGAAAGAGGCCGGGGCGTGATGCTCCGGCTTTTTTGTCGTCTCAGGGTGGGCTGGTTGAACAGTAGACGGCGACAGGCACCCCACCCACCATCCGCGAACTGATCAAAAGCGACAGCGCTGTTCTGGGCAGCGGCATGGTGAACGCTCAGGCGTTGCTGTAGAAAGTCGGATCATCTGCATGGGCCGTTCTGAAGTCAGTCTCCTTGCATTTCCCGGCTTCCTCTAAGAATCCCCAGCCGACTGAGTCTGAGGATTTCTCTGCCAAATCTCAGTCTTCTCACGCTATGCTGTCGGGAACAATGTCAATGCTGGCTCAGACTTATATGCTGTGGCTTAACTGTGCCGGTGCGCTGGCCCTGCTGACCGCCGCCGTGGCATGGCGGCGGCGTGAGGTTCCGGGGGCGCTGGGTCTGTTCGCCTATCTCATGATGGTGGCGTTCTGGACACTGACCTACGCCGCGCACTGGGGCAGCTCTGGACCGCTGTGGCCGCAGGTGTGGCTGCTGGCCAGCTTTGTGGGGGCGGTCAGCAGTCCGGTGTGCGTGTGGCTGCTGACGCGCCTGCTCACCGCGCCGTCCCGCAAGGTCAGGTGGACGGAATGGACGGCGGTGCTGGCGATCAGCGTGATCACGGTAGCCCTGATGGTCACAAATGACCCGCTGGGCCTGCTGTTCGGGTCGGTTGCCGGTCTTGGCACGGCCCATACCCTGCTCAACGGTGGGCCGTGGTTCACGGTGGTGGTGATCCACGGGTATCTGTTGATCCTGCTCAGCGTCGTGCGTCTGATCCGGGCGCGGCGGGAGGCGGTGGGGCTGTACCGCCAGCAGGTGAGCTGGGTGTTGCTGGGCCTGACGGTGCCATGGGCCGGAAGCTTCGTGGGGGTGATGTGGGGACCGGTGTTTCCCGGACTGGACATCACGCCCATGTCGTTTCTGGTGACTGGAGCGATTTTTCTGTATGCCGTGCTGGGTCTGCGCCTCTTTGATCTGGTGCCGGTGGCGCGGCATCTCCTGATCGAGCAACTCCCCGACGGTGTCGTGGTACTGGACCGGCGACGGCGCGTGCTGGACCTGAACCAGGCCGCACGCCAGATGGTGGGCGAGAAGGTTCATTCCCCGCTGGGCCTGCCGGCAGCCGAGGTGTTCGGGCACTGGAGCGCGGCGCTGCATGACCTGCGTGACCTGGGCGATCAACAGCTTCGGCTGGCGCTGCCTGAGGGCCGTCATCTGGAGGTGCGGGTGTCCAGCCTGAGAGACGACCAGCAGGTGGTTCAGGGCCACATGGTGGTATGGCGTGACGTCACCGAGCAGCAGCGGGCTGAGGCCCGGATTCAAGCCGCCCATGAGGAACTTCAGCAACGCTTCCATGAAATCCAGAGTCTTCAGGTGCAGCTCAGAGAGCAGAGCCTGCGTGATCCCCTGACTGGGCTGCACAACCGCCGGTATCTCCAGAAGCAACTGGCCCTGCTGGAGACTGATGCAGAGACGTTCTACAGCGTCCTGATCTTCGACCTCGACCACTTCAAGGTGACGAACGACACCTACGGGCACGGTGGCGGGGACCGGGCCTTGCAGGAGGTGGCCGCCCTGCTGCAACGGCGCTTTCAGGACCAGCACACCCTGTGTCGTTACGGCGGGGAGGAATTCGTGATGGTGCTGACCGGGCCGCCAGCCGCCCAGGTCCAGTCGGTGGCCGAGACCATCCGGCGCGACATTGAGGGCCTCGACATTGACCATAACGGGCAGAGCCTGCGGATCACGGCGTCGTTCGGGGTGGCGACTGCGGCGGAACACGGCCCCGCTCCCGAGCAAGTTCTGCTGGCCGCCGATCGCGCCCTGTATGTGGCCAAGAACCAGGGGCGCAACCGGGTCTGCATGTCCCCGCCCGGCCCGTGGCTCACGCAGATGGGCGGGGCTGCCCTGGACTGATCTCCTGACAGCAACACCTGAGCAGCTCCGCCTGTATGGTGATCACGAAGCAGGCTGCGGGCCGGAAAATTTACAGTTGCCCCACCGCCCCCGTCAGATTCCACCGCGCCTGGGCTTCCAATTCCGCAAACTCCGGCGTCGTGTAAATCTGCCCACGGTTCAGGAAGCCGCGCAAGATTTTTTTACGGCCCACGCGGTATAGCAACGCGGAAACGTGCGCGTATTCCTGCCGGATGGCAGCGTCGTAGGCGGCAAAGTCAGCGGCAGATGCCCCCAGAATTGCCAGATCGGCGTCCACCAGCAACGCCTCGGCACGGGTGGCGGGCGGGGCAGCATGTTTCGTTGCCAGAATCAACACGTGAATTTCTTTCTGCAGGTCTGCTGGGGCGTTCTGAGACACCAGCCAGCCGTTAAACACCTCCGCGCTGCGTTCCTCGTTGTCGCCCGCCCTGGCGTCATAGATCAGATCGTGGCCCCACACCGCCAGGGCCAGGGCCGGAGTCAGCACGCCGCGCGATTCCAGTGCGTCCAGCATGGCGCGGACGTGGTCGGCATTGTGGTAGGCCCGCCCAGCCTCCGAATAAGAGGGCAGAGCGAACGCCTCAGCTTCCGCTACCAGATCAAGCTCAGCCGTTCCACTCATCCATACCGGGCGGCCAGCGCTGCCCCGATCACGCCCGCGTCCGGCCCCAGTTGGGCGCGGCGGATGGTGACGGGCGCAAAGCCCTTGGCATACTCGTCGGCTGCGGCCTGAACGCCGTGGAAGAAGTAGTCGCCCACGCTGGCGACGCCGCCGCCGATCACGAAGACTTCCGGGTCAATGACTTTTTGCAGGTCCGCCAGCGCCACGCCGATGTGCTTCATGGCCTGGGCCACCACCCGCCGCGCGCCGGGGTGGCCCTGCTGCGCCAGCGTGAATGCCTCGGCGGTACTCACGTCGCGGTTCAGGGCGTAGCTGGCGTCACGGGCAATGGCGGTGCCGCTGGCTACAGCTTCCAGCGCGCCGTCCAGCCCCGCGCCGCTGACCGGGCCGCCGGGCATGACCGTGATGTGCCCCAGTTCCCCGGCCACGCCGTGCCGCCCGCGCCAGATGCGCCCGTTCAGCACGATGCCTGCGCCGATGCCGGTGCTGACGGTCACGTAGATGCTGCTCTCGGTACCGCGCGCCGCGCCCAGATACGCCTCGGCCAGTGCGGCGGCCTTGGCGTCGTTTTCCAGCACGATCCGCTGAGACAGGCGTTCCAGCAGGCCGTCCACCATCGGCACGTCGTTGAAGCCGTAGATGTTGGGGGCGAACTTGACGCGGGTGCGGTCACTGTTCAGCGGCCCTGGAATCCCCACGCCGATCAGGCGGGCGTCGGGGTGCTTGCGCTGCAAATCGGTGATCTGCGCGGCGATGGCGTCCAGAACTGCCTCCCAGCCGGTCTCCGGGGTGGGCTGGACATGGCGGTCCTGCAATTCGTCGCCGCGCAGCACGCCGGTGGCGATCTTGGTGCCGCCGACATCCACGCCGATGCTGATCTGTTCGGGCAGGGGGAAAGTGGTCATAGAAACTCCTGAATGGGGAAGGGGAGGGACGGGGCGGATTATCAGTCCACTCTAGCCCGCCCCATCTCCCGCGTCTTCTGGATCGAAGCCCAGCAGTTCCAGCGCCTCGGCCAGTTGCACCTGCGGCACGTACAGGCCCACGTCGCCCATGTAGCCGCCGGTCTCGATCTCGATCACCGGGGAACCCATTGCCCACTGAAACGGCGTGCGGACCACGGTGACCACCCCGCCGTCCGCCAGGGTGCGCCGCCAGCCCTCGGCCAGCAGGCGCGGCAGGGTGTCCAGCCGCACCCAGGGATCGCCCTGGTACAGCACACGGTCATCGTACTGGTTGTTGCGCGAGGGACCGCTCATACGGACTCCGATTGAATCGTTTGCAAAAACGATGAAATCCGAGCGGACGCGAGAAGCAGAGGGACGGGTTCCGGGCGTGGAGTTAACAAATCGGCGCTTTCCCGGTTTGTTAACGAAACAGACGGAATCCGTATCATGGGGTTTTTTCCGGGGGAACGTCCAAACGGGCCAGCAGCGGTTTGACCAGTTCGCGGAAGCGTTCGGGCAGGGCTTCCGGGATGTGATCGGCGTTCACGCGCACCTGCACCGAGCGGGCAAAGGCGCAGGGCACGTTGTCGGCCACGAAGCGGGCGGCCACCGTCCAACTGCTGCGGCCCACCCGCTCCACCAGCGACTCGATGAACACAGTCTGCCCCAGCCGGATTTCATGCACGTAATCCAGTTCCAGGCGGGCCAGCATGGAGTGGTCATCGTCGCCCTGAATGCCCGTCGCCGCCGACATGTCCATGCGCGCCACCTCCAGAAACTCGGCGTAACGCGCGTTGTTGACATGGCCCATCGCGTCCACGTCGGCAAAACGGAGCTGGATGCTGGTGCGGTGGGCGTCATGCCAGTTCAGGGCCGGAATGCGGCTGGCAGACGGGGCCGGGGCTGGAGAGGCTGGGGCAGTCATGCCTCCCAGTCTAGCGGTCCGTGTGGATGCCCTCTGCCGCCCGCCTTCCAGACATCGGTATTCCAGACGTCGGCCTTTCAGCGCAGCTCTCAGAAGTGAACGCTATGCTGGGGCCGCATGACCGACGCGCCGCCCCCCCCACCTCCACCCCCACCGCCATTACAGCGCCGGGCGTGGTGGAGGCAACTCAGTTACCGGCGACTGTCCCGCCTGCCCCTGACCATGATCCTGACCAGCCTGCTGGCGGGCCTGGGCATCGTGCAGCTCAGTTTCCAACTGATCAACACCGGTTACCGCAGCGTCTCGTGGACCCGCCAGACCGCCGAGGCCCAGGCCAATATCCGGGGCCTGGAGCGCGACGTGCAGGTCTTGCAGGACGCGGAGACCAACGCCAACACTCCCGGTTACCTGCGAGAACTCGCCCGCTGTCAGGGCTTTGTGGGTGCCGACGAGCGCATCGTCGTCAGCCCCGATGCCCCCGAAAGCCCCGGCGAGAACTGCAAGGCGTTGCGGCTGCCGTAGGGGTTATGTGGTGTGGGCTGTAGGTTGTGGGAAGGGCCTGGGCGACTTGTTTGGTTAATTGGCCTGGGTGACGGCCTGCCCGGTGGCCCCCTCACCCCCTTGCTTCACAAGGCCCCTTTGCAAGCAGGTCTCTGACCCTCCCGCAGGGGCGAGGGGTCAAGAATGAGGCTTTGCCTGGCCTTTCCCACACCCCACAACCGACAGCCTACAACCCTTAAAATACCCGGTCCAGAATTAGTTTTTCTGCCTCTGGAGCGCTGTCCGCGATACTCAGCCCCTCGGTCAGCAGGCGCTGGGCCACCTCCAGGCCGCGTCCATCCCGGTGATACAGACGCAGCACCACGTCGCCTGCCGCCACTGCCTCGCCCGGCTTGCGTACCAGTTCCACGCCGACGCCGTGATCGATGGCCTCGCCCTTGCGCTCGCGTCCGCCGCCCAGGGCCAGCACGGCGCGGCCCACGCTCAGGGCGTCGATGCGGTCCACGAAACCGGCACGGGGCGCAGTCACCTCGGCACGTCCGGGGGCCACGTCCAGCAGGCTGGGATCGTCCACCAGCGCTGGATTGCCGCCCTGCGCTTCCACGAAGGCGCGGAACTTCGCCATTGCCGAGCCGTCGTGCAGGGTGGCGCGGGCGCGGGCCTCTGCCGCCGTTTCATCCTCGCCGTAAGCGGCCAGCGCTTCCACGGCCAGCGCCACGCACAGTTCGGTCAGGTCTTCCGGTCCCTCACCGCGCAGGGTCGCCAGGGCTTCCTGCACCTCCAGACTGTTGCCTGCCAGATGGCCCAGTGGGGTGTCCATGTCGGTCAGCACGGCGCGCACCAGCCGAGAGGCGTGGGTGCCAATGTCCACCATCGCGCGGGCCAGCGCACGCCCGTCGTCCAGGGTTTTCATGAACGCGCCCGCGCCCACCTTCACGTCCAGCACCACCGTGTGCGCCCCGGAAGCCAGTTTCTTGCTCATGATGCTGCTGGCGATCAGCGGCAGGCAGTCCACCGTGGCCGTCACGTCGCGCAGGGCGTACAGCTTGCCGTCGGCGGGGGCCAGATCCCTGCTCTGCCCCACCAGCGCGAGGCCGATGTTTTGGGCCTGCGCGATAAACCGTTCCTCGGACAGTTCAGAGGTCCAGCCGGGGAAACTTTCGAGTTTGTCGATGGTGCCGCCCGTGTGCGCCAGCCCGCGTCCGCTCATCTTCGCCACGGTCAGGCCCAGCGCCGCCAGCATGGGGGTCAGGATCAGGCTGGTCTTGTCGCCCACGCCCCCGGTGCTGTGCTTGTCCACGGTGCGCGGCAGGTCTCCCAGGTCCATCTGGTCACCACTTTCGGCCATCACCAGCGTCAGGTCCGCCGTTTCCTGGGCGGTCATGCCCTTCAGGTAGACGGCCATCAACCACGCGCTGATCTGGTAGTCGGGCACCTCACCGCGCGTGTAGCCGCCGATCAGGGCTTCCAGTTCGGCGCGGGAGTGGGGGTCGCCGTCGCGCTTCTTGCGGATCAGGTCAGGGACGTTGAAGGTGTCAGAGGAGGAAGTCATGGGGCAGTGTACGAGATCACTTCAAGGCGAAGACCAATTTCAAGCCCATATCCAGCAAATCCAGGCTGATTCTATCGAGCTGCCCCCGACACCGCTCCAGACGCGTCTTGTCCACCACCAACACCTGAGAGACGTTCAGAACGCTGTCCTGGGCCAGCCCGTTGTGTTCGTCCGCCAGCAGCAACACATTACCCGGCGCAGCCTGAAGCCGGATATTGGACGTCAACACGGCCACAAGGACAGTCTGGATGGCGCTGGCATTAAAGTCATCGGCAGAAACCACAACGACGGGTCCATGCCCGTATGGCTCCGCATTCTGGCGCTGGGTCAGCGGATACTCAATATCCCAGACCTCGCCGCGCTTCACTCTGCGTTCTGCCGTCGCAGCGCCTCAAAACCCAGTTCTGCCAGGGCGGGTGAAAGGCTGCTGTCCTCATTGGCATAAACAGCGTTGAGCTGGGCCGTTACCGTCTGCCCCTCGTTGCGTTCCAGAAATTCTTCAAGCGCGCGGGCATACAGCTCACTTCTGGAAAGCTGCTGGCCCTGCGCGAACTGTTCAGCCCTCCGGTACAGAGTGTCTGTCAGAGAAATAGCCGTTTTCATGGCTTAGTATAACATGGGTTATACCGGTTCGGGTTTTTCATCGCGCACCGCCGCGCAGCGTGCCCCCAGCCGTCCGAAGACGTCCAGCAGCTCCGGCGGGCCGTCCACCCGGAAATCGCAGTCCAGCCCCAGCAGAAAAGCGGCGAAGCTGGGCAGATTATCGCGTGTGCAGCTCAGCCGGGTGCCGCCCGCCTCGGCACTGATCTGGGTAAACCAGACTGAGACCCGGCCCTGCAAGGTCTCCGGCGGGGTGTCCAGCCACACGCTGACCTGGGCGGTGGGAGCTTCCGGCGGCAGGGTAGAACGCAGGTAGGCCAGCGCGTCGAAGTCGGGCGGCGCAGTAAACGAAGCGTCCAGCACGCACAGTTTGCCCATGCGGTCCAGCCGGAAGGAACGCAGGGCGTCCCGCAGATGGCAGCGGCCCACCGCGTACCAGCGCCCGTCCAGATGCAGCGCGCGGTACACGTCCACCCGGCGCGTCAGGGCGCTGGACTGCGGCGAGGCATACTGGAATTCAACGGTCTGCGCCCCGTGGACTGCGCCCAGCAGCGCAGACAGTAATGCCGCATCGGTGGACACCACCCACGGGGAAGAATCCAGTTGCACCGCGCTTTCCAGCGCCTCCACCGTCTCGCGCAGGGCGTGCGGCAGGGTGCGGGCCAGTTTGGCACCCGCCGCGTGCGCTGCCGGGGCCAGTGCGCCCAGCCCCAGCAGGCGCAGCGCCCGCAGCCCCAGCGCCAGACTCAGGGCTTCCTCGCCCGTGAACATCAGCGGCGGCAGCCGGAAGCCGGGTTTCAGGCAGTAGGCCCCGCCCACGCCGCGTTTTCCCTCTACCGGAATGCCCAGGTCTTGCAGCCGCGCGACGTAACGCTGCACGGTGCGCGGGCTGACCTCCAGCACGCGGGCCAGTTCCGCGCCGGTCACGCTTTCGCGGGCCTGAAGCAATTCCAGCACGGTCAGCACCCGCATCGAGGGGTCATACATGTTGGTATCCTGACATACAAAGAAGACAGGTTCTGACGGGAATCGGGGTTACGCTGTGGGCGGAGGTCAAGATGACGAATACGCCTGAAGTAGAAGTGTCTGGTGGAATAGCCCAGCCGGTGATCCTCTCGCCCGCCCAGTTTCTGGAACACTGGCAGGGCCACCGCCGATTGACCCGGCGCGTGATCCTGGCTTTTCCCGAAGATCAGTTGTTCAGCTACAGCATCGGCGGAATGCGCTCCTTCGGCATGCTGGCCTGGGAAATCCATCAGGTCAGCGAGTTCACGCTGAAGGGCATGCGGACAGACGACTGGGCCATGCCGGACTGGAGCGTCGGCACCCCGCAGGACCGCGCCGAGCTGCTGAAAGCCTGGGACGAACTGACCGCCCGTTTTGAAACTGAATTGCCACAGGTGGTCCCGGCGTTCTACCCGCAGATGCACACGCTGCCCTGGGGCGAGATGAGTGGCTGGGCGGCGGCGATCTACAGCATCGACAACGAGATTCATCACCGGGGTCAGGGCTACGTGTATCTGCGGGCGCTGGGAACCGAGCCGCCCGAGTTTCCCTCGTACATGGCACCATGAGCGCCGCCACAGGAACATTCACGGTCAGGCCCCGCGCCGACACGCCCGCGCAGACCATCCCCGAAATCGGGCGGATGGGGCTGGACAAAACGTGGAGCGGCGATCTAACCGGGCAGAGCGTGGTGGAGATGCTGACTTTCATGACGCCCGTGGAGGGTTCGGCGGTGTATGTCGCCATCGAGGTCGTGCAGGCCACACTCAGCGGCAGGCAGGGCGGATTTGCCTTCTTCCACGCGGGCGTCAGCGAGCGCGGCAGCCAGAGCCTGACTTACCGGGTGGTTCCCGATTCCGGCAGTGGGGAACTGGCGGGCCTGAGCGGAGCATTGACGCTGGAAATTGTGGACAGGGTGCATCATTACATCCTCGAGTACACGCTGGCCGAAGCCTGAGAGGCTGACATGACCGCCCCCTGTTGTCTCCGTCTTGCCTCACTGACTCATACGCAGATTCGTGTGCTGGGTGGGGAAACGCCAGAGTCTGGCAGCCACCTCAAACCGCCCCGCTCCCGCGCGCTGAACGCTCTGAAGCCGCTGCCCGGCCCCCTCGCGGGGCCACCACACTGGTCGCTCCTGCTTCAGCTTCCATGACACACTCTGCGGTGAACCATGCCCCTCATCCTTAACTTCAGCGGCCCCGTCTGGTACTGGCGCGGCCCCGCCCCGCATTACTTCGTGACCGTTCCCGCCGAGCAGGCCCAGCAGATCAGGGCCGCTGCCCGCCTCGTCACCTACGGCTGGGGCATGGTTCCAGTGCGGGCCAGGGTGGGCGACAGCGAATGGAAGACCTCGCTGTTTCCCAGGGAAGAGCTGTACATTCTGCCCATCAAGCTGATGATTCGAAAGGCCGAGAAGATTGAGGAAGGCGACGACGTGGCTGTGCAGCTAGAAGTGGGCTGAACGCCTGCCCAGAGGAGAAAAAATGACCGATCTGACCCTGCTCCATGAATCCTTCCACCGCAACGGGCGCGTCAACGACTTCTTGCTCAATGCTCTAACCGACGCCGACTTTGGCCTGTCCGACAATCAGGGTGGCTGGACCGTGGAAAAGCATCTGCGGCATATGGCGGGCTTCCGCGTGGGCTGGCTGTGGAATCTGTCTCGCCCCCACGCCGGGCCTCTGCTGGACCCGACCCAAAAAGATGCGGACGGCGATCCCCAGTGGCGCTGGCACGACTGTCCGCCCGGCGAGCTGGCCGCCGCCTTCACAGCCGGAGACGAGGCCGCCCTGAATGCCGTTCAGGCCGCGCTAGACGAGAATCGCGCCTTCGACGATCCCTGGAAGGAAGGGGCCTACGCCTCCAACCCGGCCCACTTCCTGCAACACACCATCGTCCACGACAGCCATCACCGGGGCCAGATCATGGCGCTGCTGCGCGCGGGCGGCCATACGGCAGAGGAAATGGACGCGCTGGACAACCACTGGGCCATCTGGCGGGAGTGATGAAGATTCCCGAACTGTACGACTACCTCGTTCGCGCCCGCCGCGATTTATGGGCCATCCTGGAAACCGTGCCGGATGAGGTTCTCTCTCGCCCGATGCTGGACGGTGACCGGATGCACAGCATTAAAGATCTGATTGCCCATACCGCAGGTGTTGAAGACGGCTGGCTGCATTACACCTTCTTGCAAGACGTGCCGGTGGAAGATTCCTTTCCCGTCATCAAAAATGCTGGAAGCGGCCCGGCCTACGCCGCTTTCCCACTCGCAGACCTGCTGGACTACTGGCGGGCGGTGGAGGCCAGCACCCTGACCTATCTGTCCACGCTGACCGACGCCGATCTGGAGCGGGTGATCGAGGACACCCCTGAAGAACACTTCAAACTGGACGGCCTGCTGTGGCACGTCATGCTGCATGAGGTCCGGCACACCGCGCAGATCGCTGCGCTGCTGCGGACACAGGGCATTAGGCCGCCATCTATGGACCTGCTGTTTTACCTGCCGAATCTCAAAGCGTAAGCGCAGGCCACAGGCAAACGCAGAAAGCCCCCGCCGAAATGCGGGGGCTTTTCGTTGAAGAGGAGGCTTATGCCGTCGTCTGGGGCATCGGCATCTTCGGGCTGGCAATCTTCGCCACCGCGTCGCGCACCACGTCGCCGGTGATCAGTTCCTGGGTCAGCAGGGCGTCGGCCACCTCGTGCATGGCGGCCTTGTATTCCACCACCAGATCACGGGCGCGCTCGAAAGCGGCGTTCAGAATGCGCTTGACGTCCTCGTCCACCAGTTGGCTGGTGTGTTCGCTGAACGCTTTGGGGCGGGCCATGTCCTCGCCCAGGAAGACCGGGCCGGAATCGCTGCTCAGGGCCATGTTCTTGAAGTTCTCGCCCATGCCCCATTCCAGCACCATCTTGCGGGCGATATTGGTGGCCTTGCGGAAGTCGTCGGCTGCGCCGGAAGTCACGCTGCCCATGAAGACTTCCTCGGCGGCGCGTCCGCCCAGGGCCACCACCAGTTGGTTTTCCAGGCGTTCCTTGCTCATCAGCACCTGTTCTTCGGGCAGATAGAACGCTGCGCCCAGGGCACGTCCGCGCGGAATGATGCTGACCTTCTGGAGCTTGTCGCTGCCGGGAATCACGGCTGCCGTTACGGCGTGTCCGGCCTCGTGGTAGGCGATGGCCTTGCGTTCCTCGGGGCTGACGGTCAGCGAGCTGTTTTCCAGGCCCAGCGTGATCTTGTCCAGCGCGCGGTAAAAGTCGCTCATGTCGATCTGGGTCTTGCTCAGGCGGGCAGCTTCCAGCGCAGCCTCGTTGGTGATGTTCTTGAGGTCCGCGCCGCTGAAGTACGGCGTGCTGCGGGCCACCTCGTTCACGTCCACGCCCTCGGCAATGGGCTTGTTGCGCAGGTGGACCTTCAGGATGGCCTCGCGCTCCTTCATGGTGGGCAGGTCGATGGTGACCTGACGGTCGAAGCGGCCAGGACGCAGCAGCGCCGGGTCCAGCACGTCCGGGCGGTTGGTCGCGCCCAGCACGATCACGTTGCTGGACTGATCGAAGCCGTCCATTTCCGACAGGATCTGGTTGAGGGTCTGCTCGCGCTCGTCGTGACCGCCGCCGATGCCCGCGCCACGCTTGCGGCCAATCGAGTCGATCTCGTCGATGAACATGATCGCGGGCGCACTCTTGCGGGCGTCCTCGAACAGGGCACGCACACGGCTGGCACCCACGCCGACGAACATTTCCATGAATTCGGAAGCGCTGACCGAGAAGAAGGGCACGTCCGCCTCCCCCGCAATCGCGCGGGCCAGCAGGGTTTTACCGGTACCGGGAGGGCCGACGAGCAGCACACCCTTGGGGATTTCCGCGCCGATCTGGTGGTACTTGCCGGGGTTCTTCAGGAAGTCCACGACCTCGATCAGTTCCTTCTTGGCTTCCTCGTGACCGGCCACGTCGGTGAACTTGGTCTGCACGCGGTTTTCCTTGCCGTACTTCTTGGCCTTGCTCTGCCCGAACTGCATGACGCCGCTCTGGCCGCCCTGCGCCCGCATGAAGAAGAAATACATCACGCCCAGCAGCAAGACGATGGGCAGGAAGCTCAGCAGGATGTTCAGCCACTGGCTGGGGGCCACGAAGCGGTAGTCGACGTTCTGGGTTTCCAGCGCGCCGATCAGGCTGCTGTCGGGCACCGCCAGGCTGCCGGGCAGGCGCACCGAGAAGCCCGGCACGGTCTTGGTCTGTTGCTGCTGGCCCGGATTGGTGGCGAGCTTGACTTCGGTGGGCGCTTTCAGGGTCACGGCGGCGTTGCTTTCCGTGATCACGACCTGTGAAACGCTGCCCTGATCCAGCAGGGATTTGAATTCGTTATAGTTGACGTTGACGCGCCCATTGGGCGTCTGCGAGAACATTAAAAAAAGTGCCAGGACAAATAGGACGATCAGCCAGGGATTGAGCCGCTTCAAGAACGTTCCTCCAGAGGAAAAGTGGGGAAATGGGGCGCATTTCGCCCCTTCTAGACTTGAGTGTACCAGACTCAAGGTGTATGAAATTGTCCCGCATTACAAGTGCTGAATGGGGGCCGTCTTTAGCGTTCCGAAAGGTTCTCCGGGGCCGTGCGGCGGCGCATCAGCCACAGCAGGAAGATGGTTAGGCAGAAGGCGGGAACGCCCAGCAAAAGCAGCAGCGGCAGGAAGGCAAGGAATAGGTTCAGCCACTGACCGGGAGTCTGAAATTGATACTCCACGTTCTGCCGGTCCAGTTCGGCGATCAGGGGGCTGTCTGGAACAGCGAGACTGCTTGGCAGGCGCAAACTTACAGAAGTAGGCCGTGCAGGGGGGCGCAGATTCACGGTGGCGCGGCTCTCCTGGATCACCACACGGCTGACCTGCCCGGTGTCCAGCAACGCCTGAAACTGTGCGTAGGTCACCGCTTGCGGCCTCAACACCTGCGTGAAGATCAGCCACAGCCCGGCGGTTGCCAGACACAGCACGGCCAGACCCGGCAAAAGCCAGCGCAGCAACGGCGAACGGGAGGCGGGCGGGGAGGTGTTCATTCGTCCCATCAGACTGCGGCGGCCCGCACACGGTCAACCCTCCAAAGGATGGACTATCCTAGCGGGGAATGATTGACGCGGAGACCACCTGGCAACAGGCTTGCACGGCCCTGGCTGGGGGCGACTACGAGACTGCTTTTGGCGTGCTGAGCGCCGCACTGGACGAGGCCATGCCAGCCGCAGTGGGCAAGGGCAAAAGTGCGGCGGTGTCCCCGGTTGCGGCGCGCATCTGCGTGTACCTGGGCAGCCTGCACGCCCTGTACGGCGACGCCGCAGCCGAGCAACTCGGTGTGGCGCTGGCAGAGGCGCTCGGGCTGAACCCTGCAGTGGGCGGCGACGCGCTGTATCTGGCCCTGAGCGCCGAGTTGGAGGCCCGCACGCGCGGCCCGGAAGCGGCCCCCCCCACGGAGGCCATACGCGAGGCGCTGGACCCGGTGGCCCGTTTTCACGCGCTGTGTGCGCTGGCGCTGGCCGAGCAACCGCAGGCGGCGCTGGACATCCATCTGGGGGCGGGCGAACTGCCCCTGCATCTGCGCTGGCGGCTGCGCTCGTGGCAGGCCGATTGCCAGGAGCAACTGGGCCACACGGCGGACGCCATTAATCTGTATGCCGAGGCCGCACATCTGGCAGGCGGCCTGGACCGCGCGGTGATGCTTCAGGAACAGGCCGCCCTGCTGATCCAGGACGGGCAGTCCGAGGAAGCCAAGAAGGTGCTGGACAGCGCGCGGCTGCTGTACGGCAGCAAGCAGGCCCCGCAGAACCCAGTGCAGGGCGAGGACGAGGGCCTGAATCTGGCGACGTGGCACTACCTGCGCGCCCAGGCGCTGCTCCAGATGGACCAACCTGACGCCGCCTACGAGATGATCCGCGAGGCGGACCGCCTGGAGCGGCAGTACGGCACCCCCGGTTACGTGGTGGCGCTGCTGACCGGCCAGATCCTGAGTCACCTGGGCCAGCAGGAAAAGGCCATCGTCGCCTTCGAGTCCGCTCTGCAACTGGCCGAGGACAGTGACCGCCCCTACGCCAATCACGAGCTGGGCGTGGTCCTGCTGGACATGGACCGCCCGGTGGAGGCGCGTGACCGGCTGGAAGTGGCCCTGAACGAACCCGATTACCCCTATCAGCCCGAGGTTCTGGCCGACATTGCCGAGTGTGACTACCGCCTGGGCCGCATGCCCGAAGCGCAACTGGCCGCTGAACAGGCGCTGGCGCAGGGCGCGGTCATTCCCGCCAGTTTGGTGCTGGGCAGCGTGGCCCTGGATTATTTCCAACTGGACGAGGCCCTGGAACACTATGAGCGCGTGGTCCGCGAGGCCGCCCCGGACAGCCGCGACTGGATCATCGGCCACCAGATGGCCGCCGACGTTATGGCGCAGCAGGGCTTCCCCAATCCCGCCGCCGCCGTCGCCCACGCCCAGCAGGCGCTGGACAACACCCCTGAGAGTGACGACTGGCACGGCACCTTGCAGGATCTATTGGCGCGGGCGCAGACGCTGATGGGACAGCAGGACGGGCGGATGCTGAACTAGCGCTCCTGCCATGAGATTCGCCGCCAGCAGCCCTACTGACGGCGAATCTCATGGCTTTCTGGTGGATGGTGGAAAACACAGCCCTGGCTCATCATCGTGAGTGGCTACCTGTTGGACAGGTCTGAAAGTTGACGGGTGGGCCACAAAAAACCGCCCCCAACTGGAGGCGGCTTTCTCTAAACTCAGGACTCAGTCTGCTGCCGAACCGTGGTTCTTGGCCTGCAAAAGCTCCTTGTCCTTCTTGGCGTCGGCTTCCAGCTTGGCCTTGATCTTCTTCAGGGTAAAGCTGGCCTCGCGTTCGCGCTGGTCCAGCACGCTGCGGATAAACCGAATGTCGTCCTGAATGCCGGGAATCAACACCTGCTCCAGCGCGTTCACGCGGCGCGAGGTCTTCTTGATCTCCTCGCCAATGCGGCGCAATTTGGTCTCGGTGGCGGCCACCTTGACGATGCCGTCCATCACGCCGCCGAAATCGGTAGCGGCCTGGATGGTGCGTGCGCCCACGTTGATCGGGCTGAACGTCGTGGTCTTGTCGCGCTCGGGAATCTCGATGCGCGGCACTTTCACGCCGTACAGGTTGTCGATCTGCATGTCGATGGAATAGTCGCCGCTGCCCGCCAGGCTCAGGCTCTCGACGGCCTCCGGCGTGTCCCACGCTTTCGCACCGAACAGGCTGGTGTACGCGCCGGTGCTGACGCCCGAAAGTTCCTCGCGGGCGGCCAGCGCGTCCTTGACCAGCGCAAAGAACTCGCCGATCAGGGCGTCGCGCTTGCGCTTGAGCAAATCCGCGCCGCTCTGCGCGGTCTTGAGGCTGGCCTTGCTCGCCAGCATGGCGCTGCGGGTGGGGCTGATCTGTCCTGCCATTTGTGTTCACCTCCTTTGTCGGTGAATACCTGAAGGTCCAACTGCCGTGGAGACTGGCAATTAGACTTTCAGACTTGTTTACAGGCTCATGCTCCGTCCGCCGCGCCACATCTCGTCCATCTTCTCGCCGTAGAACTTGTCGATGGAGTCCTTGGACAGGCGGGTCAACTGGCTCTGGGGCAGCTTGGACAGGATGCCCCAGGCGACGGTCAGGCTGTCGTCGATGCTGCGGTCCTGATCGCCCTGGCCGATGAAGTAGTTCTCGAAGTCGTCGGCAAAGCGCAGGTACAGCTTGTCGGTGTCGGTCAGGGCGTCTTCACCCGTGATCGCCACCAGCTTCCGCAGGTCCAGCCCGTTGGCGTAAGCCGCAAACAACTGATCGGAGACGTTCTTGTGGTCGGCGCGGGTCTTGCCCTTGCCGATGCCGTTGCCCTGGAGGCGGCTCAGGCTGGGCAATGGGTTAATCGGCGGGAACACGCCCTTGGCGTTCAGCGTGCGGTCCACCACGATCTGGCCTTCGGTGATGTAGCCGGTCAGGTCAGGAATGGGGTGGGTAATATCGTCGTCGGGCATGGACAGGATCGGAATCTGCGTGACCGAGCCGGGCTTGCCCTGCACCACGCCTGCGCGTTCGTACAGCGAGGCCAAATCGGTGTACATGTAGCCGGGGAAGCCGCGCCGTCCGGGGATTTCCTCGCGCGCACCGCCGATCTCACGCAGCGCCTCGCAGTAGTTGGTCAAATCGGTCAGGATCACGAGAACGTGGTAGCCGTGCTCGAAAGCCAGGTACTCTGCCGTCGTCAGGGCCATACGGGGGGTCAGCAGACGTTCCACGGCGGGATCGTCGGCGCGGTTCAGGAACAGTACGGCGCGGGCCAATGCCCCGGTGCGCTCGAACTCCTGCGTGAAGAAGGAGACCTCGCGCTGCGTCAGACCCATCGCCGCGAAGACCACCGCGAAGGGTTCATCCGAGCCGGGCACCTTCGCCTGACGCGCAATCTGGGCGGCCAGTTCGTTGTGTGGCAGACCGGAGCCGGAGAAGATCGGGAGCTTCTGCCCACGGATCAGGCTGGTGTTCACGTCGATGGTGGAAATCCCGGTCTGGATGAATTCCTCGGGCTTGGCGCGGGCGGTGGGGTTCATGGCCTGACCGTTGATGCTCAGGCGCTTCTCGGCCACTACGGCGGGCAGCCCGTCGATGGGGCGGCCCAGGCCGTCGAAGCGGCGTCCGATCATTTCCTTGCTGACGCCCAGGCGGGCCACGTCTTCCACCAGGCTCACCGAGGCGGTGGCGAGGTCCAGGCCACGCGTTTCGCCGAACACCTGGATCACGGCGTTCTGGTCGCTCACGGTGATGACCTGACCGCCACGCAGCTTGCCGCTGGCGTCCTTGATGTTGACGATTGCGCCGTAGGCCAGATCAGACGCGGCGTTTACGAACAGCAGCGGCCCGGAGATATAGGCGACGTCGTTGTATTCCTTCTGGAGAAGGGTCATGCGGTTACTCCCTTGAAGGTCTGGTCGAGTTCGTCCATGACGCCCTCGCCGTAGGCATTGAACTCGGTCTCGGCCACGTAGCGGGCGCGGGCCAGCTTCTCGATGACCGGGTTCTGGATGATGTCGTCGATGGTGGCCCCGTCCTTGAGGGCCGAACCGGCCTCCTCGTAGAACTTCAGGAACATCTTCATCAGGCCGTAGTTCTTGGGCATCGAGGAAGAGGCGTCCACGGCATCGAAGCCGTTCTGCTGAAGGAAGTCCTGACGCAGCATGCGTCCGGCCTCAATGATCAGACGCTCGTTGTCCTGCAAAGCGTCCGGCCCGACGAGCTGCACCACTTCCTGCAAGGAGGCTTCTTCCTGAAGGATGTTCTGGATGCGCTGGCGCAGTTCGGGGAAATCGGCACCGACGTTCTTGCGGTACCAGCCGTCCAGGATGGGCGTGAACAGGCTGTACGAGCCGTTCCAGTTGATCGCTGGGAAGTGACGGCGGCGGGCCAGACCTGCGTCCAGACGCCAGAATGCGCCAGTAATACGCAGCGTGGCCTGGGTGACGGGTTCGGACATGTCGCCGCCTGCGGGCGAGACTGCGCCGATCACGCTGACCGCGCCGTCCTCGCCGCCCAGGGTCTTGACGGCCCCGGCCCGCTCGTAGAACGCCGCCAGCTTCGCGCCCAGGTAAGGCGGGTAGCCTTCTTCTGCGGGCATTTCTTCCAGACGCGAGGAGATTTCGCGCAGCGCCTCGGCCCAGCGGCTGGTGCTGTCGGCCATCAGTGACACGCTGTAGCCCTGATCGCGGAAGTACTCGGCCAGGGTAATACCGGTGTACACGCTGGCTTCACGCGCCGCCACCGGCATGTTGGAGGTGTTGGCGATCAGGATGGTGCGCTGCATCAGCGGATTGCCCGTCTTGGGATCTTCCAGTTCGGGGAATTCCACCAGCACGTCGGTCATCTCGTTGCCGCGCTCGCCGCAGCCCACGTACACCACGATGTCGGCGTTGCCGTACTTGGCGACGCTCTGCTGGGTCACGGTCTTGCCCGAGCCGAAAGGGCCGGGAATCGCTGCTGCGCCGCCCATCACCAGGGGGAACAGCACGTCCAGAATGCGCATTCCGGTCAGGAAGGGCAGGCTGGGATCGAGCTTCTTGGCCACCGGACGGGGGGCACGGACGGGCCAGTAGTGGGCCATCCGCAGCTTGGTGCCGTCTTCCAGTTCGGCAATCGTGTCGTCGATGTTGTATTCGCCGGCAGGCACGATGCTTCTAATCCTGCCGCTGCTTTCCGGCGGGACCAGGATCTTGTGGGTGAAGGCAAATTCCGGCACGGTGCCCAGGATGGCGCTGCCGATCACTTCGTCGCCGACCTGCACGCTGGGAGTGAAGTTCCACATGCGGGTACGGTCCAGACTGGAAACCTCGATACCGCGAGCGATAAAGTCGCCCGACAGTTCGCGGATCTTGTCCAGTGGGCGCTGAATGCCGTCGTAGATGCCGTTGAGCATCCCTGGCCCCAGTTCCACCGACAGGGGCAGCCCGGTGGTTTCCACGGGTTCGCCCACGGTCAGGCCGGAGGTATCCTCGTACACCTGCACGAAGGCGGTGTTGCCGTCCAGACGAATAATCTCGCCCACCAGGCGCTCGGTGCCCACGCGCACGATGTCGTACATCTTCGCGCCGTACATGCCGTCCGCGATTACTGCGGGTCCGGCAATGCTCTGCACGACGCCGCTCTTGTTCTGAGTCATTGGGTCTCCTTGGGAGAGGTCGAAAAGGCTGAGGTCAAACAGCCTAGAGGCGGGACAGGACAGCATTTGTGCTTTTTGCCGTCTGGCCGGTAGACGGTTTGACCTTCAGCCCGTTTACAGCTTGATATCGAAGCCGATGGTTTCGCGCACCAGTTTGCCCATGTACGCCTTGGCGTCCACGGTATCCGGTGAGAAAGCGTCCTTGAGGCTGGGAATGGGGAGCAAAATAGGGAGGTCACGGCCCCGCATGACGCGGGTGGTGGAGGCCAGTGGATCAGCGATCAATCCAGTGTCCACCGCCACCAGACCGTAGTTGCCCTCGGTGATCAGCTTTTCCAGTTCCGCCTGCGCGGTCTCTGGCGTGGCTTCCATCACGAAGACTCCGGCCAGACGGTAACCGGTGGCGGTCTCGGCGTCGCTCAGAACGGCCACGCGGCGGGTGTTGCCTGCGGCTGAACTGCCTTTCTTGGGCGTGGAGGGAGCGGTCATGCCTGAACCTCCTTGCGAATCTGCTCGGTGCTGAGGTCATAGAACTTGCCGCGTGCGATCAGTCGCAGTTTGGCGATTTCAATTTCCTTGCGCCGCAGGAAGTCCACGATGATGCCCACGCCCTCTGGATCGCCGGCGGAGCTGTTGCGGGCGGCGCGGTCCAGCGTGCCCCGCGCGGCCACTTCCGCCTCTTCCAGAGAGGGGGCTTCGAGGATGGCGGCAATGTCGCTGTTGCCGCCCGCGTCCCCGCCCGCCAGTCGGCTGTACCCGGCGGCGTCCAGACTGCCCCCGGCCACGAACAGGCTGGGATCGAGGGTCTGGCCCTTCTGGGTCCGTGCGATCAGGGCGTTGGTCACGTCGATCTCGCGGGTCAGGTAGCGGCGCAGACTGGTGTTGCGGGAGACGCCCAGGGCGTAGCGGTAATAGCCCTGATCCAGCGCCACTTCCAGGTCCAGCAGGCGGTTGCTGCTGCTGTAGGCGGCGGCCCCGTCGCGCATGGCTTTTGCCAGCGGGTGTCCGCTGACGGCAATGGCGGCGGCGGCGCTGGGCAGATCGGTGCTGGCGGCGGCGGCCTGGAGGGCAGCAGGCTTAAGGGTGCCGCCCTCGATCAGTCCGCCCTGGATCGCCTCGACGCCCCGGTTCCCGGCAATGCCGCGCGCCACGGTCTTGAGGTTGACCAGATCCCACTTCATCAGCAGGGTCTGGATCTCGCGTTTGGCGTCGCCGTCCGCGAAGCCCAGCACCCGCTGGGAGGTGTCGTAGAAGTTGCGGCTCAGGGCCTTGTCCAGCTCGCCCAGACCCGCGCCCTCGCCGGTGGTTTCACGCAGGTTGGCCGCCAGATCGGTCTCGGTCAGCACCCGCAGGAATTCCGCGTAACTGCCCGACGCGAGCGCCGAGTCCAGGGCGCGCCCGTCCAGCAGCTTGGTACGCATGATGCGCACGCGCGTATTGATATACGAATAATCGTCGGGCATCGCGTCTCCTACTCGGCCAGCAGCCGGGTGATCTGCGGGGCCAGTTCTTCACGCACGCGTTCCAGACGGCCCACCAGCGTGTTCTGAATGCTGGTCTTGCCGTCCGGGCCGAGCAGGCGCACGCCGGTCTGCACGGTGTTGTTCACGCGCACTTCCAGCCCGGCAGCCTCGCCGCCCAGGAAATCCAGGGCGCGGCGTGCGGCGTCCTGCTCACTGGCCTGGGTTTCCACCACGGTTGCGCCGGGCAGCGCCTGAAGGCCCTCGCTGATCAGCTTGATGATGATCTGCGGGTACTCCGGGGCGCTGACCGAGCTGCGGATGTACTGCTCGGCGGTCTGAAAGGCCTGGGTCTGGAGGGAATCAGTGGCCGACAGACGCTGGGCATTGCTGTCCAGGTCGGCGGCGCTGCGTGCGCGGACCAGCCCGGCCTGATGGGCGGACTCCAGCGCGCGGGTGCGGCCCGAGATCATCGACTCGGCACGCTCGGTGGCCCCGGCCAGGATGGTCCTGGCGCGTTCCCCGGCCTCGGCGCGGATGCGCTCGATTTCGGTCTGGGCTTCGTTTTCCAGCAGCTTGTCCAGGGCCATATCAGTTCAGGATGAACAGCGCGAGGAAGCCGAAGATCACGAGCGTTTCAGGAATCAGGAAGTACAGCAGCAGGCTACCGGCCTTGCTGGGGTCCTCGGCGACAGCGCCGACCAGCGAGGAGCCGATACGGGCCTGTGCGATGCCGGTGCCGACAGCGCCGAGGCCCAGGGCCAGACCCGCGCCCAGGGCGCGCAGACCACGGTACATCTCGTCGTTGCCAGCGGCTTCGGTCTGGGCCAGACCGGTGGTGGCGAGGGCGAGGACGAGGGAAGCGAGGACGATCTTGTTGTATTTGGTCATGGGGAACACTCCTGAAGGGTTATTTGACCTGCCCACTACTGTCTGTAGTCGGGCTAAGGCGGCGAAGGGGGTTGTAGGCGGGGCTGGTCTCGGTGTTGAAGCCGGTGGGGTTAAGAAACTCCACCATCTGAAGACGGATGGGCTGCACGATGTGGCCGATCAATGTGAGTGCCAGCACGAAAAAGTGCAGTGCAATGCCCACGATCAGTCCCAGAATGATGCCCAGCACGCCGATGTTCTCGTACAGGCTCCAGCCCAGATCAGTGGAGAGCCGGGCCAGAATGGCGCTGACCAGACCGACGGCGAAGATTCGGGCGTAGCTGACCACCGCGCCGCCCTGCGACAGCAGTTCGATGGGCAGCAGCGGGTACTGCTTGATCACGCGGATCCAGCCGATCAGGAACAGCGCGAAGCCGATGTACATCACGATGATCAGGGGGTTGGCGAAGTTGGTGAACTGGCCGAAGTCCTTGCCCGCCTGCGTGGCGAAGGCCAGCATGATCAGGGCCAGCACGCCGCCGAACAGCGCGATGCCTTCCCAGGTGTGGACGGGGTCTTTGTGCTTGACACCCTGCTGAATGCGGATGCCCCAGCCCCACAGCACCTGAAGGATGCCGAACAGCAGCGCGAATACCAGCGCGACGTTGCTGAAGTAGCTGGTTTCCAGACGTGGGAACAGAATCGGGATCAGGCCGTAATACTTGCCTTCTGGTTCGGGAACGAAGGTAACGCCTGTCCAGCTCCACAGGTTGTTGAGCAGGTCCGGGTTGATGTAGAAGAAATGCATGTGTTCCAGCAGCGTGCCGAAAAACTCGCCAGTCAGGAAGCCCCAGGCGATGCACCACGAGGCCATCACGTTCACCACATATCCCAGATTGCTCAGGGTGGCGGGCGGCACGTAGGCCCCGAAGAAACTCAGGTCCCAGCCCTCGCCCCGTTTGGCCTTGCCCAGCAGCCACAGCCCAAAGAACAGGAACATCAGGCCGTAGGCGATGTCGGCGATGATGATGCCGAAGAACAACGGGAAGAAGATGGCGATGACCCAGGTGGGATCAAAGGTGCCGTACTTGGGCAGGCTGAGCAGCCCCATGACCACGCTGAAGCGGCTGACATAGTCGCTGTTCTTCAACTGGACCGGGACCGCGTCGTCGTGCAACTCGTCGACGGGGTGCATTTCATAGCTGACCGCGTCGCCAAACTTGCCCAGCGCCGAGGTCAGGGCCGGAACCCGGTCCACCGGCACGAAGCCCTGCATGACCAGACTGTACTTGCCGCGTGCCGAGACGGCGCGGACGTCGTGAACCGCCACGCGGTCCTTGAGGGCGTCGCGCACCGCGTACAGCGCCGGACCGTGTTGACGGGCCAGCGCGTCGCGCTCGGTGTTCAGTTGGCCCTGACGTCCCGCGCTATCGCGCTTGATGCGGTCCATCTCGGCGGCGGCGTCGCCCAGCGGCATGTTGTCGAAGCGGCCCGGCAGGCGCAGTTCACCCAGCCGGACCTTACCCAGCGCTGCGCGGGCGTCGTCGCGTTCGCGGGTCAGCGAGACGATCAATCCCACGCGGTTTTGCCCCACGGTTTCGGTGGCCAGCGCGTAACGCTCGGGCAGGGCCTCACGCAGCGCGGCGTCCAGTTCCGCGATGTTGTCGCTGGGTTGCAGCAGGAAGGGCAGCAGGCTCAGGCGGCGGCTGCGGTCCAGCTCCCCCGCCATCCGGGCCAGGGCACGCACGGCGTCGCCGTAAGCCTGCTCGGCGTCGGCGTCGGCCTGCATTTCCTGGCGGCCCCGTGCCAGGGCAGAGACAGGCTGGGCCGCACGTTCCACGATCTCGCCCCACTGGCCAGGATCTGGCAGCGGGGCGGGGGCGGGACGGTAGCTGCCCAGTTCGGCAATGGTGCTGTCGGCGCGGGCCAGCAGCCGCTCGTCTTCACGGCGCGACTGCGCGGCCCCCTCGGTCAATGAGCCGGTGTTCAGGGGTCCGCCCGTGATGGGCTTGAGGTGCAACACCCCAGCGTCTTGCAGGGCCGTGATGACCGCGTCGCTGCTGCGGCTGCGGGTCGCGATCACGACTTGCTGCATCGGGTTGATCACGGCAGCACCGCCCGCATGATGGTTTCGACGGCCTGCCCCAGCTTGCTGCCGGCCTGCTCACGCGTGGCCTGCGCCTGCGCGCGGGCCTGCGCCCCCGATTCTTCACGAATCCGGGTCACCTCTGCCGAGAGCTGCTCGTCGTGCCGGGTCTGCATGGCGTTCGCCTGCGCCTCGGCGTCGCGCATGATCTGCGCGGCCTGGGCCTCGGCAGCCGCAACCGTTTGCCGGGCTTCCTCGCGCGCCGCTTCGATCTGCGCGTCCAGCGCCGCTTCCCGCTGCGCCAGTTCGTTCAAGACCTTACTTGAGACGTCCAAAACTTCACTCCTCCTTTTCCTGCTGTTCCGGCAAGACCCCTGCACTTCAGCCGCTTCAAAAGCCCCATCCCTTGCAGGATGAGGTATCTGGGGTGAGCTTGGGGAATTGCGGCGGCCCGACCCGTTTGTAATAGTTGCGTCAGACTCGTCCACCATCGTAACACAGGCTCCACAGCCGCCAATGGGGGCAAGCGTCCCTGAAACGCCCGTATTCACCAGTTCTGGACAGACGATTGACCACACAGACGATTGACCACTGCTGAATTTCCCACTGGCCCGCTCCGGGAGTGCCGACATGAAAACAGCCAGCCACCGGGGATGCGGGCGGGGCTGGCCGAACGTGGAGGTTCGGAGGTTAAATAGGGGTCAGTCGCCGCCCACGAACACCGGAGCGCCCAGACCCGTCTCGCTGTCGGCGTAGCCCTGCTCGCTGTGGGCACTGATGTCGATGCCGCTGACTTCCTGACTGGCCGAGACGCGCAGCGGCGTGATCACACTGACCAGCTTGAGCAGGATGAACGACCCCACCCCGGCCCAGACCAGCGCGGCCATGACGCTCATGAGCTGCACCAGAAACTGCTCGCCCACGGGTTTGCCCTGCCCGGTGGTCCAGGCCAGCAGGCCGGTCAGCAGCGCGCCCGCGATTCCGGCGACGCCGTGGCAGGCGAATACGTCCAGCGAGTCGTCCGCGCCCATCCGGTGCTTGAGCTGCACCGCGCCGTAGCTGGCGGCTGCGCCCACCACGCCCACCACGACGGCGGCCCAGGGACTGACGAAGGCGCAGGCGGGGGTGATGGCCACCAGACCGACCACCAGACCGGTGGCGGCCCCCACGGCGGTGGGCTTGCCACCGCGCGCCGATTCGAAGCCCAGCCAGGTCAGCATGGCGGCGGCGGGGGCGATCAGCGTGGTGATAAAAGCCAGCCCGGCGGTCTGTCCGGCAGACAGCGCGCTGCCCGCGTTGAAGCCCATCCAGCCGAACCACAGCAGGCCCGCGCCCAGCAGCACCAGCGGCACGTTGTGCGGCACATGGGCGTTGCGCGGGTAGCCGATACGCGGCCCCAGTACGAAGGCGGCCACCAGGGCGCTGATCCCTGCCGAGATATGAATCACCGTGCCACCCGCGAAGTCCAGCGCGCCGTCCTTGAACAGCCAGCCGTCGGCGCTCCAGACCCAGTGGGCCAGCGGCGAATAAATAAGCAGGGTCCACAGCGCCCCGAACAGGACGAAGGCCCCGAAGCGCATGCGCTCGACCACCGCCCCCGAAATCAGTGCCAGCGCGATGATGGCGAACATGGCCTGGAACGCCGCGAAGACGTAGGTCGGGATGGTCCCCGTGAGTTGATCGGCTAATCCATTCAGGCCAAAGTTGGCCAGTGAGCCGACAAAGGCATTGCCGCCCTCACCGAAGGCGATGCTGTACCCGGCCAGCATCCACAGCACGCCGACCAGACCAATCGAGACCATGCTCATCATCATGGTGTTCAGCACGCTCTGGGCGCGGGTCAGGCCACCGTAGAACAGCGCCAGCCCCGGCGTCATCAGCAGCACCAGTGCCGCCGAGGCCAGCATCCACGCGGTATCGCCGGAATCCAGCGTCGGCTTGGTGTCCTGCGCCAGTGCCGCGCCGCCCAGCGTCATGCTCAGCGCCACGATCTGGGGCAGGGCCGTTTTGAAATGGGGGGTGAGTTTCACAGTGTTCACGCTCCTCTGGAGATTGGCCTTCATACGGGGGCCAGCTTCTTTTCGGTCACGGGCGTCAGGGCCGAGTTGCCTTCCTCGCCGGTGCGGATGCGGACCACGCGTTCCAGCGCCTGCACGAAAATCTTGCCGTCGCCCACCTCTCCGGTGCGTGCGCCCTTGCAGATGGCGTCGATGGCGGCCTGCTCGAAGGGTTCGCTGACCGCCATGCGGATTTCCACCTTGTCGCGGAATTCGATCATCACGCGCGTTCCCCGGTACTGCTCGATAATTTCCTGCTCGCCGCCGTGCCCACTGACCCGCGAGAGGGTGATGCCGCTGATTCCGGCCTGAAACAACGCTTCCTTGACCTGCTGGACCCGTTCGGGCCTGATGACTGCCGTGATCATTTTCATGGCGTGTCCTCCTGCTTGTGCAATTTGCAGCGTTCGCATCCCTGCATACCCAGAGCTTAGGGGCGAGAATGATAAATGTCAAAAGATTTATTGACATTTGGCTAGATTTGGCTGCACGTATTGCAAGACTGGTGGCAGATTTTGTTAGTCGTCTAATCGAATGTGGCGAGACGGCACGTAATTCTCTGATGGATGATCTGCTCCTGTTTTCTGTCGGACGGATGGGAATGTCGCGGGAACTTCTGTCCATTCCTCACCCTGACGCTGTGTGCTGAAGCTGCTGGAAGACCGCCAGCCGTCGGCTACCCTGCCCGCCACACTGCTGGAATGCACGTTGGGCGGCAGCCGCCGAGCGCTGCCCGTCATCACGACAGTCACTCTTACCTCAGCCTGACCCGCAGGCGGTGAGCCTGAATTCCTCGGGCCTGGGGGGAGTTGTATTCAGGGAAGCAGCACAGGCATATGGACCACGATTCGTTCTCTCCGGCCCTCTGAATACGAAGCTCAGGACTGGGAAAAAGGTTGAGGAGAGGCCCGCTGACCTCTCTCCGTAGATTTGCCTGTTTTAATTGAACCCGGCTATAGCGCCCGGCGTCGGCCCCGTAGCCGCGTCCATAACCTGTATCCGACAAAGATCACGGCGGCCAGCAGGACCACAGCCAGAATAGGAATAAACACGGCCAGCAAGGAGAGCAGCAGGCTGGTGCCGTCCTCCAGGGTGCTGACCACCGGGTTGCCCAGACCGCCCGTGGTGGCGGTGGCCACCGGGCGAACCACCGTTCGGGTGGCATGCACCCCGCCCGCCACGATCACGCCCAGCGCCAGGCTCAGGGCCGGGGGCACGTCGGCCACGCCTGCCTGCGCGGCGAACAGGACCGCGCCAGCCGCCGTATTGACCAGCCCGCCCACCAGATGCAGCACGGTGTCCACGCCGGGGATCTTGTCTCCCACGAAATCCAGCAGGCCGATCACGCCCACGGCCAGCAGCACCCAGGGATTGCCCAGCAGGTTGAACGGCTCGTTCAGGGTCATCACGCCCATGCGCGACAGCAGGCCCACCACCAGCAGCGGCACGTAGGCGTTCAGGCCCGCCGCACCCGACAGACCCAGCGAGGACAGCAGGCCGGAGAGGAGTTCCATGCCGCATTGTGACCCGCAATGGCCGGAGGGGATACTGGAAAAGCTTTAGCATCCTGGTTAGTGCTGTTCGGAATGGGGCCTGAAGCGTGCGCCCAAACTTGCATTTACTCCCGTCAGGATGCCTGCGCCAGGGCAAGACGTTTGCGGGACGCACCAGACACGGCAGTTCACTTGCCATTTCAACTTTGCCGACTCGCACTCCCTTTCGGATGACCCGTCCCTCACCCGGATCGGATAGCCTGTTGCCTTAGATGGAATCCCTGATCGAAGCAATCCTCTCCGCCTCTTACCTGGGGATTTTCCTGATTGTCTTTGCGGAAACCGGGCTGCTGGTGGGGTTTTTCCTGCCCGGCGACAGCCTGCTCATCGCGGCTGGCCTGCTGGCGGCGGGGGGCAAATTGAATCTGGGCGGCATCATGGCGGCGGTGGTGGTGGGCGCGATTCTGGGCAACACCGCTGGTTATTTCATCGGCCAGCGTTTCGGTCCCGCCGTGTTCAGCAATCAGAACTCGCGGTTTTTTAAGCCCGAGTACGTCGTGGAGGCCCAGAAATTCTTCGTCAAATATGGGGCGCTGGCCGTGATCCTGGCCCGCTTCGTGCCCATCGTGCGGACGCTGGTGCCGACGCTGGCGGGCGTGAGCCGCATGCCTTTTATGCTGTACACCCTCTACAACATCATCGGCGCGCTGCTGTGGGGCGTGGGCCTGACCGCCCTGTCTTACTACCTGGGCCAGTTGATCCCCGATCTGGACAAGTACATTCTGCTGATCGTGGCCGTGGTGCTGGTGGTCAGCGTCATTCCTATCGTGCTGAAGTTCATGCAGGCACGCAAGGGTGCGGTCAAGCAGTAAAAGTAAGAGCAAGATTCTGGGAGGCCCGGCCTCTTTTTTTCTTGTCTGAGGCGTGAGTTTCGGGTAACGGAAAAATCACCTTGCCTCACCCCCACCCAATCTCCAGCCTTTCACTACGGTCTTGCCTTCCCCGCCCCACTAGCCTCTGCCCATGCCTGCCCGCAAGCCCTCGTCTGCCAAACCCCCGCCCAAGAAAAAGCCGCCCAAAAAGCTGACACTCAGCGAACAGCAACCGCCCCCCGAATACCTGCCCGAAATCGCACGCCGCCTCTCCGAGGAATACCTGCCCGATCCGCCCCAGCCCAGGCGCTCTGCCGAGCCTCTGGACGGGCTGATCCAGACCATCCTCTCGCAGCAGAACACGGCCCCCATCACCCGGCGGCAATTTCAGGGCCTCAAGACCGCCTACCCGCACTGGGAGGGGGCGCTGGCCGATGGTCCAGACGGCATTGAAGCGGTGCTGAAAGCGGCGGGCGGCGGCCTCTCGCGGGTCAAGGCCGGGTACATCTACTCGCTGCTGGCGGAACTGGACGAGACGCGGCCCAGCCTTTCGCTCAGGGAAACGCGTGATCTGGACGATACGGCGGCCCGTGAACTGCTGGAAAGCCTGCCCGGCGTGGGCATGAAAACGGCCAGTTGCGTGCTGCTGTTTGATCTGGCGCGGCCCGCCATGCCGGTAGACACGCACATTCACCGCATCGCGCGGCGGCTGGAGCTGGTGCCGGAAGCCTGGAACGCGGTCAAGGTGGAACGCTGGTTTGATGAGGTGCTGCCGCGCGAGTGGGCGGCCCGCTACACCTTCCACGTCTCGGCCATTCGCCACGGACGCCAGACCTGCCGCGCCCGCAACCCGGCGTGCGGCGTGTGCGTGCTGCGTGACCTGTGCCCGTCGGCGGCTATCCTGGGCCGATGACTGTTCCCGAATTGACCCATGAATTAGAGGTGGCTTCCAGACTGGCACGCGAGGCCGGAGCGCTGCTGCTGCACCACCGCGCCGTGGGCTTCAGCGTGGAACACAAGACCAGTCTGGAAGACCCCGTGACGGCGGCAGACCGCGAGGCATCCGCGCTGATCGTGTCCGGTTTGAGTGAGGCATTCCCCAAAGACGGCCTGCTGAGCGAGGAAGAAACCGACAGCGCCGCCCGCCTGTCGTGTGAGCGGGTCTGGATCATTGACCCGATTGACGGCACCAGCGAATTTATCAAGGGCACGGCGGATTACTGCGTCAGCATTGGCCTTGCGATTGGCAATGACGCCGTGCTGGGCGTGGTCTATGCGCCGTCTACAGATGAACTGTTCGCGGGCATCGTGGGTCAGGGTGTCTGGAAGGACGGGCAGCAGGTTCAGCGTGCGCCGCGTTCCGACAACTGGCGCATCGCCGTCTCGGACACCGAATTTGGGCGCGAATTGAACCGCCACGATCTGCCAGGGATGCTCCCCAGCGGCAGCATCGCGCTGAAGCTGGCCCGCCTGAGTGCGGATGAGGCCGACGTTACTTTCACCATGTCGCCGCGCAGCGAGTGGGACATCGCTGCCGGGGACGCGCTGTTGCAGGCGGCAGGCGGAAAGCTGCGCCGCCGTGATGGGGGAGAGGTCCGGTACAACCAACCGCAGCCGCATCTGGAGCAGGGATTGATCGCTGGCCTGCCGGACGCGGTGAACTGGCTGGGGGGCGAACTCTCGCGCCACCGTCTGCCCACCGCGCATCTGGGCATGAAAGCGTCGGCTCCCGCCTGGAAGTACCTGAAAAAAAGCGATCAGGAGGTGCTGAGCGGTCATTCCGGTGTCAACATCCGGCACGCGGGCAACGAAGTTCTGGCGTTGCTGGTGGTCGACCCTGAAACGCGCAGTGTGGAACGCGCTGAGGGCGACGCCTTTCACCTGGAACGCCTGACGCGGGATGTGGTGCGGGCGATGGGGCCACTGTCCACTGTGGACGCTAAACTCAGCCCATGATCAATTCCCCCGCCACCCCAGACCTCCCGGCAGCGGGTGGGGGGTGGGGGCGCGTGAGTCTCAAACCGATGCTGGAGCTGAGCGGCGGCGAATGGCACATCCTGCACGGCTTTTTCAAGGACCGTGAGCTGGCCGACTGGAACGACGCCAAGCCGATCCGTCTGCCCGAATGGCTGTTCCGCAAGGTCATGCAGGACGAGGAACGCGGCGGCGAGCGCGTGGGCTTCGGCATTCTGGATGAACGCGGCGCGCTGATCGGCAGCGCCGAACTGTACGATCTGCGGCCCTCGCCGCCGTTGACGCCCACCACTGGCACGCTGGGCGTGATGATCGGCTTTCCCGCGCTGTGGGGTCAGGGCTACGGGCGCGAGGCGGTGCTGGCGCTGCTGGACTGGTCCTTCTCGAGCCGTCAGGTGCCGCTGAAGCGGGTGCGGCTGACCACTTTCGCCCACAACCGCCGCGCCCAGCGGGCTTTTCTCGCCTGTGGCTTCCGCGAGGTGGGCCGCACACCGCAGGCGGGCCGCACCGACGTGCATATGGAAATTACCCGTGAAGAATGGCAGACCCAGCATCCGTCAGCCCAACATTCATCAGAGGGTGCGCCACAATAGAACCCATGCGCGTCCTGTTGCCCGATCTGCCCGAATTCCACGCCCTCTCCGGCCACGATGAACACGGCGTTCCTGGCGTGGAATTCGCCTTTTATTCGCAGGACCACGTTCCGCCGGAAGAGGCCGAGGGCGTGGTGCTGTGGTTGGCGCGCGGCGAGACCCGCGAGAAGTTGCTGAAGACGCCGGGCCTGAAATGGGTGCTGACCCTGACCGCTGGGATTGATCATGTTCAGCCGCATCTGCCGCCCGGCGTGGCCCTTTACAACGCCAACCGCCTGCATGACCGCGCCGTGGCCGTGCATGTTGCGGCGCTGATGCTCTCGGCCATGCGCGGCCTGCACCACTTCCGCGACGCCCAGCACGAGTTCGGCCAGAAACCCGAACGACTCCGGCCTGCACACGCTGGACGGGCAGAACGTGGTGATCTGGGGCTACGGCCACATCGGTCACCTGCTGGAAGGGCTGCTGACGCCGTTTGGGGCAGAGGTCAGCGGTATTCGCAGTTCCACCCCGGACCTCCAGCGCGACGGGCTGCTGTCCCGCGCCGACTGGGTGGTGTTGCTGCTGCCCAGCACGCCCGATACACGCGGCATCGTGAACGCCGAACTGCTGGGCAGGCTCAAGCCGGGGGCGTGGCTGGCCAACGCCGGGCGCGGCAACCTGATCGTCACGGATGACCTGCTGGCCGCGCTGGATTCCGGCCATCTGGGCGGCGCGGCGCTGGACGTGACCGATCCCGAACCGTTGCCGGAAGGGCACCCGCTGTGGGCGCAGAAAAACGTGATCATCACGCCGCACATCGCCAGCACCACCACCGATCTGGTGGCGCGTGGGGCCAGCCTCACCCGCGATTTTCTGCTGACCATGCAGCAGGGCCAGGAACCCGAAGGCCGCGTGCTGGACGGGCAGAAGTACTGAACTGGGCATAAAAAATCCCCTCATCCAGAAGGACAGAGGGGAAAGCTGGGTGTGGGGCAGGGTGGCCGTCTAGAGCAGGTTTCCGAATTACGTCGCCGGAAAAAGAGACTTCCGGCGACTCCATTCTCCATCCTGCTCAGCAAAAGTCTCTCGCTCCGCTCGGTCATAAAAAGACCATTTTTATGACAACTGCTCTAAATGCCCACCACCGTCAGCACCCAGTTCTGCACGGTGCGGATGAACTGGCCCAGCGGCTCGCGGGCCAGGAAGATGAAGCCGAAGACGAGAATAAAGCTGTATGGCAGGGCCTCGAACTGCGACAGGCTGCGCCCCAGCGACGGCACCAGCGCGCCCAGAATTCGGCTGCCGTCCAGCAGCGGAATGGGAATCAGGTTGAAGACTGCCAGCACCACGTTGATGCCCAGCACGGTCAGCAGGATGGTCAGGCTGATCTGGGTGGTGGGCAGCACCTTGAGCAGCACGGCACATACGAAGGCGATCACGAGGTTGCTGATCGGCCCGGCGGCGGCCACCCACAGCGTTCCCCAGCGGCCCAGGTTGTTGGGATTGATCGGCACCGGTTTGGCGAATCCGAAGCCTGCCACCAGCAGCAGCAGCGTGCCAATCGGGTCCAGGTGGGCCAGCGGATTGAGGGTCACGCGCCCGTAACGGCGCGGCGTGGGATCGCCCAGCCGGTCTGCCGTGTAGGCGTGCGCGAATTCGTGAACGGCGAGAGACAGCACCAGTGCCAGCGCGATGATGATGAACGCGGTGGGGTTGGAGGTCAGCAGACTGAGAAGGCCCATATGTGGGGTATTCTACGTGGCCTTATTCAGAGCGTTCGGCCCCCAGATACTTTTGAAGGGCAAGCTGCTCCTCCTCCCGGCTGTTGATTTTCCCCTCCTGCCTGAGCTGCGCCAGATGATTCAGTGCCTCCCCCACCGCGCGGCCCGGCGGCACACCCAGCGCCAGCACGTCGCGCCCGGTCAGCGGTACCGGGGCGTCCGGGCGCAGCAGGCCGCGCAGCAGGCGTTCTGGTGTCCCGTCTGGAAAATAAGTGCCAGAGAGGGCGCGGGCCAGCAGCGCGGCGGGGCGGTCCCCCAGGCCCAGGCGTTCAGTCAGCCGCTCCGGGTCCGGCGAGGCGTGCAGTGCGGCGGCGGCGTAGAGCTGCGGCGAGACGGGTTGTCCGGCGTCCTGCACCGCGTCCAACTGTTCCAGCCACTCCACGCCGGGCAAGAGTTCTCCCGCGCCCCACACCTCCAGCGTGCGCGCCGCTGTGCCGGGCCGCACCTCCGACAGCAGCAGCTTGAGTTCGGCCCACAGGCGGGGCGTCTGCTCAGATACAGCCAGCGCTTCTGGCACCTGCCGTAGCAATTCGAGGTCCGCTGTGAACCCCAGTCGCGCCGCCAGCCGCGCCCCACGCACCAGACGGCTGGCGTCCTCGTGGAAGGACCGGGTGTGCAGGGGCCGCAGCACCCGCGCCTCCAGATCGCTCAGGCCGTTCAGTTCGTCCAGCAGCGTGACCTTGCCGCCCGGCCCGATCAGCAGGGCCAGCGCATTGACCGCGAAGTCGCGCCGCCGCAGATCGTCCTCCAGCGTGCCGGAGTGAGGGACCGGATTTTGCCCCGCCACTGGGTACGTCTCGCGGCGGGCGCGGACCAGATCGGCCCCCCGGCCATCCGGCAGGGTCACGGTGGCGTTCTGGAAGGCCGGATGGTACAGAAACGGCAGGGCTGAAGCGCGGGCCAGGGCCTGCACGTCCGTTCCCTCGGCCACCACGTCCAGATCAAGCGGCGTCTGATCTAGCAATGCGTCCCGCACCGCGCCCCCAACCAGCGCCACGCGGGCGTGCGGCCCCGCCTGCCGCGCCAGTGCGCCCAGCCACTCGCGGTCCTCAGGGCGAAGGCGGCTCCAGATCCGGGGGGCGAGGTCCGTCATGGCTTTTAGTGTGGCAGAGAGGAAGGGTAGCCCGGCAGTCCTCCAGCGGAATCAGTTGGCCGCGATCTTGCCCAGGTTGGTGGGGTACACCGAGATCGTGTACTCGTCGGTGGCGTTGGGTAGGCGCAGGGTGGTGCCGACGGTCTGGCGGGTGGTGGCTACCCGGAGCGTCACGCCACTGACCGGCACCGCCGCGCTGCTGTTGGTGGGTAGGAAACTGAACATGCTGTAGGTGCTGGCCGTGGTGGTAAACCCAGGGGTAACAATGGTGGGGGCCACGAAATCAGCCAGCAGGTTGGCGCTGCCAGTCAGGGGGACAGTGGGAACTGCCGCCGGGGGAAACACCGTGGGCGCAAAGCTGGCGGGCATGTTGGCGCGGTACTCGGCCAGCACCCAGGTTGCCGCGTTATTGGCGTTGCTGCCGGGGTCAAGCCACGGTGTCGCCGACACACCACTGATCCACCCCGAGCGCATCACCGGGTAATAGGCCACGAAGCGGTAGCAGCCGTCTGGGGTGGCTGTGGCGCAGGCCAGGGCCGTGTTGCTGGGCGGCAGGATCATTGCCAGAATGGGGTGGGTGCTGGTGTTCCAGGTCTGGTTGCTGGTGACCGGATTGCGGGTGGTCACTGCACTTGACAGCGTCAGGGTTTGCCCAGCAGGATAGATGTACCACGCCTCGCGCAGCTTGCCCACGATCAGTTGCTGAACGTTCAGGACCTCCTGTTGCAGATCGGCGCGGCTGCTCGACTGCGATGAGATCCGGGTGCCCTGCGTGAAGAAGGACAGCAGCGCCCCCAGGACAATGCCCATCAGGGCCATGCCGACCAGCAGTTCCACTAGGGTGAAGCCGTCTGTTTGCGGCGTTGCGGCGCGGTTCACTGGGGCCTCAGCAGATCAAGGGTCAGGGTCACGTCTTGCGCCCCGGTGCCTGAACTGACGATCAGGCGGCGCATCGGGTAGGGCGTGAGCGTGCTGCCGCTGCCCATCTGTATGACGGTTACGGGCGTGCAATTGGCGGAGACCGTGACGTTTGTCGCGTTGGGATTAGGCTGCACGACGCCGGAAGCATTGATCGGCTGCGCTCTGGAATTCAGGTTGATGTACTGGGCGCTCAGGCCGTCCAGGGCTACCGAGGTGTTCGGCGCACAGGCCCGGTCATAGTAGAGCGAGAAGGCACTTCCGGCGGGCGGCACGGCCCAGGCTCCCCGGATGCTTTCCAGCAGTTGCTGGGCACGCGCTGAGGTGTCCAGTTGGCGCTGGCTCCGTTGGTTGAGGCTGAGGGTTCCGGTCAGGGTGCTGGTCAGCACGGCGGCCAGAATGCCGAGAATGGCGATGGAGACCAGAATCTCGATCAGGGTAAAGCCCTGAGACGCAGCCTGTGGCGCTCGGGCAGGCGGCGAGCGGAAGCGTTGATCCATGTTCATTTCAGGACGCCCCGGTCAAGATGACCTTGCCGGTTACGCCGACAATTCGGATTTCCAATGCAGCAATTCCGCTGACCGGACTCTGCACGGTGAAGACGCTGCCTGTATTGATTAGTTCGCCGTAGGGAGCCTGATAGGTGGTGGCCGCCGCCGCGCCCGTGCTGCAGTTGGTCTTGCACACCAGCTTGATGTTGTTGGGCAGGGTCCGGGCCTGACCGTTCACGCTGTAACTGCTGGTCGCGGTGCCTTTGGGCGTGGTGATGGTCACGTTGGTGCTGCCGCGCTGGGCCAGCGAGCGCGCCCGTTGAAAGTCGCTGGCGACCTGATTGGCGGCCTCGCGCAATTCTGCCGTGCGGATGCTGCGGATCAGGCTGCTGCCAAAGATGCCCCCCAGAATTCCGATGATGGCGATGACCACCAGAACCTCGATCAGGGTAAAGCCAGACGTCTTGTTCCTCATGGCGTGGCTCCCTGCTTCCAGATCAGATCGGAGAAGTCACCGTCACGGCTGGAGGCGTCGTAGAAGTCCCACTTGGGTGAGACGGGGTAGTACGGCGGCGAGAGGCCATCGAGGAAGCGGCGGTCATAGGAATAATCGCGTCCGTAGCCAGCCTCACTGGTCCCTGAAGATTGCCCGTTTGGGCCGTAATACTTCTCCACCAGTGATCCTGTGAACTTGACTTCTCCCCTTGATCCTCTGCTGTAATCACCGTAACCATCAACCGTGAATTCCTGCTGGCTGGACATCATCGCAGCTTGAAGTACAACATTGTCGGGAGCCTGACGACCCACGATTACACTTCCGGCACTGCTGAATAGACCCATAACATTTTGCCGATCACTGCACGGGGGCGTTACCTGCACGCTGGCGTATTCGTCATAGCGGCAGGGAGTCTGCGACATAGCGAGGTCGCTACGGACTGTGACATTTCCAGTGGCGGCCAGGGTGATGCCCGAGAATGAGGCCAGCGCCGGACGGGCCTGGGCCACCGAATTAGTATCAGTGTAGTTTCCGCGTCCTGGGCCGAGGATGCTGACTCCGCCATTCTTGTAGATCACTCCGTTGAACTTTCCAGTGATCGATGTCCAAGCGCCATTCCCAATCTTCTGCTGCATACTTTTGTTCGCATCAACCCGGTAAGTGGTGTTGCTATAGGTGTAAGTGCAACCATTGATATCGAAATTTGAAGTGCAACTCACGCCCGTCGCAGGCTTAATGTACTGATAGGCCGGATTGGGTTCTACCCATTTGCGCTGACTTGCGTCGTATTGCGTTATTGGGTTGCCGTTGGCGTCGCCAACGTAAAGTTGCACACCCACCTCTGTAGTACCAAGCGTCACACCGCGTTCATTGACTAGGGGCTGGCCATTTTCATCCAGACCGTTGGCTGCGTTAGCCTGATTGCTGGCGTTGGTGGGAAACGGCTGATATTGACCGGCAAAGTTGGGGGTGATGCTGCTGTAATCGACGGTAACACCGCTGTTTAAGATGCGTTGCTGAATAGCTGTGCTTTTCGCGGTATCTGTTCCAGAGAAATCACGGTTGGTGATGGGTGGATTCCCTAACCTGACGCCCGGCTGTCGGGTGCAGGTGATCTCGGTGGCATTGTCAATGCGGTCCATGCACCCGGCGCTGGTCAGCTTGCCGCTGAATCTGGGGCTACCTGCCGTGCTGGTGAAAGCGAAGACATCATTGGTTTTAAGCGGTCCCTGAAACCTGGTGCGGCTTGTGAAATAGACGACGCTGCCCGCTGCCGAAGTATGGTAATCCGTCTGGACAGTCGCTTCTAACAGGGAAGGCTGTACGATGTCGAACCACCACTGCCCATTGTCCGTACCACTCGCATTGATCACCCGTTGAACCCGGCCTGTCCCCTCGCTGGCCACCGAATCTAGTCGCTGCACCCCCAGGTAAATTCGGCTGTGGTTGGCAGTGAGACGCAGCACGCGGGTAATTCCTACCTGCGTGCTGAGGTTCACGTTCCCGGAAGTGGAAGTGGAACGCTGGGTCAGTAAGCCCTGCCAGAACGCCTGACGGGCTTCAGGTGTGGCCGCTGTCGGGGCCTCGCCCGACGGCAGGATTTGATAGGCCTCTGGGGTCACGATGCTGGAAAACAGCGCGAATTGCGACGCAGAATTCAGGTTGGCAGGCTTGCAAGACTGGGCTGTAGGATAGAATTTCTCGCTGGCGTCGTCGTTGGGATCAAGGGTGCGGTCCAGAAAGCCGCGAGCATTGGCTTCCCGACCCTCATACATATCCTGCCAGGTTGACGTTCCGCACAGGCGAGACACCCAGTCCTGAACAGCGGAGATCTTGATGTTGGGGGCCAGTTTCAGACCTGCGCCACCCACAATACGCGGGCTGTTGAACGACAGCATGGCCTGCACATCCTGCAAGCGGCTGCGCGCCAGCGCCACTCCCGACTCGGCGGCGTACTGCGCCCGCAGCGTCGATGCCTGATCGGCGGTGGTCTGCCGGCTGCTCAGGCCCAGGCGTAGGGAGGCGGCCAGCACCCCGGCCAGCAGCAGCAGCGTGAACAGCACCACGATGATCATAGTTGCGCCCTGCGTGATCCGGGCGCGTGCGGGGAGGCTGAACTGTGCTGGGAGGGCATCCGGTAGTTTCCTGGAAGTGGGAGGGGGAAAGGGTTGAAGGGGCATGGCCCAAGTCTGCGTCTCAGACCCTGCCAAAACCATTACCCGAACGGGGTTGCCACCCCCCCCAGATGTGTGTTCTCAGCGGTATTTTACTGACCGAGCGGGCAGTTCCGGCTAGTTCTGGCCTGCCCGTCCCATCAGGTACAGCTCCAGAATCTGCACTGCCGCCGCCTCATCCTCATCGGTGGCCCCCAGTTCGCGGGCGCGGCGGGTGGTGAAGCGCTCGTCCTGATAGGCCACCGCGTAGCCCTGTTCCACCAGGATTTTGCCGAACGCGCGAATCCGGTCCGCCGAGGGGCTGTGCAGACCGTCGGTTCGCAGCGGCAGCCCCAGCAGCAGCAACGTTGCCCCGGTTTCCTTCACTTTCAGGCGCAGCGCTTTGAGGTCCAGGGGCAGGCGTTTGCGGTCCAGGCTGCCGCGCCCGAAGGCCAGCCCCCCCATGTTCACCGCAAAGCCGATGCGTGACTTGCTCACGTCCAGCGCCAGCACCTTCGGCGGCGGTGCGGTGGGCAGATCGCCGGATTCGGGGGGCTGCTGCTGGGTCATTCACGCGAGTCTAGCGAAGTCTGGCCGGTGGGACGCTAGGCTGGGCGGCATGACTCACGACAGTGTGATCCTTTCGCAGACCCGCGCGGGCGTCTGCACCCTGATCCTCAACCGCCCGGACAAGCTGAACGCCGCCAACGACGAGCTGTTGCTGTCGCTGACCGCCGAACTGAAAAGGGCGGAGGCGGATCCTACCGTGCGCGTGGTGGTTATCACTGGCGCGGGCCGGGGCTTTTGCGCCGGACAGGACCTCGGGGACGTGTCGGGGCGCGACATGACCTTCACCGAACACCTGAACGCCACCTACAACCCATTGATCCGTACCATCCGCACGCTGGAGAAGCCCGTCATCAGCGCGGTCAACGGCGTGGCGGCGGGGGCAGGGGCCAGTCTGGCACTGGCTGGGGACATCCGGCTGTGGGCGCAGTCGGCCCGCCTGATCGAGATCTTTTCCAACATTGCCCTGGTTCCCGATTCGGGCAGCACCTGGTTTCTGCCTCGTCTGGTGGGGTATAGCCGCGCCTTCGAGCTGATGGCCCTGGCCGAGCGCGTGGATTCCGCCGACGCCCTGAAAATGGGCCTGTGTGAGCATGTCTTGCCCGACGAGACCTTCGCGGACGAGGTCCAGGCGTATGCCGAGCGGCTGGCGGCGCGCCCCGCCAACGCCCTCAAGCTGACCAAGCAGGCGCTGAACGACGCGCTGACGGGCACGCTGAACGAGGCGCTGGATCAGGAGGCTGCGTTGCAACAACTCGCTGGGGACCACTGGGAACACCAGGAAGGCGTGACGGCCTTCAAGGAAAAACGCGCACCGAACTTCGTGCGCGCTGAGGACTGAGTTTTTAGAGGTCCGCTGGATTTACATATCCAGCGGATCGGACATCTTGCTGGCGCGTTTGCCCTCTTCGAGGATTTCCTCGTGGCGAGTGAATTTGTCGCGCTCGCCTTCCTTGCCCATACTGGCGGTCTTGTCGCCGGGTTCCAGCAGTTCGTCGGCGTGCTGCACGGTGGGATCGGGGCCAGTGTAATCGCCATCGGCGGCGTCGTGGTGGCTGCGGTCCGTCTGGTTCAGGTCGATCTTGCCGCGCTGCTGTTCCAGTTCCTCTTTATCGGGACGTGTATTGGTCATGGTGGTGGTCTCCTGCGGAAAGTGGGGTTGCTGTGGGTGGGGAACCGAGGCGGGAATATTGGGTTCAGTGCCTGCTGCTAAACCGTCCGACTTGGTGAAGTTGGGCCGGTTGCCCGCCCCCGACGGCTCCACGCTGCCCTGTGCATCACTGCCTAGTGTATCGCTGCCTGCGGCGCTGACCCGGCCCACCCCGTCCGGCGTGTACACGGTCATCTCACCGTCCGCCTTCGGGTCCTCGCCCAGTTCGGTGATCAGGCGTTCACGGGCGCTGATCTCCTCCTCGGCGCGGCGGATGTCCTCCTGAATGCCGCCCAGGCTGTCTTTCTCGGCCCCGGCGTGGTACGCGCGGCCCAGGCGAGCAAAGTGACCGTCCAACTCGCGGCCCAGTTGAAAGATTTCCAGGCGCAACCGGGCCACCTGCGCGACTTCCTCGCCCCGGCGTTGCACACGTTCCGCCCCGCGTTGCAGGGAATTCAGGATGTTATCCAGCATGGGTCCAGTCTGCGCCCCCGCAGCCGCCCACCGGGTGAGGGTGGGTTTAGAGATTTCTGACTTGTGGAGGCGGGACAGGCGGGGCGAGACAGGTAATGAGGGGTGCCCCTTCAGTTCATCAGCTTCATGTCCCTGGGAACCGCGCCCAGCAGCACGTCCAGGCGGTCCAGCAGGCCGGGGGCACGCAGGGCTTCCTCACGCTGCTGGCTGCTGAGACCAGGCAGCAGACCCGCGACGAAACTCGCCAGCAACATGGAGTCTTGCGGGGCGTTGGCGCGGATCAGGTCCGCCTCGGCGGGGCGCAGGCGCAGCAAATCACTCAGGAGTTTGCGGGCGCTGGCCTGCACCATTTCTTCCTGACCGGGCAGCACGGCTTCCAGCGGCCACAGCGCCACCTCGGCACTCAGGTAGGGTTTGCTGAAATCGAAATCCTGTACCGTGAAGCGCTCGCCGCCCACCACGACGATGGTGCTGGTGCCGTCCTCGTGGGTCTCGGCCTGTTGCAGGTGCGCCAGCGTGCCCACCCTGGAAATCCGCTCGTGAAAGGGGGTGGAGACCTCCTCTGAAGTTTCCACGATCTGCACGATCCCGAACGGCTCGCCGCTGGCCTGCGTGTCCAGAAGAAGTTCGCGGTAACGCTGCTCGAAAACGTAGAGCGGCAGCACCACGCCTGGAAACAGCACCAGGTTATGCAGGGGAAACAGGGGAACGGTCATCTGGCCCTCATGGTGCGCCTGTTGGCGGAAAGGGACTTGAGCGGAACCCACAATAAAAAGGTGAAGAACGCCTGGATTTCACTCAGATTTCTCGTTTGCATCAGTGTTTTTCCTGCGCCGTGCCCGTCTGGGGCGGGGCGGCGGCGGCGCATTACAGCCCTGCAACTGCTCTGCCGTAACGCCCAGTTCCAGCAACGTGGCGGTGTCCTGCGGCGTCAGTTCCGCGCCTGACAGCAGATCGGGGCGGCGGGCCAGCGTCCGCCGCAGCGCCTGCTCCCGCCGCCACAGGGCCACCGCGCCGTGGTTGCCGCCGCGCAGCACTTCCGGCACGCTCTGGCCGCGCCATTCGGGAGGCCGGGTGTATTCGGGGTAATCCAGCAGGCCGCTGCTGAAGCTGTCGGCGCGGTGCGAATCCGGGTCACCGATCACGCTGGGCAGTAGCCGCGCCACTGCCTCCAGCACGCAGGCCGCCGCCGCCTCGCCGCCCATCATCACGAAGTCGCCGATGCTCAGTTCGCGCGTGACCAGCGCCTCGGTCCGGGCATCGAAACCCTCGTAGCGTCCGCACAGAAAGGCCAGATGTTCCTTTTGCGCCAGTTCCTCAGCCAGCGCCTGCGTGAACGGCTGGCCTGCTGGACTGAACAGAATGATCTCGTCCGCCGGGGGCAGGCTGGCCAGTGCCCGCTCGGCCACGTCCACCCGGATGACCATGCCCGCGCCGCCGCCGTAGGGCGTGTCGTCCACTTTCATGTGCTTGTTGTCCGCGAAGTCGCGCAATTGCACCAGCTTCACGTCCAGCAGCCCGCGCTCCCTGGCCCTGCCGATAATCGCCTCATTTGCAAAGGGGGCCAGCAGTTCGGGAAACAGGGTCAGGAAGGAAAAGGTCAACACGGTGGAATGCTCAAGCGTCTTCCTGCTCTGGCTCGTCCGTTTCGTCGTCCAGGTCGCCCAGCAGCCCTTCCGGCGCGTCGGCGGTCAGCGACAGGGATTTAGGCCGCTGCTTGGCTGTCAGATTGACCGTGACATACGGGGCTTGCAGCGGAATCAGTGCCTCCCCGCCCTCATGCGTGACCACCAGCAGATCCTGATGCCCGGCGTCCAGTACGTCCTTGACCGTTCCCAGCTCTGCGCCTTCCGCGTCGCTGAGGGTCAGGCCGCGCAACTCGTGGAAGTAATACACGCCGTCTTCCGGGGTGGGCAATTCGTCGTCGGCGGCGTAGACGTTCAGCCCGCGCAGCATCTCGGCCCCCTCGCGTGAGGACAGGCCCGCCAGTTGCAGGGCCACACCGGGGGCAAGCTGGGTGGTCCGCATCACTCCCAGCCAGCCGCGCCCCTCCACGTATACCCGCCTGAGTTTCTTGAACTGCGCGGCGTCGCCCAGCACGTAGACCTTGGCCGCGCCCTGAACGCCGTGCGGTCCCAGGAAGTAGCCCAGACGGGTGACCTCGGTGCCCGCTGCCGTATTCGTTGTGGCCGCGCTTGTCTCTGGCACGCTCAACCCTTGCGCGGGGCGTCCAGATCGACGTTCACGCGCTCGCGGGGGTCGCTGGCGGCGCGCACCAGCGTGCGGATGGCCTGGATCACGCGGCCCTGTCTTCCGATGAATCGGCCTTCCTCGCCGGGGGCCACGCGCACCATCACGGTGGGGCCGCGCTTGGACACGCGCACCAGCGACGGCTGATCCACCACGCTTTGCGCCAGGAACAGGGTCAGGTCGGTCGGATCGCTCTTCATGGCGTGCATTCTAAAGGGCGTGGCGTGACGGAAGGCTGACAGGCGCACGGGAAAACGAAAAAAGGCCCCCGCAGGAGCCTCTTTCCACATCTTGTCAGTTCAGGAGAACTTGACACCCTGAGACTTCAGCAGGCGGCGGGCGGTATCGGTGGGCTGTGCGCCGACGCCGATCCAGTACTGGGCACGCTCGTTGTTGACCTTCAGATACGTCTCGGAGGTCTTGCGGGGATCGTAGTGACCGATGTTCTCGATGTAGCCACCATCACGGGCGACGCGGCTGTCGGTCACGACGATGCGGTAGTGGGGATTGTGGGTGGAACCGAAGCGGGACAGGCGAATTTTAACCATGCTGGAAAACCTCTGGGGTGCGTCTAGACGCGTGATTTTGAAGGTGTTGCACCCGCAAGGATGGCGGGGATCATACGGGCCGACAGCAGCCAACCGGGCCGCGCACCGAAGCAGAGTATCAGAGCGGGGGACGCTGGGGCAAGTGGCGCAATTTTGCATCCACTCTGTACTCTCTGCGGATTCTCTCTGGCGCTTGACCTGGCGCTTGACAGCCTGCCCCGTCTGGGCCGATGGTGCGCCCATGAGCGACACCCCGCCCAGACACGCCGAACTCTTGACCCTGCTGGCCTCCCAGGTGAGTGCGGACGGAGAACTGCCGGTCTACCTGCAACTCCGGCAGGCGCTGACAGGGGCCATTCAGGACGGAGTGTTAAAACCCGGCACGTCTCTGCCCGCCGTGCGTGCGCTGGCCTCGGCGCTGGGACTGGCCCCCAATACGGTGGCCAAGACCTACGCCCTGTTGCAGGAGGACGACCTGACCGAGAACCGCGCCGGGGCGGGAACGCGGGTGCGGGCAGGCAGTGCGGCAGGGCAGCGAAGCGGGCTGCTTGGTCTGCGGCGGCAGGTGCAGGAGCTGAGAGCCGCCGGGGTCAGCGCCCATGAACTGCGGGCAGCGGTGGAAGAGGCGCTGGAAACACATCCCGGCAAGGCCCAGGAAGCAGGCTTGAACGAAAGTTAAGCGAGGCACAGAGGCCACAAACGTCTAAAAGTGTACTTGGTACACAATCTCTGGACAGGGTAGGATAAGGCCCATGACGCAGACCACCAGCCAGACCACGGACAGCAGCCTTGAACAGCTCAGCATCAATACCATCCGAACCCTGTCCATCGACGGCGTGCAGGCCGCCAACAGCGGACATCCGGGTGCGCCGCTGGGCATGGCCCCCATGGGCTACGTGATCTGGCAGGATTTCCTGCGCCACAACCCCGGCAATCCGCACTGGCCGGGCCGGGACCGCTTCGTGCTGTCGGCAGGCCACGCCAGCATGCTCATTTACAGCCTGCTGCACCTGACGGGTTACGACATGCCGTTGCAGGAGCTGAAAGACTTCCGGCAGTGGGGCAGCAAGACGCCGGGCCACCCGGAGTTCTTCCACACCCCCGGGCTGGACGCCACCACCGGGCCGCTGGGCCAGGGCGCGGCAATGACCGTGGGCATGGCGATGGCCGAGCGCCACCTGGCCGCCCGGTACAACCGCGAAGGCTTTGAAATCTTCAACAACTACACCTACTCGGTGATGGGCGACGGCGACTTGCAAGAAGGCGTCAACCACGAGTCCGCCGCGCTGGCCGGACACCTCAAGCTGGGCAAACTGATCTGGTTTCACGACGACAACCAGATTCAACTGGACACCCCCACCGACAAGGCCGAATCCGAGAACACCGCCGAGCGTTACCGCGCCTACGGCTGGGAAGTGCTGAAGGTGGAAGACGGCAACAACCTGGACGAAATCCGTGCCGCCGTCATCAACGCCCGTAATAATACGGCGCAGCCCACCCTCATTCAGGTGCGGACCATCATCGGCTTCGGCAGCCCGCGCGCTGGGACCAGCAAGGCGCACGGCGAGCCGCTGGGGGCAGACGGTGTGGCGGCCACGAAAGCAGCACTGGGCTGGGATTTCCCTGCCTTTACTGTGCCGGACGGTGTGGCTGAGCATATGGACGCAAAGGAGCGTGGCTCACAGCAGGAGCAGAAGTGGCAGGCGCTGATGAACGGCTACCGCGCCGCGCATCCTGAGCTGGGCAAAGAGGTAGACGCCCTGCTGGCCCGCGAACTGCCCGCCAATCTGGAAGACAGCCTGCCCAAATACGAGCCAGGCGGCAAGGCGATGGCGACGCGCAATGCCAGCGGCGAGGTCATCAACGCGCTGGCCGCCGTGGTGCCGGGCCTGATGGGCGGCAGCGCGGACCTCTCGGGCAGCACCAAGACCACCATCAAGGACACCGAGGTCATGAACCCGGACCACTACGCCGGGCGCAACGTCTACTTCGGCGTGCGCGAATTCGGCATGGCCGCCGCCGCCAACGGCCTGAGCCTGTACGGCGGCGTGCGCCCGCTGGTGGGCACCTTCATGGTCTTCGCCGACTACCTCAAACCTGCCTTCCGCCTGAGCGCCATTCAGATGCAGCCCGTGACCTACGTGCTGACCCACGACAGCATCGGCCTGGGCGAGGACGGCCCCACGCACCAGCCGATTGATCAACTGGCCATGTTGCGCGCCGTTCCGGGGGCACACGTCATCCGTCCCGCCGACGCCAACGAAACGGCGATTGCCTGGCAGATGGCGCTGGAATACGAGAAAGGCCCCACCGCGCTGGCCCTGACCCGCCAGGATCTGCGAATCCTTCCCCGCAACCCCGAGGGCGTGAAGAAGGGCGCATACGTGGTGCAGGATGCCGAGAACCCCGCCGTGATTCTGCTGGCCAGCGGCTCGGAAGTCGGGCTGGCGCTGGACGCCGCCGAGGCGCTGGGCAAGGCAGGCACCGCCGCCCGCGTGGTCTCCATGCCCTGCATGGAAGTGTTCCGCGAGCAGGACCGGGGCTACCGCGACAGCGTGCTGACCCCCGGCGTCCGGCGCGTCGCCATTGAGGCCGCCACCAAGTCCCCCTGGTACGAGTGGGTGGGGCTGGAAGGCGCGGTCATCGGCATGGACACCTTCGGGGCCAGCGCGCCCGCCGAAATCCTGTTCGAGAAGTTCGGCTTCAGCGTGGAGAACGTGGTGAAGGTGGTGGGGAGCATTCTCTGACCGGTGGGTTCGGTTTCGGACCATCCTGAACCCTGCCCCCTTCCAGCCTCCCCGTGAGGTGGAAGGGGGTTGTCAGTTGGGCGCGGTTAGTGACAGCGCGGTCAACCTTTACGGAAATGGGGATTACTGAAACGCTGAGGCGTCCAGCGTGACCGTCAGATCCTGCTTCTGTTCGCCGCGCAGCACGGTCAGGTCCACGGTGTCGCCCTGCTTCTTGTTGATCAGGGCGGCTTGCAGGTCTTCCAGCGCGTCTACCGGCTGGCCGTCGGCGGCCACGATCACGTCGCCGCCCAGGCTGATCACGCCGCCCCGGAACTCCTGGGTGCGGGTGCCGCCTTTCAGCCCGGCGGCGGCAGCGGGCGTTCCGGGCTGGACCTGACCCACCACCAGTCCCGTGTCGGGCAGTTTCAGGAGCTGCTTGCCCTGGCTGGTCAGCGCGCCCAGCCCCACGGCCACCCGTCCCTGCTGGCCCTGCACCACCAGTCCCACGCTGACGCCGATGCGCGGCAGATTGACCTCGCCGCCCTCCGCCGCTTGCAGGCGTGGCAGCAGGTTCTTGGCGGCATTGATGGGAATGGCAAAGCCCACGCCCGCGCTCTGGCCCACACCGTTTGCTTGCCCGCTGGGCGAGAGAATCTGGGTGTTGATGCCGATCACCTCGCCCGCGCTGTTCAGCAGTGGTCCGCCGGAATTGCCGGGGTTGATGGCCGCGTCGGTCTGGATGGCCTTCTGCGTGATGCCCTCGCCGCCGCCCGAAAACCCAATGGGAATCTGGCGCGCGGTGCTGCTGACGATCCCCTCCGACACGCTGAAATCCAGGCCGAAGGGTGCCCCCATCGCGATGGCTTTCTGGCCCACCTTCAGGTTGTCGCTGTTGCCCAGCGGAATGGGCCGGATCAGCGCCTTGTCCAGCCCCTCGGCGCGGATCAGCGCCAGATCGTACTGCGGCGCGTAGCCGATCACCCTGGCCTCTACCGTCTTGTCCTGATTCATCACCCGGATGCTGATCTTGCTGGCCCCGCCGCTGCCACCTCCCTCGCCCGCCACGACGTGGAAGTTGGTCAGGATATCCCCAGCGTCGTTGACGAAAAAGCCGCTACCCACGCCCTGCTGCACCTGCGAGCCGCCGCCCATCATGCCAAAGGGGTCCTGCGCCGCCACCTGCTGCTCGGTGGTGATGAACACCAGGCCCGGCTCGAAACGCTGCACCACGTCGATGGTGTTCTGCTCGGATTGCAGCCGCTCGCCTGCCTCCAGCGCCAGCGCGTCGGGGGCGTCGTCCTGGCTGGAAGAGGTGGCCGCTGTAGGTTCTGCGCCAGTGGTCTGGCTTGGAGTCGTCTGGTTCGCCGTGGTCTGGTTTGTGGTGGTCTGCGTCTGCGTCGTGGCGGCCTGTTGCGGTTCCGTGTCGCACCCGGCCAGCCCCAGACTCAGGCTGCCCAGCAGCAGGGCGGTGGCAGTTGCTTTGGCGTTCATGTGGCCTTGAGCGTTCATGCGGTCAGTATCCCCAGTTGGGGTGCGCTCAGCATAAGAGCGGATGTGGCAGGGGCTTCACCCATGCTCTCCTGGGAAGATGCCTGACCTGAACGCGGCCATCCATGAGCTGAAAGACGCGCTGGGCGATTATCTGGACGGAGGACGCGAGGAAGGCGTTTTCAACGTCCAGATCGGCGGACCGGGGAGCCTGCCCACGCTGGCTGATCTGGACCTCTCCGAACTTCATCTGGACCTGTTGCCGGAGCCTCCCAGCGAGGAGCAACGCCGTATCCTGGAAGCGCTGGGCTACGTGCCAGAAGGGGAATCTTATCTGCACCCCGCAGGCTGGCGCTTGGTGCTGCCCGATCACAGCAGAGGCTGGAGAGCGGAACAACAGGCGCTGCGGGCGCTGTTGCTGGCGGATGAAAGCGCGGCGGCGCGTTACCGTCTGGTCTTCATTTCAGAGGGGCGGGCGGCAGCAGATCAGGCTTTGCAGGCTGAGGCCACCGCCCACCACGCCCGCACCGTGGGCTTTGGCCCCGCGCAAATGGTGGCTGGGATGCTGGCCGAATTGGACGCGCCGTGGATGTTCGCCGGAGGCGTGGCGCTGGACCTGCACCTGGGTCAGGTGAGCCGCCCGCACGACGATCTGGACGTGGCGGTGGCCCGCGATGCCCAGCCCCAGCTTCTGCAACTGCTCTCGGATTGGAAACTGGACGCCCCGCAAGGCGGCATGTACCAGCCCTGGACCGCCCCGCTGGAGCCACCGCTCCACCAGATTCACGCCCGCCATCCTGCCCTGCCCGACGTGCTGATGCTCGACCTGTTGCTGACCGACCTGAGTGACGGGCTGTGGCACTACCGCCGTGACCCGCGCGTAATGCTGCCGCTGGCTGAAGCGCGGCTGTGGTCCCCTGCCGGATGGCCGTATCTGGCCCCGCAGGCGGTGTTGCTGTTCAAGGCCGCCGCCGCAGACCGGAAGGTGCGCGGCAAGGACGCGCGGGATTTCGAGCGGATGCGCCCCATGCTGGATGGGCAGGCGCTGAAGTGGCTCCGGGGTGCGCTGGAGCTGCTTGAGCCGGAGCATGAATGGCTGACGAAGCTGTGAAGACGAGACAGTAAAAAGACGAGACAGTAAAACTGACGAGCCTACAGAAAAAGCCCCCTCCGCAGTGGAAGGGGGCAATTAGGGTGTGCTTAAGCCCGCGCCCGCTCCGCCGTGGCGTCCAGGGCGGCAATTTCCCCTGGCGTGATGTGGTACTTCTCGCCGCACCAGTGGCACACGACTTCCTGGCCGCCGGTGTCCATCATGTCCTGGCGTTCCTCGGCGTTAAAGAATTTCAGGCTGTCCTCGGCCTTCTGGCGCGAGCAGCGACACTCGAAGCGGGCGGCCTGTGCGCCGGGGGCCAGGGTCAGGCCCAGCCCCTCGGTCACGCGGTTCATCACGTCCAGGATGCCGCCCCGGCGCAGGCCGTCGGTGATCTGGCCCAGCGCGCGGATATTGGCTTCCAGATGGGCCAGCGTCTCATCCGACACCCCCGGCATGGCCTGGACCAGCAGGCCGCCCGCGTGGGCCACCCGCCCGCCTTCCTCGTAGACGCCCAGCAGCACGGCGTTTGGAATCTGCTCGGAGACGCCCAGATAGCTGCTGATGTCCTCGGCGATCTCGCCACTGACCAGTTCAATGCTGCCGGTGTACGGCTCGCCGTTGTCCAGCAGGCGCGTCACCGCTAGTTCTCCCACCGTGCCCACGATGCCGCTCACGTCCAGTTTGCCATCCGTTTCGCGCAGGGGCAGGTCCGCGTCCGGCTGGCGCACGTAGCCGCGAATCTGGCCGTCGGCACTGCCTTCCGCCACGATCCAGCCCACCGGGCCGCCGCCCTCCACGCGCACGGTCACGCGGCTGTCGGGTTTCTTGCCCAGCACCACGGCCAGCAGCGCCGATGCGGTCAGTGTGCGCCCCAGCGCGGCGGTGGCAGTTTTACTCAGGTGATGGCGCAGGCGAGCGTCTTCCACGATGCGGGTGGACTCCATGCCCACCAGCCGCAGCGTGTTGCCCGCCGCCGTGCCGCGCAGCAGAAAAGAGTCGGAAATAGAAGATGCAGTCATTAGGAAATCTTACACGAAGGCGCTCAACTGCGGCTGTGGGAGGTCTTTCATTGTGGCCGTGCCGGATGGACTGAAAGTGGCGTCTGGCGCGGCGGCCCAGGTCACTCATGCGGCGCTTTTCTTCCCAGGCCACTCCTATACACCTGACGGGCCGATTGTCGCCCGGAGAGAATCTTAGTAATCTTCCTAATTCGCTCTCATGGGCGCTGTCTAAGCTGATCTGCTGAACAACCTGACTCTGACGCCCTGTTTCAGCGACGCTCTTTTTCCTCTGACTGCCGAGTACCAGGATTCCAGACTCTGATTTCAACACCCACCCACACCAATCAACCCCCTACCCCAAGGAGTGACCCCATGACCCTTCTCAATCCATCCCGCAAGCGAGTGCTGAGTGCCATTGCCCTGACCACCCTGACCCTGAGTCTGGCGGCCTGCAAGAGCGACACGGCCAGCAACACAGGCACCAGCACGACCACCGCAGACACGACGACGGGCGACAGCGCAAGCACCGTGGAACCCACTGGCGTCCTGGTTATTCAGGAATCCGCTGACATTCCCACGCTGGACCCCGGCACCACCTACGACACCGCCAGCGGTCAGGTGGTGGAGAACCTGTACGAGACGCTGGTGACCTATCAGGGCAACAGCCTGTCCGAACTGAGGCCGCTGCTGGCCACCGAATGGACCGAGGGAGGCGCGGGCACCGAATACCGCTTTACCCTGCGGGACGGCGTCAAGTTCCACACTGGCAACGCCTTCGAGTGCAAGGACGCCGAGTACACCTTCCGCCGCAATCTGGTGACTAACACCAGCGACAGCGGCAACTGGTTCCTGTCCGAAAGCCTGCTGGGCACCCAGAGCAACGCCAACGACGATCAGGGCGTAACCTGGCAAAAGATCACCGACGCCGTGACGTGTGACGGCCAGACACTGGTGTTCAAGCTGCCCAAGGCCGATCCTGCCTTCCTGGCCAAGCTGGCGTATACCGGGCAGAGCATCGTGGACAGCGCACACGCCATCAAGATCGGCGAGTGGGACGGCACCGAGGCCACCTGGAAGGCCGCCGTGGGCAAGGACATCACGGGCAGCCCGCTGGCCCAGGACCCCAGCGGCACCGGCGCTTACAAGCTGCTGAACAAGACGGCCACCGCCGTGACCGCCACCGCCTTCCCCGACTACTGGGGCGAGCAGCCCAGCATCAAGGACGTGATTCTCCAGAAGATTCCCGAGCAGGCCGCGCGCCTCCAGGCTTTCGAGAAGGGCGACGCCGACATCGTCGAGACCGGCGGGCGTTCGATCATCGAGGCGCAGCTCACGGACAAGCCGGGCATTGCCATTCTGGATGACCTGCCCAGCACCAGCGCGTTCGGCATCAGCATGAACCAGAAGATCAGCGGCAAGGCCGCCATCGGCAGCGGCAAGATGGACGGCCAGGGCATCCCCGCCAACTTCTTCAGCGACGTCGATGTGCGCCGGGGCTTCGTGGCGGCGTTCAACACCCCGCAGTACATCGAGGACGTGCAGAAGGGCAAGGGCGAGGCCCTCAACTTCCTGCTGCCCGAGACGTTCCCCGGCTACGACGCGTCCATCGAGGCCGCCAGCTACGATATCGACGCAGCCACCGAGTATTTCAAGGAAGCCTGGGACGGTCAGGTGTGGGACAAGGGCTTTACCGTGAACGTGTCCTACCGCGCGGGCAGCGCCACCGCCCAGACCGGCATGGAAATCCTGAAGAAGAACATCGAGACCATCAATCCCAAGTTCCGGGTGAATATCGTGGCCAAGGAATGGAGCGAGATCATCAAGGGCAGCAACCAGGGCAGCGAGGCGATGGTCATGACCGGCTGGGCACCCGATTACGCCGACCCGGACAACTTCGTCTACACGTTCTACAACTCCGAGGGCTACTACAACCCACGGATCAACGCCAAGGACGAGCAGATCGACACCTGGATCAACGAGGCGCGCAGCATCACCGACACCGAAAAGCGCAACGCGCTGTACGCCGATATCGCCAAGCGGGCCATTGATCAGGCGTGGTACATCAACATGCCCAACCAGCCGGGCGTGCTGGCCTACCGTGACAACTTGCAGGGCATCAGCCTGGACACCTTCAACCCCATGCTCTCGTTCGCCACCGGGACGTACTGGAAGGACCTGAGCAAGAGCTAACCCGCTTTCTGAGTTTCCGGGGCCACCTCTCCAGCCGGGGGGTGGCCCTTCTCTGTGGCTGGGCCGCGTATTCTGCCCCCATGCCCGACTCTGCCCGTGATCCCGACAGTGTTTCTGAACTTGGTCTGCCCCGCCGTATCTCCTTGCTGCTGGTAGACGATCACCCGGTGGTCCGCAAGGGCACCCGCGAACTGCTGGAAGGCGAGGATGACCTGTACGTGGCCGGGGAAGCCGCCAGCGGTGAGGAAGCCATTGCCCAGGCCCGCGCGCTAAGGCCCGACGTGATCCTGATGGACGTGTCGATGCCCGGCATGAACGGCATCGAGGCCACTCGCGCCATTAAAGCCGAGCAGCCGCGCGTGGGCGTGCTGGTGCTGACCAGTTACGACGACGACGCCTACGTGTTTGCCCTGCTGGAAGCCGGGGCGGCGGGCTACCTGCTCAAGAACACGTCGGGGGACGATCTGTTGGGGGCGGTGCGGGCGGTGGCCGCTGGGGAAAGTGCGCTGCACCCCAGCGTGGCCCGCAAGGTGCTGGAACGCTTCAGCGCCGCCGCCCAGCCCACCCCGCCCGAGGACAGCCTCAGCCCCCGCGAATTGGAGGTACTGCGCGTGGCCGCCACCGGGCGCACCAACAAGGAAATTGCCCGCGATCTGGACATCAGCCCGCGCACGGTGCAGGTGCATCTGGCGAACATCTTTTCCAAACTGGGCGTCGGCAGCCGCACGGAAGCGGTGCTGTACGGCATCAAGCGGGGTTGGATCGATCCGAAGATGCTGTGATCAGGTTCTGGTAGATGGTCAGGGCACGTTACAGACCGCCCTCTACTTCTTCTTTCGCAGGAAACTGAGCCAGCCTGCTCGCTCTGGCCGGGGGCCAGGAGCGAAGTCCTCGAGCTTGATCTCGGCTTCCGGGTGGGGGGCGGCTTCCCAGCCCAGCGGCGTGGCGATCAGTCCGCCTAAGCGTCCGGCGGCGTACAGGGCGTGTTCCTGTTCCTGCGCCTCGGTCAGGGCGCGGGGGTCCGCCATGCTCTGCAACATGGCCTGCAAACTGTCGTCGTCGCAGTTCCAGCAGCCCTGCGAGAAGCTGGCTTCCTTGCCGTAAATCCTGATCCTGACGGGCATCTGTGTTCTCCGGTGACGGGGTTCTCTGTTGACGGGGGCTTTTCCGCCAACGGGATTCTCCGGTGGGTGGGGCGTGGATTGTAAGACCCGCCCAGAATAGCGCAGCCGCGCCCCGCCCTGCGGCGATTCAGCGAACTTTCTCCCCGATGCGCGATTCCTTGCCCGCCGTCAGCCGCTCGATGTTGCTGCGGTGCTGCCAGATCAGCAGGGCGGCCAGGAACACCACCGAGAGCATCAGCCAGACGGGCCGTCCCAGGGCCACCACCAGAATGCCCGCTGTGACAGCCCCCAGGATGCTGCCCGCGCTGACGAAACGGGTCAGCCACATGGTTGCCACGCCCAGTACAAAGATTCCCAGCCCAGTCACCGGGTCCAGGGCGGTGATGGTGCCGAAGGTGGTGGCCGCGCCCTTGCCGCCCCGGAAGCGCAGGAACGGGCTGAAGTTGTGGCCGATCACGGCGGCTACCCCGCACACCCCCACCCATTCCGGCGGAAGGTCCAGCGCGCGGGCCAGCCACACTGCCAGCGCGCCTTTCAGGATGTCGAAGGCAGCCACCAGCAGCGCCGGACCCTTGCCCAGCGAGCGCAGCACGTTGGTGGCCCCGCTGTTGCCGCTGCCCACCTTGCGGATGTCCACGCCGCGCGAACGCGCCAGCCACGACGCCGCCGGAACCGAGCCGATCAGGTAAGAGACCAGCGCTGCCGAGAGCGAGAGCAAAAGGGTGGACACAATCACGCCTCCGATTGTAGGCCCCAGCACCGCCCCGGTGATCCGCCGGAAAATTGAACCGGGTCTGAGCGTGGCAGTCGGGACGCTCGGGGGGCGGCGTTTGATTTTCCTGCCCCTACCCGTTACTCTGCTGTGCGCCTGTCAGATTGAGGGCGGCGGTGTTGGAGCGGTGTCCGAGTGGTTGAAGGAGCACGCCTGGAAAGCGTGTATAGGGGCAACCTTATCGAGGGTTCGAATCCCTCTCGCTCCGCCAGAAATGAAAAAATACGCCCCGAATGGAGAAGTCCGTTCGGGGCGTATTTCCATGTCCGGGGGATGGATGTGGGCCTGTCTCTGGTCCTGCTGCAAGTTCCCCCACGGCCGACGGGTTGACAAGGAACGCGTACCGCACGACACGAGCGAAAAGAAGAATGTGCTAGAAGAACGCTCATGAGCCATCCTTTTCCTGGTCTGGAAGCCCTGATTCCCGCCGACGCCGTCCTGGAAAAACTCGCTGGCGGGGCCACCTGGGGCGAGGGGCCGGTGTGCCTGGACAGCGGCGCGGTGCTGTGGAGCGATATCCCCGGCAACGTCGTGTTGCGCTGGCACCCGCAGGAGGGGGCGGGCGCGGCGCTTCAGCCCTCGCACTTCCACAACGGCCACACTCGCGACGATGGAGGGCGGCTGTACGCCTGCTCGCACGGTGAACGCGCGGTGCTGCGCTCAGACGACGCGGGGCACAGTTGGCAGCCGGTAGCCACGCACCACGCGGGCAAACGCCTGAACAGCCCCAACGATGTCGTGGTGGCCCGTGACGGCGGCGTGTGGTTCTCAGACCCGCCCTACGGCCTGATCCAGCCCCGCGAGGGCTACGGCGGCGAGCAGGAGCAAGCCGTGTGCCGCGTCTACCGCCTGGACCCCGATACGGGCGAGGTAGAGGCGAAAGTGAGCGACATGCTGTGGCCCAACGGTCTGGCCTTCAGCCCCGACGAGGCCACGCTGTATGTCACCGACACCAGCCGCACCCACGATCCGGCAGGCCACCACCACATCCGCGCCTATCCGGTGGCGGCCAATGGGGTGGGCGAGGGCCGCGTCTTCGCCGTCGTTTCGCCGGGGATGCCCGACGGGATTCGCACCGACGAACACGGCCACCTCTGGAGCAGCAGCGGCAGTGGCCTCCAGGTGTTTGCCCCGGATGGCCGCAAGCTGGGCGAGGTGCCCGCGCCGGAGACCATCACCAACCTGACCTTCAGCCATCTGGAGCCGTACCTCTACATCACGGGCAGCGACAGCCTGTACCGCCTGCCCGTTTCGGTGCGCGGTGCGCGGTTCTGATGTCCCGGCAGAAGGTGGCGGTCATCGGCACAGGACTCATGGGCCGCCCGATGGCCGAGAACTTATTGAAAGCGGGTTATGAAGTCACCGTTTTTAACCGCTCCTCCGGGAATCCGCAGGCATTGGCGAAGCTGGGTGCGACGGTGGCCGCCACTCCTGCCGAGGCCGTTCAGAACGCCGATCTGGTGATGACCATGCTGCCCAACGGCTCCGTCGTTTCAGAGGTGTTGCTGGACGGAGTCTTTGAGGCCGCGCGGCCCGGCACGCTGTTTGTGGACATGAGCAGCATCCATCCGGCGATTGCCCGCGACTTGGCGGCGGCAGCGCAGACGGGCGGACTGCGCTTCGTGGATGCCCCGGTCAGCGGCGGCACGGGTGGGGCGGCGCGCGGTGAACTGGCGATCATGGCCGGGGGGCCGGAAGACTGGATTGCCGAGGCCCGGCCCGTACTGGACGTGCTGGGCAAGGTCACGCATGTCGGCCCGTCCGGCAGCGGGCAACTGGCGAAACTGGTCAATCAGGCCATCGTGGCCGTGACCATCGGTGCGGTGGCCGAGGGCCTGACCCTGGCCCGTGCGGGCGGCGCGGACCCGGCCCGTGTGCGGGAAGCAATTCTGGGCGGCTTCGCGCAGAGCCGGATTCTGACCGAACACGGCGCGCGCATGATCGAACGACGCTTTGAACCCGGCGGCACCATGACTAATCAGATCAAAGACCTGGACGCCGCGCTGGACGTGGCCGGGAGTCTGGGCGCTGCCATGCCCCTGACGGTGCGCGCGCGAGGACTGTTTGCGGATTACGCGGCAGGTGACGGCGGCGCGCGGGCCACGGACGATCACAGCGCCCTGGTGCGGCACATCGAGGCGCTGAGCGGTCTGCTGGTAGAGGGCTGACCTCTAGCTCGGGTCCGCTCCAGCCGTCTGCTACAGCACGTCCTCGGCGCTGCCGCGTTTGCGCTTGTTGTTCTGCGTCTTGCGCCAGCGCAGCGCCTTGACGATGGCCGGGGCGGCGGCGTTCAGCGGCAGATCGTAGGCGGGATACCACGCCCGCTGCTCGCTGAATTTCAGTTTCATCTTGAAGACGCCGAACGAATGTTTTTCCTCGTCCAGAATGCGCGGGATGCCCCAGAAGTCGAACAGGGTATAGCCGCGCTGTTTGGCGTCCAGCATGGCGTTCCAGTAAAAGGCGTCGGGGGCCTTGCTGTCTTTGAGGGGCTTGCCCGCCTCGTCCACGCGGTCATCCCGCACGCTGCCGCCGAACAGGTAATAGGTGCCCGCGCCCATGCCCAGGAAAAAGCCGCCTGCCAAAGCCTTGCCCTGATGCCGTGACAGCACGATATACGCCTCGCCGCCGTGGGCGTTGCCCTCGCGCAGCAGGGTTTCGTAGTACGCGCGGGGATACGCGCCCAGTTTGGCGCGCTCGTTGGTGGCCGTAAAGATTTCCCAGAAGGCATCGAAATCATCGTCTCGGCCCGCCACCACGCCCAGTTTCTGCGCGGTGCGCACATTGCGGCGGGCCATGCTGTGCAGGCCAGCGAACAGCTCGTCCTCGCTGCGGCCCAGATCGGCCAGGATGGTGTGTTCGGGCTGCTCGGACTCGGCGCGGCGGAAGGGACCATAGCTCTCGGGGATTTCTCTGCCTTCCTCGGCAGGAAGTGGCCCAGCACTGATCGGCATGGGCGGCTCGATCTTCAGAATGGCGTCGGTGGGTTTTGCCACCGCCTTCACTGCCTCGGCCACGGCGGGCAGCAGGTCCAGGCTTTCCAGCGCCGGACCGCGCGGCGCGTACAGCGTGCTGAAGCCGGGCACCAGCCGCTTGCGCAGCAGTTGCAGCGCGCCCACCGTGCGGTCCCCGTCGCCCACGATCAGGTAACGCATGGGGGTCTGGCCCAGCACCCGCCGCGCCTCTCCGTAGCCCCAGCCTTGCAGGGCGCTGGTGATCGGCATATTCCGCACAGCGTCGTCATAGACGCGCGGATCGGTGGTTTCCAGAAGCTTCAGGCGCACGCGGGGGATTGTAGCAGGGGAGGGGAGACGGGGCGGTTCGCCCGGTTAATGATCTGACCGCGAAGAGCAGGCGTCTTTGAACAGTTGGAGGGGTGGACCTTTAGACGGTTAGATATTGCCTTGCCTTTTGCCACCATCCCTCACGGACACACGGGCTAAACTGCCGGGCGTGAAGAAAATCCTGCTGACCCTGGCGCTGCTCGGCGGCGTCGCCCTGGCCCAGACCACTCCGCCCGCGCCTGCCCCGGCCCCCACCGCGCCTGTGCCCACCACGCCCGCGCCTGCGCCCGTTCCAGCCCCGGCCCCGGAAGCCGCGCCCGCCGCACCGGAAGCTCCGGTCAGCACGGGTGATCCCGCCGCAGTGGTGGGCAAGGTGGGCGCGCAGAGCTTTACCCTCGCCGACTTCGACAGGGCGTTCCGTATCGCCGCCGCCCGCGTGGTCAATGCCCAGGGCATCCCCTTCGAGGATTCGTACCTGGCCGAATTCAACGCGGCCCGCCCGGAGTACCTGAAGCAGTTTCTGCGGGACCGCGCGGTGGCGCAACTGGCTGCGTCGCGCGCCGAGCTGGATCAGGCCGCCGTGGACAAGCAGTTTGCGGACGCCCGCGCCAACTTCGAGACCGATGAGGCGTTTGCCGAGGCGCTGGTCGCCACCGGCTACAGCGATCCCGAGGACCTGCGCGCCGAGCTGGGGCGGCAGGCGCTGATCAACGCGTATCTGGAGACCCTTCAGGACCGTTTCAAGTTCGGGGACGCGGTGGTGGCCGGGTACTACCGCCTCAACCGCGACAAGCTGACCCGCGAGGCCGAGGCGTGTGTCAAGCACATCCTGGTGCCCACCGAGGCCGAGGCCAAGGCAATCGTGGCGGACCTGAAGGGCGGCGCGGACTTCGCCAAGATCGCCGCCGAGAAGAGCCAGGACCCCGGCAGCGCCCCGCAGGGCGGCGATCTGGGCTGCTTTGCGCCTGGGCAGATGGTGGACACCTTCGACAAGGCCAGCTTCACCGGGCCGGTGGGCGAGGTCCAGACCGTGCAGTCCCAGTTCGGCTATCACGTTCTGGTGGTCACCAAGCGCACTGACGCAGGGGTGACCCCACTGGCCGAGGCCGCCCCGACGATCCGTCAGCAACTGTCGGGCGAGGCCGCCCAGAAGTATCTGGACGCCCAGATCGCCCGCCTGAATGTGGAACCCTTCCCGGAAGTGGTCACGCTGCCGCCTGCGGGCAACTGAGGGCCGCTGACCACATCCGCGCTCTGATCTAAAACAAGAGTGGTGGCCGCTCTGAATCCCAGAACGGCCACCACTCTTTCTGATGGCGAGAAACTGTTTCCCCCTGACTGGCGCGTACTTTGACGTCGTCCCGAAGGGTTAACAATCTATCCATCCAGAATGAACTGCCCTGGAACGGTGTCGCGAATACCCGATCATTCGAGTGGGACTCATGGAACTGCGCCGCACAGCACAGGCGTCTGCGTAGCCGTCTGTTCAGAACGAGGGAAAACAGGAGAAAAATGGGCCTCGGACATGGAGTAAAGGGACGGGCGCTGTCCCAGTTCAGGCGTGTGACCAACGGAAGCCGCCCAAAAGGGGCTTAAGAGCCTATTAGGGAAGTCGAAGGTGAGTATCAGATTTAATGTGACTCAGACAGTGTTTCTGCTTCCTCCCTCTTTAAGGCTGGGTGATGCAGAGAGATCTCTCATAAAAGTGATAAGACCGATCAACACGGCGTTTTTAGCTCCTCCCTCCTTGCGGGGGAGGCTGGGAGGGGGGAACCGCAGACGCCGTCCCAGCGCAGCCAGAGAAAAATGACATCTTGCGAAAATCAGCGTAAAGCCAAACATGAGAGACTTGTCTGCATCACCCAGCTCCCTCTTTATGGGGGAGGGTTGGGGAGGGGGTGAACCGCAGACGCCCTCCCAGCGCACCTTAATCAAAACAGACGCTCCACTTTCCGAATAGGCTCTAACCGTCCTGCGTTCAACGTGCAGGTTTCGTTCCAGATTGGGTTTACT
>NZ_JNIV01000008.1 GCF_000701405.1 Deinococcus marmoris DSM 12784
AACGAACCCTGAACCGAGTGCGCCCAGCCGCACGAGGAGTTCCGGTACGCTCCATTGGAGCGTATTCCACGGGAGGGCCTTTTGAAACCATCGGCGGAAGGTACGTTCGTGGAGTCCGCTGTAACGGCTGAGATTCAGGGCATTGATTCGGCCAGGAATGGCCTGCCACACCGGCATCAGGTGGAGGAAAAAACGCTGTTGGGCAGCGGGGAGATTGAGCAGGGTGAGCAGCACAGGTAAAATAGTCATTGGGTCTCCTTGGGTGTGGGCTTGAGAACCTCACCCTACCGGAGACCCGTTTTTTGGGCCACCCCTACTTTTCGTCAAAACTGTCCGAACCATTGATCAGGCATAGGGGAGAAGGCGGCGGCGGGAGGAACTCGCACCCTCCCCGTTCAGCGTCGGCCCCGACTCCCGCCGCCTATCCGGCGCTGCGCCTGACCCAGCACAAAATCCAGGGCGCGGTCCCGTTTGCGTGCCTTGATGTATTTGCCGCCCTTCTTTTTTCGGCTGCGGCGCAGCAGGTTCAGGAGTTCCAGGGCGATGGGCGCGTAGACCAGCAGTTTGCCCAGGCTGGAGCCTTGCTTGGAGTTGCCCTTGACGGTGCGGGTGCGTGGGAATTTCACGCTTCCATTACGACATTTCCACCCCCAAAGTTGCTGAGAGAACGCAGGGGCGTGGGTTGTCAGTTCCCCCCCTCACCCTTGCCCAATGCCGCGTCGCGCTAGCCTGCGGGATGTGACTGCCGCCGCCGCCCCCATCCCGCAACCGTGGCTGGTGGTGGTCAATCTGCCCGTGCCAGCGCAGGATTTCAGCGCTCCACACGGCTGGACGGGCGAGGTTCCCACGGGTTGCCGGGTGCTGATCCCCTGGCGCGGCGAGCTGGTGGTGGGGCTGGTGGTAGGTGAGACCCAGGCGCGCGGCGCGTACCGTCTGCGCGAGGCCGTGCATGTGCTGGACGCCCCGGCCTGCCCCTGGGTCACCCCGCCCACGGTGGCGGGCGTGTGTGCCTGGGCAGGTGACGCCCGCATTCCCGCCGGACTGATCTGGGGCGATCTGCTGGGGGTGGGCTGGACGGCGGACTATTTGCACACGGTTCGCGCGGTGGACGGCGCGGACCTCAGCGCCTTCGCCCGCAAAGCCCCGACAACGCTGTGGACGGATGCGGGCGCATTTCATCCTGCCCTGCTGGACGCCGTGCGCGAACAGGGCCTGCTGGAGGAACGATTTGACCCCCGCCCCCGCACCAGATCTGTCATCCGCGCCCGAGAGCTGGCTGAGGTTCCCGCCGCCGCCCGCGCCGTGACTGCCCTGCACGCCGTCGTTCCCGCCCCCACTCCCCTGACACCCCGGCAAACGCACGCCCACGCCTGGCTGAGCGACTATGGCCCGCACGACACCTTAAGTGGCTGGGCCAAAGCGGCGGGCGTCAGCGCCAGCGTCGTGAACGGCGTTCTGAATGCAGGCGGCGCTCAGTACGTTTTGGAAACGGCCCCGCCTCCCCCCGCCTGGGCATGGCTGAATGAGGCTGGATCCCAGGACACCCTGAGCGGCTGGGCCAGTGGCGCAAGTGCGGACGGTGTGCCGCTGTCACCTACTGCTGCCGGAACGCTGCTGGCGCGGGGCTGGGCCGACAGCGTGCAGGTGATTGCGCCGCCGCCCGCGCTGCTGGAAGCTGCCCCCAGCGAAGTCAACGACGACTTCCCAGACCGCCTGCCCGAAGCCCCGCTGTGGCGCTTGCATGGCGGGCGGGCAGCCTCGCGCTTCCGCACCCTGGCCCCGCGCGTGCTGCGATTGCTGGGCCAGGGCCGAAGCGTGCTGGTCCTCGCTCCCGATCACGCCACCCTGCGCCGTGCCTGGGAAGGACTGTCCGGGCTGGCCGCCCACGCTGGAACGCGCGCCGTGCAGCTCAGCGGACAACTGAATGAAATCCAGCGATCCCACACCTGGGAACTGGTTCGCAAGGGTGCGGCGCGCCTGGTCATCGGTAGCGCCCACGCCCTGGCCGCCCCCTTGCAAGACCCCGCCCTGATCGTGGTGCTGGAGGAAGGCAGCGACGCCCACAAGCTGCTGTCCGGCTCGCGGGCCTTTGTGCCGGACATCGCCGCGCGGGTGGCCGCCGCGCACGACATCCCTATGGCTGCCCTAGGAGCCACGCCCGCCGCCGAGAGCGTGCCGTGGCCCGGCGCAGTGCTGCCGCCCCCACGCGCCCGAGTGCATATCGTGGATTACGCCACCCCGCCGGAGCAGCCCACCCTCGGTCCCCTGTCCGGCGCGCATCTGGGCATGGGTGACATGGGCTATCCGATCAGCCACGATCTGGCCCGGCTGCTGCGGCAGGTGCAGGAACGCGGGCGGCAGGCCGTTCTGCTGGCCCCCAGGCGAGGTTACTCGGCACTGTTGCGCTGTCCCAACTGCGAACACACCCCGCAGTGCCGCAACTGCGACGTGCCCCTGCGCTTCCATCAGGCCACCCGCCAGATGACCTGCCACCAGTGCGGCTACCACGAATCCATGCCAGACCGCTGCGACAACTGCGGCGAGCAGATGTGGAAGGCTCGTGGCCCCGGTACCGAATGGATCGCGCAGGAGGTAGGCAAGTTGCTGTCAGGAATGCCCATTTACCGCATGGATAAGGACCGTCAGGACCCACTGGCCCTGCTGTACGCCGGAGAGCCAGGGGTGCTGGTGGGAACCCAATTGTTGCTGTCTCATGACGCGCCGCCGAATCTGGCGCTGGTGGCAATCACGCTGGCCGATACGTGGCTGAACGTGTCCGATTTCCGCGCCTCCGAGCGGTATCACCGCCTGCTGCGGCAACTGGCCGAATGGCACCCCGCCCGCGCGCCGCTGCTGCTGGTGCAGACCTTCCAGGCTGATCACCCGGCCTTGAAGGTGCTGGCCGAGGGCCGCGATACCCTGGCCTATCCGGCGGCAGAGGAACGCGCCCGCAAGGAGCTGGGCTATCCGCCCCACGCCCGCTTGGCCCAGGTAGAAATCACCGCCCGCGAAGCCAAGCGTGCCCAGATTGCCGCGCAGGAACTGGCCGAGGCGCTGTACGCGGCGGGGGCCACAGCCCAGGAAGTTCTTGGCCCCGCCCCCAGCCCGGTGGCCCGCCTGCGCGGCGTGTACCCCTATCACCTTTTCCTGCGCGCCCGCAACGACGCCCGACTGGCGGAATTGCTGAAGGTGCTGGATACCAAGACCTGGAAGGCGCGGGTGCGGGTGGACGTGAACCCACGCGGCGGATTGTAAACAGCAAAAAAGCCCCCTCCACCTAGGAGAGGGCCTTTCTTTGAACGGCTAAACGCTTAAACTTCCAGCTCTTTCTTGCTGATAAAGGGCATCATGTCGCGCAGTTCCTTGCCCACGGTTTCCAGCTTGTGATCGCGCATCTTGGTGCGCTGCTCGTTCATGTAGGGGAAGCCGCTCTCGGCGTCCGCGATGAAACGCTCGGCAAATTTGCCGGTCTGGATGTCGCTCAGCACGTCCTTCATGGTGGCCTTGGTGTCATCGGTGATGATGCGCGGCCCGGTCACGTAGTCGCCAAACTCGGCGGTGTTGGAGATGCTGTGGCGCATGCCTTCAAAGCCCTTCTCGTAGATCAGATCGACGATCAGCTTGACCTCGTGCAGCGTTTCAAAGTAGGCGATTTCGGGCTGATACCCGGCGTCCACCAGCGTTTCAAACCCGGCCTGGATCAGGTGGGTCACGCCGCCGCACAGCACGCTCTGCTCGCCGAACAGATCGGTCTCGGTCTCTTCTTTGAAGGTGGTTTCCAGCACGCCCGCGCGGGTGCAGCCGATGCCGCGCGCGTAGGCCAGCGCAATGTCGCGGGCCTTGCCGGTGGCGTCCTGCCCCACGGCGAAGATGCCGGGCATGCCCGCACCGTCGGCGTACACGCGGCGCAGCATGTGGCCGGGGCCTTTGGGCGCAACCAGGAATACGTCCACGCCCGCTGGCGGCTTGATGCGCCCAAAGTGAACGTTGAAGCCGTGACCGAAGGCCAGCGCCTTGCCGTCCGTCAGGTGCGGCTCGATACTCTCGGCATAGGTCTTGGGCTGGTTCTCGTCGGGGATCAGGAGCATGACCACGGCGGCTTCCTTGGTGGCGTCCTCGATGCTGGCAACGCGCAGCCCAGCCTGTTCGGCCTTAACCTTGCTGCTGCTGCCATCGCGCAGGCCCACCACGACATTAAAGCCGCTATCTCTTAAATTTTGCGCATGCGCGTGCGCTTGCGAACCGTAGCCGATGATGGCGATCAGTTTGTTCTCGATGGGGGCGGTGTCCACGTCTCTGTCGTAATACATTTTTGCAGCCATTGGGGGATTCTCCTACAGGTGAGGGTGAAAGGGGGAATGTGGGCTAGGGGAGGGAAGGGATTAAAAGAAACCCCTCAGTCTGCTCCGCAGCCAGCTCCCCTCAAAAGCGAGCCAAGAAGCGCAGGGGATCAGATAATTTTGCAACTCTTGCCTCCCTTCTAAGGGGAGGTGGCCCGTAGGGCCGGAGGGGTTAAACCGTGGCAGCCACCCCTTCACACCGTTCAGAACAGATTCGGAACCCCACGCGCCCGTTCCTCCCGCGCCTCCAAACCTTCAACTGCGGGCCGCAAAGCTTCAGATTCGCCGTCGTGGTAGATGTGGCTGGCGATGTCGGCATTAGAGCCGCGCGTCAGGGCAATTCGGCCCGTTCGCATGGTTTCCAGGATGCCAAACGGGCGCATCTGCTCGATAAAGGCAGTCAGCTTGCCCTCGTCGCCCGTGACTTCAAAGGTCAGCGCGTGGCGGCCCACGTCCACGATCCGGCTGCGGAAGTCCTCGGCGATCTGGCGCACCTCCACGCGGCTTTCGGCGGTAATCGCCACCTTGACCAGCACCATTTCGCGGTCCACATACTTTTCCAGGCTGTGATCGATGATCTTCACCACGTCGTGTAGCTTTTCGAGCTGGCGGATGGCCTGCTCCACCACGCCCCGGTCACCATGCACCACGATGGTCATGCGCGAGACGCCGGGATGTTCGGTGCTGCCCACACTCAGGCTCTTGATGTTGTAACCGCGCCGCCCGAACAGCGCGGTGATACGGGTCAGCACACGCGGCTCGTCGCGCACCAGGATGGACAGCAGTTGATCGTAGGGAATGGGATCGGTCATGCGTCGTTCACCTCTGCGGCGTTGCTGATGGGGGCTTCGTTCATCGGAGCGTCAGCCAACTGGGCCTTGAGTTCCGCCGCCCGCTTGGGATCGGATTCAATCATCTCGTACAGCGCGGCCCCGGCGGGAACCATCGGGAAGACGCCGTGTTCGTGCGGCACCACCACTTCCAGCAGGGCGGATCTGGGGTCATTCAGCCATGCATCAATCGCACCGGGCAATTCCTCGGCGTTGCTGGCACGGTAGCCGGGCACGTCGTAGGCGTCGGCCAGTTTCAGGAAATCGGGGTTGCTGTCGCCCAGCCACACTTCCGAGTAGCGCTTGCCATGGAACATCTCCTGCCACTGGCGCACCATGCCCAGATACGAGTTGTTGATGATGCAGATCTTGACGTTGCGGATGTCGTACATCTTCAGCGTCGCCAGTTCCTGCGCCGTCATCTGAAAGCCGCCGTCGCCCGCGATGACCACGCTGCGGACGCCTGGTTCGGCCATGCCCGCGCCGATGGCCGCCGGGAAGCCGAAGCCCATCGTGCCCAGCCCGCCAGAGTTGAGCCAGCGCCGGGGCTTTTCAAAGCGGGCCAGTTGGGCGCACAGCATCTGGTGCTGCCCCACGTCGCTGCTCAGGATGTCGTCGGGGGTCAGGCGGTCCACCACGGCCTTGACCGCGTAGCCCGCGCCCCAGTGGTCCGGGGTCTCGTTGCGGCCCTTCCACTCCTGAATCTGCGCCACCCATTCGGGCCACTCGCCCTTCACGGCTCCATCCGTCAGCTTGACAGCGGCCACCTTTGCGTCCCCGCGCACCGGAACGTGTGTGCGGATGATCTTGCCGATCTCGGCGGCATCCAGCTCAATGTGGATAATCGCGGCGTTGGGCGCAAAGCCGTTGACGCGCCCGGTCACGCGGTCATCAAAGCGCAGGCCAATGCCCAGCAGCACATCGGCCTCGCTGATCGCGCGGTTGGCGGCCACGCTGCCGTGCATTCCCGGCATGCCCAGCCACAGCGGATCGCTGGCGGGAAAGGCTCCCAGGCCCATCAACGTGGTGATCACTGGAATATCCCAGGCGCGGGCCAGTGCTGTAATTTCGGCGGCGGAATCCAGCGAACCGCCGCCCACCATCATCACGGGCTTTTTCGCGCCTTTCAGCAGCTCCAGCGCCCGCGTAATGGACTCGTCGGACGGCGCGGGAATCTCCGGGCGGGCGTGTGGCGTGGGAATCTCGCCGTGGAAGGGGGCCATCTGCACGTCCTTGGGAATGTCCACCAGCACGGGTCCGGGGCGTCCGGTGCGGGCAATACGGATGGCCTCGGCGATGATCTGGGGAAGTTCCTCCACGTCGCGCACCACGTAATTGTGCTTGGTGACGGGCAGGGTGATCCCGGTGATGTCGGCCTCCTGAAAGGCGTCGGTGCCCATCAGGTGGCGGGCCACGTTGCCCGTGATCGCCAGCAGCGGCACGCTGTCCATCATGGCGTCGGCCAGTCCGGTGACGAGGTTGGTTGCTCCGGGGCCGGAGGTGGCGATGCACACGCCGATCTCGCCTGTCGCCTTGGCCCAGCCTTCAGCGGCGTGAATGGACCCCTGTTCGTGCCGCCCCAGCACATGCCGCACCTCTGGGTAATAGGTCAGCGCGTCGTACACCGGCATGATCGCGCCGCCGGGATAACCGAACACGGTGCTGATGCCGTGGTTTGCCAGCGTGGCCCACAGCGCCTTTGCTCCGGTCATCTCGCCCCGGCTTAAATCAACACTGCTCAGGTCCTGTCCACTCTGATCCTGCCCGTCTGTCTGTTCCATAAAGCCTCCTAAAAAAAATCCCCCGCCTCTACTGGGGCGGGGGTGTGCGGCATGGCGCGTTGCTCAGCCTCGGAAACCCCCGGTGCTGAGAATTACGACCACGAGGTTCGCACTCATGCCGTACAGCTTACGGGTTTGGGGGGGCGTTGGGCAAGGTGGGCTAGATGAATCGGGAAAACTGAAGCGCCCGCGCTAGCACATTTCTTCAAAAAAAGTTGAGCTTTTCAGTGGTCCAGCCGTTTCAGCCCACCGCAGGGCAGGATGTTCCAGCACAGCCTCAGCAAAAGCTGCCGCGTTCGGGTAGTTCTGGCTCCAGAGATTTGTGCTAGGAAACTCCAGACTGTTGGGAAAGACCTCCAGTTCTGGCCCCGCCGTCATTCCGCACTTTGTCCGCTCGTCATCGTCTGGGTCAGCATCTGGAGCATAGAGAATCCGCTCAAAGTAGAAAGAATTTCCGCTCGCCTCGAAATGCAGATAGTCCCAGCCCTCTTCGCGCGAACAATTCTGAATTCTGACCTCATTGAAATAGTCCACCAGAGCCAGCAAAAGCGTCGGCGCGGAAACTGAATTCAGGGTGATGCCCCGCTCGTGCAGAAAGGCGTGAAAGGCATTTTCCAATTCTCGCGCTGGAACAGTCAAAGACATACTGCGGCAACTATAGACCCACAAAAACGCCCCCACCATCAGGCAGGGGCGCTTCTCAATCCACTTCTATCAGCGGTTGTTCACGAACTCGCGGTCGGCGAAGTCCTCGCGGCGGGGCTGGCTGTTGCCACCCTCATTGCGGTCACGGCTCCAACGGCCCTGGCCTCCGCCCTGTCCACCGCTGCTCTGGCCGCCACGGTTGCCGCCGCCCTGGCCCTGGTAGCCTCCGCCACCCTGACTCTGGTTGCTGCGTCCGCCCTGGTAGCCGCCGCCCTGTCCACGGTAGCCACCCTCGTCGCGGCTGCCGCGTCCACGGCTTCCGCCCTGGTAACCGCCGTCGCGGCGCTCACGGGTTGGAGCCTCGAACAGTTCGGGCAGTTCCTTGGCAATCTCGATCTGAATCTCGCCTTCCAGCGGGTTGGCTGCCATCAGCTTGGCGATAAATTCGCTGGGGATGTCGGCCACGGTGCCGCCGCGCCACTGACGCAGTTTGCCCAGGCGGCGGGTATCCACGTCGCCGACTCGGGCCAGCAGGGCCACACTGCGGGCCACGCTCAGGCGCTCGCCGTGCAGGATGATGGTGGTCAGCCCTTCCTCACCGCTCAGCAGGCTGGCGGCCTTGGCAGGTTCGGTCACGCCACTGATCTTGGCCAGCGCGCGGGCCAGGGCGTCGATGCCCAGTTCGCTGAACAGCATCTCGGCCTGCTCCTGGAAGTTGGCGGCCACACTGGGGTCCACCTTGCGGATCATGTCGGCCCCGGCGCGGGCGCTGGCAGCGGCCACTTCGGCGGGGGTGGGGATGGTGCGCTCGATGAAACGCACGCCAGTCACGCGCTCCAGGCCGGACATCTCGCGGTTTTCGCGGTCACCGTACATGATGATGGCGGTGCCGGTGCGGCCCGCGCGTCCGGTGCGGCCCGAACGGTGGATGTAGCTGTCGGGGTCCTGGGGCAGATGGAACTGAACCACCAGATCGACTTCGGGGATGTCCAGGCCACGGGCCGCCACGTCGGTGGCCACCAGCACGCCCGCACGCCCGCTGCGGAAGGCTCCCAGCGCACGCTCACGCTGGCTCTGGGCCAGATCGCCGTGCAGCGCCTCGGCTTCCAGGCCACGGTGGATCAGCTCGTTCGCCAGCTCGTCGGCCTCGCGCTTGGTGCGGGTGAAGACAATCGCCTTTTCAGGGTTGTAGACGGTCAGCAGGTCGGCCAGCACGCGGGTGCGGCTGCGGCCCACGCGCACCTTGAGGTGTTCGACGGTCTGCGCGGCCTGGTTCTTGCCCGAACCCACGGTGTCCACCATCACGGGGTTGTTCATGTACTTCTGGCTCAGGCGCTTGACTTCCTGGCTGATGGTCGCGCTGAACAGCATGGTCTGGCGGTCTGCGGGCGCGTTCTGGAGAATGGTTTCGATCGCTTCCGCAAAGCCCACGCTCAGCATCTCGTCGGCCTCGTCCAGCACGGCGAACTGCACGCCGCTCAGGTCGATGTTGCCGCGTTCCAGGTGGTCGATCAGGCGTCCAGGGGTGCCGACGATCACATCGACGCCACGGCGCAGGGCGTTTTCCTGGGGTGCATACGCAGCGCCGCCGTAGACGGTGACGGTCACGAGGTCCACGCCAGTCTTGCTGAATTCCTCGGCCACCTGCTTGGCAAGCTCACGGGTGGGGGTAATCACGATGGCACGGGGCAGGCGGCCACGCTCGCGGCTGCCTTCCAGCTTGCTGATGATCGGCAGGGCAAAGGCCAGGGTCTTGCCGGTGCCGGTGCGGGCGCGGCCAATCAGATCGCGGCCTTCCAGGGTCTGGGGCAGGCTGTCTTCCTGGATAGGAGTGGCTTCGGTGATACCGCGCTCGGCGAGACGCGCCGCGAGTTCGGGCGCAATCAGTTGGTCAAAGTTCATTTGTAGTCCTTTCGGGAAAGCACAACTGCCCCAGTGACCACCAAATGCCTTTGTCCCAACGAGCGCGTGTCTTCTAATCAGCGCGTCACGAGCAGCATGTCCGTGGATATTGAAAATGGGGGTACTCTCCGGCTGCCAGGCCCTTCCTGGTCAGCGCACGAAGAAAGAGAATACACGAAGGTTGGATAGAGTGCAAGGGGCGTCGGGGCTGTTTTCGGACCTTTGGCACCCGTGCGGCAGACCGCAAAGCAAAACTCCCGGCGCATGGCCGGGAGCTATCAGAATCGGGTGGAACTATTGGGCGAAAATCAGGTCCCGAAGAACTCGTAATTGCGGGGGATGAAACTCTCCTCTCCGGCGGGCACGTCCTCCTCGGGGAAAATGGCGCTGACCGGGCAGGCCGGGACGCACGCGCCGCAGTCGATGCACTCGTCGGGGTGGATCAGGTACATCTCGCCGGCGTCGTAGATGCATTCCACCGGGCAGACCTCGGTGCAAGCCTGATCCTTGGTGCCAATGCAGGGACTGGTGATGATATGGGTCATGACGGACAGTATGCACAGCCGGGAAGGGCGGCGCAAGAGTGAATGGGCACAGCTTTTCGGGGGTCATCGGGGGCTAAAGATCGAGAGAGAGCGCCACCAGACCTCTGCCCTTCTGACCTTTAGACCCGTTCTTTTCCGCTTCCCAGGTACGCCTCGGCCAGTGCCAGATCCTCGTCCTGATCCACGTCTGTGCCCACCGCCGCGTGGGGCGTGATCAGCGCGCGGGCCTGCACACCCAGAATGTCCGAAACCTTGCTCTCCAGCGCTTCCACGGTCAGGCGGCCCGTCAGCAGCTTGATAAAGATGCCCGGCCCGATCAGTCCCGCCAGCTTCAGTGGGGCCTTGCGCGCCGCCAGCACCTCGCGCAGCCGGGGCAGAAACTGGCCGATCAGCGCCGGATCGAGGATAAACAGGTTGCCACCGGTAAATGAGCCGTCCCGCAGCCGGGCGTAGGTGCGCCGCACGCCGGGATAGGCCGCCTCGCAGACCTCGCGCCGGACCACCGGGTAGACCAGCGCGGCGTCGGTGGAAGCGCTGTCCAGCACGTCCTGAACCTCTCTGGCGGTCAGCATGGGAATGTCCGCCGTGACCACCAGCACGCGCTCGCCCTTGCGGATGCCGCCTGCCTCCAATGCTTCCACCCCGGCTTCCAGGTTGCCCAGCAGCGAGCCGTTGTCGGTCACGCGCAGGTCGATCAGGGCCTCGATCTCGGGCGTGGTGGGGCCGACGTAGGCGATGCGGGCCACCCGCCCGCTGCCGTGCAGGGCGCGCAGCACGTACAGCGCCATCGGCTCGCCGTTCACTGGGATCAGCGGCTTGACCGCCGCGCCGTGGGCCGCCGCAAACTCGTCGCCCGGATCGCCGCCGCCCAGCACCACGGCGCTGTAGCGCACGGTCTCAAATGCAGTCATGTGGGTCCAGGGTAGCAGAGGGAAAGAATTTGAGCCGCCGAGCAGTTTCCTGAAGCTGGGCGCAGAGAACCGCAACGGGCCGCGAGGGCGGTAGGCCGGTGGAGAGGGCTGTAGACGATTTTCTGAAGCCCCCGAAGCCTTAACCCGGCGTGGGCCGGGCGCGAGTCGTTCTCACGAACAGCCCACGGCCCACGCCTAGGGTCAGAAAGGAATATCCGTCGCCCCCAATCCAGCTCCCGATTCAGCCCTCAACTTCAGGAGGTTCCCAGATGTTTAACCCCAAACGTATGTCTGCCGCTCTGGCCGTTCGTGCCCTGCTGGTGCTGGGGCTGAGCGCCGCTCCTGCGCTGGCCCAGGACACGGCCCAACCTGCTCCTGCCCAACCCGTTCCCGCCGGACAGTCCGCCTTCGCCCCCCAGCCCGTGACTTACGCCAGCGCCGCCGAGGCCGCCGCCGCCGCGCAGAAATTTGCCGACGAGGCCCGCAGAACGTACCCGAAGGGCAGCGCCAACATCGATCAGGCGCTGTGGACCCAGGCCGCCGCCGCCGCCGAAGCTGCCGTGCTGGCCGAGTCCGGCAACGCCGACTACCTGAAACTGCGCGCCCAGATCTACACCGAAGTCGGCTTCTGGCGGCAGGCGGAAGTGACATGGGCAGCGTATTTCAAGGCCGTCCCCGCCGTTCCCGGCAGCCCGGAGGCCCAGCAGGCCGGGGCGGCCCAGTACAACCTGGGGTATTCGGCGTATGTCCGTAGCCAGCCCGATCTGGCAGCCCGTTACTTCGCGGAGTGCCTGAACTTCGATCCCCAGAGCGCCCAGTGCGCGGGCTGGGCCGCCCGGACCGCGCTGGAGGGCGGCGACTATGCCCGCGCCCAGACGCTGTACGCCCAGGCCGTGGCCCTGACGCCAACCGACAAGTCCCTGAAGTATTTCCAGGGGCTGGCCCAGAAGGCCGCCGATTACGGCCCCGCCGCCACCCAGCTATTCAGCCGCGCATACGCCGATCTGGACGCCGGGCGTAAGGACAGGGCGCTGGAGGGCTTCCAGGCCGCCGCCCAGAGCGCCCCCAACTTTGCCGAGGCGTGGCGGCAGGCCGGACGGCTGGCGCTGGATATGGGTGATGCCAGGGCCGCGCTGGCCGCGTACCAGGGCGCAGTGGCCCTGCCCGGAACTGACGCCACCGACAAATTCAACCTCGCCTTGGCGCAGGAGGGCAGTCAATTCGGCCTGGACGCCGTGCGGACCTTCCGCGCCGCCTATAGCAACTATTCGGGCGGCGATAAGGCAGCGGCGGAAAGCGGTTTCCAGCAGGCCACCACCCAGAACCCGGACTACGCCAAAGCCTGGGCGTGGCTGGGGCGCACCCGCTATGAGGCCAAGAACTACACCGGAGCTGCCGAGGCGTATGGCCGCGCCGTGGCCCTGGACCCGAACGACAAATCCAGCGCCTATTTCCTGAGGCTGGCGCAGCAGGGCAAATAGTCCCAAGTCCGGTTGAATCACCTGCAAAAACGCACAACGGTCCCCACCTTCCTGCGCTCCTGGCGTGGGCGGGTGGGGACTTTTTCGTTTCTTGCTCGGCGCTGCTTTTCCTGGGGCCGCTGCTTAAACTTTACCCGCCACTGCCCGTGAAGCCGTACAGCGACACGCGGGTATCCGCCGTGGGCGTGATCGTCGCCCGGTACTCGCCCGCTGGAAGGCGAGAGTTGTAAAAGGCGTAGGCGTCCTCTTCCAGAACCACGGGCTGCCCCTGGGCATTCACGAGCGCTGCCGTGAACTGCATGGGCGCGGCGGGGCTACAGTACTCGCCCTCCGATACGCAGTCTCCCGGATTGGAGAAGTACAGTTCAGCGTTCGTAGCGTTGGCCGGGACGACGATCTTGAACGTCCGGGCCACTCCATTTTTCAGGTCGAACTCCACGCTTCTGAACTGCTGGTTCAGGGTGAAATCCGCCGCAGTCTGCACGGGCGCGGCCACGTTCACGACCTGTCCGGCGCGCGCCTCGTTGCCGCTGCTGTCCGAGACCACCACCGTCAGTTCATGGCCCCCCGCTGTCCCCGGCGTCCAGCCCGCGCTCCAGGTTCCGGCAGCGTCACCCGTGACCACCGTGACGCCCGTGACCACCTCGGCATTCACGCTGCTCGCCACCAGCGTTCCGTTGTCGTACACCCGAATGGCATTCACCTGCACGTCGTCCGTCGCCGTTCCCTTCAGCGTGGTCACACTGCCCACCACCGCGCCGCTGACCGTCGCCAGCCGGGCCACCGGCATCACGCCGTCCGTGGTCAGGCCAAGCCCACCGCGCATGATGCTCTGGGCGTATTCCAGGGTGGTGGCCTTGTAGGTGGCCGTGTCCTTGCTGCCGTCGCGGACCCAGGCGCTGAAGGATGCCGTGACGTTCAGCACCGAATCGCCCGCCGTGCCCCGCGCGGTCACATTGACGCCCACCTTGCCGCCCGCGCCATTGAAGACGCCGTCCGTGGCGTTGCCCAGGGTATAGGTCACGTTGCCCAGGTCCGTTGTCGGCACGCCGACGCTGCTCCCGGCCACGGCGGCGGTCTTCGGGTTGAGCGCCAGGTTGAAGGTCACGCCGGTAAACAGCGTGTTCATGCTCAGGGTGGGGGCCAGCGTGCTGCTGGCGCGGTCAAACACCGCGTGGAACTTGAGCCGGACGCTGCCGCCGTCTGCCCTCACGGTGGCTGGATTCTCGGCGGCGGGGCCGTAGCCCAGCAGCACCGCGCCGCTGGCGTCATCGAGGACCGCGTTCTCGAAGGTGTAGTCCCCGGCAGGCAGCAGCACGGTCTGCTGAAAGCCGTTGACGGTGTTCAGGGTCAGGGTGGCGCTGCCTGTGCCGGTGGGATCGTAGGTGGTGCCCTGAAAGGCCACGGGCTTCCCGGCACTGTCGCGGACCCGCACATCGAAGTGTGCGGCGGGAAGGGCACCCGTCAGGCCCTGGGCCTCAATCGGGCCAGCGGCGCTGAGCCTGAGTGAAACCAGCGCCGTGGTGCCGGTCTGGGCAGGGGCAGTGGGCTGGGGGGCAGCGGTCTGGGGGGCAGAGGGCTGGGACACTGAGCCGCAGGCGGCGAGCAGGGGCAGGCAGAGCAGCAGGGCGCGTTTCATGGGGAACTCCTTGAGGAAAGGGCGGGATGTCGGCACCGGAGAAGCACGCAACCGGTCTTGCTGGAGAGTTTGCTTCAGCACGTTTGACAACCGACTTACAAATCACCGGGCGGCGCTGATCCAACCTGCTCCCCGAACGCCGGGTCAGGTGGGGACAGGTGCTGCCCAGGCTCATCCGATGACGCCGGAGAGACGACGGACCAAGCGTTACCCCCTCTCCCGTGTGCTGCCGGTCACGGCCAGTCCCACGACATCCCCACCCGTGCCGGGCGGACGGCCCTCGCGGCCTGCCTGGACTGCCATGAGGAAGCCAGGGCTGCCGCCTGGGCGGGCTGGGCAGCACACTCGATTGGGATCAGGCCGGATGCTGGCTGGATGTGGAATGTACAGGTCCGTACCCGGAATACGGGGCTTGTTTCCCTGACGCCCAGCGCCCAGACCCGCAGTAACCTGACAGCATGAATGGGAAAAGAAGCCATATCCTGGTGTCCAACGACGACGGTATCTTCTCGCCGGGCATCAAGGCGCTGGCCCTGGCCATGAGTGAATTCGCCGATGTCACGGTGGTTGCCCCCGATGTCGAGCAGTCCGCCGTGGGTCACGGCATCACCATCCGCCGCCCTCTGCGGTTCAAGCACACGGCGGCGGCGGGCTTTGGCGAGATTCCCGCCTACCGGGTGGACGGCACCCCTGCCGATTGTGTGGTGCTGGGCGTGCATCTGCTGGGACGGCCTGATCTGGTGGTCAGCGGCATCAACCTCGGCCCCAATCTGGGCGACGATCTGACGCACTCAGGCACGGTGGCGGCGGCCATCGAGGGGCTGTCGCTGGGGCTGCCGAGCATCGCCTTCAGCCAGCAGAGTGGCCCGGACGGCGAGTACGATTTTGCTGCCGGGGCCGCCTACGCCGCGAAACTGGCCCGGCAGGTGCTGGTCCACGGTCTGCCGCCGCGCACGCTGCTGAACGTCAACTTTCCCAGCCGCCCGGCTCTGGAGGTGCGCGTGACCGCCGTGGGGCACCACCGCTGGGAGGACAGTGTGGTCACCCGCCAGGACCCCGAGGGCCGCGATTACCACTGGGTGGCCGGAGTGAGCCGCGCCGAGGACGCCCAGGACGAGCGCACCGATTACGGCGCGGTGCAGAGTGGCATGATCAGCGTGACCCCGGTGCGTCTCGATCTGACGGCGCGCGACCTGCTGGAACAGGTTGAGGGCTATCTGCCAGAGGTTTAGGGCGGCTGGTTAACCCGGCACCCGGCCCTGACCTGTCAGCCTCAGCCAGCGCCTCGGTCAACTTGTGGCATCGTCTGGCTAGGCTAGGCTTCGGTCAGAACCTCAAAGCTCCACGCCTTCACGCCGCCCGGCACGCTCAGTTCCGGCACTTCTGTGGCCCAGCGGCTCGCCACCAGATACAGGCCCGGCTGCCCCGGACTGCCCAGCAATTCCGCGCCCAGGAAACCGGGGCAGTTCAGCAGACCTCCTAAAAACCCACGCAGCAAGGCTTCGGCCCCGTCTCCGCGCGCTTCTGCGTAATGCACCCTTTTCACCGTTCCAGTCCTCAGTACAGTCCCAGCGGATTGCGCGGATCCCAGCGCAGGTAGGTGCCGAAATGCAGGTGTGGCCCGGTGCTGCGGCCCGTGTTGCCCACCCGGCCTATCGTCTGCCCCCGGCTGACCAGTTCGCCTTTCCTGATCAGGTTGACGCTCAGGTGGGCATACCGGGTGATCCAGCCGTCCGGGTGTTCGATCACCACGGTCCAGCCCCAGCCGCGCTCGAAGTCGGGGCGTGATTCCAGCACCCGCCCGCTGCGGGCCGCCCGGACGGGGGTGCCCAGCGGAGCCACGATGTCCACGCCGTAATGCATCTCGGAGTCGCCTTCCAGCGTTCGCTCGCCGTAGCCGCTGCTGATGGTGTTGTAGCTGCCCAGCGGCCAGAGCCACCCGCCCGCGCGGCTGGAAGTGCTGGCGGTGCGGACCGTGGCGGCAGGGGTGCGCGTGGAACTGGCCGTCACCGTGCGTGCCGGAATCTTGACCAGCGCGCCCACCTGAACCGGTTTGCCACCCGCGTAGCGCGGATTGGCCCTGAACAACTGGGACAGCGAGACGTTGTACCGCTTGGCGATCACGCTCAGGCTGTCGCCGGACCTCACGCGGTACTGGGTGGCCGCGCCGGGCCGCGCGGGGAGGGTCAGTACCCAGCCTGCCTGCACCCCTGTCTTACCTCGCAATTTCGGATTGGCCGCCTGCACCTGCCCCACGCTGAGGCCCGCGCGGGCCGCGATCTGGCCCAGGGTATCGCCGGATCTGACCCGGTACGAGGTGGCGGCCCCCGCCCAGCCAGTCAACATCAGGCCGCTCAGGGTCAGGCCACAGAGCGCGGCGCACAGGACGTTCTTCACGCCGGAAAGCATACCAACTCGTGCCAGATTTCCATGAGACGCGCTGGCGTTACTCTGTGCGCCATGACCGATACCCGCCGCAGCTATGTTCCGCCAGCGGGCCACATCCGTCTGCGGCTGACCGTCGGCTGGGACGGCGCGGCCTACGCCGGATGGCAGTCGCAGGCCAGCGTCCCCAGCGTGCAGGACACGTTACAGGGGGCATTTCAGCACCTGACGTCTGCTGAGTTTCGTCCTGTCGCCGCCGGACGCACCGACGCCGGAGTCCACGCCGAGGCCATGCCGGTGCATATGGACGTGCCCCAGGGCTTTGGCGTGCCCCTGCCCCGGCTGGCGCGGGCGCTGAACGCCCATCTGCCGCCGACGCTGGCCGTGCTGGACGCTGCACAGGCCCCGCCGGGCTTTCACGCCCGTTTTTCATGTGCCGAGCGGCGCTACGTGTACCGCGTATTGCGAACGCCGCACCGACACCCCCTGTGGGAGGGCCGCGCCCTGCATGTGCGAGGTGAACTGGACGCGGAGGCCATGAACGCCGCCGCCGCCAGCCTGACCGGCACCCATGACTTCGCCGCCTTCGCCACCCAGGAGGACCGCCAGACGGTGCGGGAACTGCGTGGCCTGAGTGTGGTGCCCGGCAGTTCCGTCTGGGAAATCCACGTCGCGGGCCAGAGTTTTCTGCGCCACATGGTACGCGGGCTGGTGGGCACGCTGTTGCTCGTCGGCGCGGGCAAACTGGAGGCGGACGCGGTAGCCGCAATCCTGGCCTCCCGTCAGCGGGCGCAGGCGGGCGCGAATGTCCCTGCCCACGGTCTGTATTTCACAGGTGCGAGTTATGGTGGGCAGGGCTAGGGCTATGGCGAACAGGGAAGAGGCTGACATTCCCCACGCTCAATCCCGCCCTGCCAGCACCACGTACCGTTCCTCCTGGTAAGGCATGCCCCGTGCGCCAGCGTGTGCGTCCCAGGCCGCGCGGCTGGCGGTCTCGCCCATGAACTCACAGCGGGTCTGCCAGTCGGCCCACGACGGTATCCACGCCCGCACAGACACGCGCCATTCGCCTAGCATGGCCCAGCCCACTGCCGCCAGCCGCTCCGGCACACGAGGCACGTCCAGCCGTGGCCCCACGTACAAAAAATGGGCGTCCGGCGCGGCCACAGCGTTCAGATGACCGATCACCGAAGTCGGCCCCCGGCGCGACACGATCAGATTGAAGGGGCCGCGTAAATCCGTGGGCACCTCGCCCTTGCCGTCCCACAGGTGGAATTCGGCTGCCGGAGCATTCTCCCGCGCCAGCCTCAGTATTTCCGGCACCCAGTCGTAGGCTGCCCACCGCGCGCACTGACTGCCGAAACGCGCCGCGTCGGAGCCATGACCACAACCTGCCTCCAGCACGCGGGTGTCTGGGCGCAGGTGTTCCATCAGCAGCGCGTCAAAGGTCAACTCCGGGTTCGGGCCGTCCAGCACGCGGCTCCACGGATGACGGCAGCCGCCCAGCTCTCGGGCCAGTCGGGCGTACCACGCGCGGGAATGGGGCGGGTCAGTCATGATGCCTCCTTACCGAAGAAGATGGCCTCAAAAAAGGCGTGGGGAACGGTTTCCTCCACGCCTTGCCTGCCCTGCCCGGATGGTTCAGTCCTCGTCCCTGGCCCCCGAGCTGCCCAGAATGGCGCGGTACTCGTCGATCTGTCCGGCCTGGGGTCCCTCGCCGAGTTCGCGGGCGATCTTTTCGATGGCCAGCCGCACGACCTCGCTCTTGCTGATCAGGCGTTCGGGACTGGACAGCTCGTAGGCGGTGCGTGTCAGCAGCGCGTCCTGCTCGTCACTGATGACCACCTGCAAGCGTTTGCGTTCCTTTTTGGGCATGCCTCTCCTGGTGTGGGCCGCGCGGGGCTGACCATGAAAACGGGTCAGAACGGGGATGCGGCGGACCGTGGGCCGAGCGTAGCATGGGGGGGCACTCACCTCAACATCATGCTCAGGGGATGGGGGGAGATCCACGTGTATAGAGGAAAGGAGTAGACAGAGAGTAGACGTACAGTGAGCAAGATGTGTAAGATACACCTGTGGACCCAGATTTGGTGAACTTTCCGTCACTCCATTAGACTGTCCCGGTTTGCTGTTGTCTGAACCTTCCCACTTCGCTTCCAAGAGGATGAACTCCCATGCAATTAACCCCACTGCACATCAAGGGTGGCCGCGCGCTCAGCGGCGAAATTACCGTTCAACACAGCAAGAACGCTGCCCTGCCGGTGATCGTCGCCACCCTGCTGAGCTGCGAGCCGGTGACCCTGCACGGTATTCCGCGTCTGAGCGACGTGTACACCATTCTGGACCTGATGGCGCACCTGGGGACGCAGCACAAGTGGGTGGGGGACAACAGCCTGGAACTGTACACGCCCGAGATCCTCAACACCGACGCCCCTTACGCGCTGGTCAGCAAGATGCGCGCCAGCTTTATCGTGATGGGCGCGATCCTGGCCCGTGCCGGGCAGGCCACCGTCAGCATGCCGGGCGGCTGCGCCTGGGGACCGCGCCCGGTGGACCAGCATGTCAAAGCGTTCCGCGCGCTGGGCGTGACCATGACCGAGGACGGCGGCAACTTCGACGCGCGGCGCGAAGGCAGTCTGAGCGGGCATTTCGTCTTTGAGCTGCTGACCGTGGGCGGCACCCACAACGCCATCCTGGCCGCTGCGCTGGGCGACGGCGTGGTGGTGCTGGACAACGCCAGCATCGACACCGATGTGGTGGACATGGTGGAGTTCCTGAATTCACTGGGCGCGGACATCACGGGCGCGGGGACCAACACCATCACCGTGCGCGGCGTCGCTGCCCTGCGCGGCGGTTCGTACACGGTGATTCCTGACCGCATCGAGGCCGGAACGTTCATGATGCTGGCCGCCGCCAACCGCTGCAAGCTGCGGGTCCGCAACGTGCGCCCCGATCACCTGCGCGCCGTGACCGCCAAATTGCAGGAAATGGGCGTCGTGATCACCGAGGACGGTAACACCCTGATCGTGGACGCCACCGGGACGGAGCTGAAGCCGGTAAATGTGACCACCCAGAGCTTCCCCGGCTTTCCCACCGATCTGCAACCGCAGATGAGCGCCCTGCTCGCCACCGTTCCTGGTACCAGCGTCGTGCAGGACCCGGTGTACCCGGACCGCCTGACCCACGTCGCTGAACTGCACCGCATGGGCGCGAACATTACCGTCAGCGGCTACACGCAGGTCATTCAGGGCGCAAAATTGCACGCGGCCCCGGTCAAGGCCGCTGACCTGCGCGCCGGGGCGGCTCTGTTCATCGCCGCCCTGACCACCGAGGGCGAAACCGTCATCGACGGCGTGCAGTACCTGAACCGGGGTTACGAGCGTCTGGCCGAGCGTCTGCGCGGCATCGGGGCCAACGTGCAGCAGCACGACATGGCCCTGGCCATGGACTGAGGATTCAAACTAGAAACGCGCCTGTCTCTTAGCTGGAGGCGGGCGCGTTTTCAATTGCAGCACGGTGACCGGGGCATCCGGCAATGCAGCGGAGATTGACCCCAACGCGCCCTCAGGCCTGCGCCCCGCCCGGCATGATGGTGCTGGGAATCACGCCCAGACGCCGCAGGGCCTCGCTCCAGCGACCTGCTGCTGGAATGTCCCACAGCAATTCCGGGGTGTCCTGCTCCACCCAGACCCAGGCCCCGGCCCGCGCTTCCTCGGTGAGCTGCCCGGCGCTCCAGCCCGCGTAGCCCAGCACCAGCATGTAGCGCTGTCCGCTTTCCATCACGGCGTGCAGAACGTCCAGGCTGCTGGACACGTTCAGGCCCGGCACCAGCTCCATCTCGCCGTCCAGTTCCAGCGCGTCCGGGTACAGGCACCAGCCCAGCGTGGGGTCCACCGGGCCGCCCAGCCATGCCGGGGTGTCCTGTCCCTCGGCCCCGGCCATCAGCTCGGAGACGGGCTGGGGCGTCGGCGCGTTGACGATCAATCCCATCGCGCCTTTCGCGTCATGTTCCAGCAACAGGATGACGGTGCCGCCAAAGACCTCGCCGTGCAGGTGAGGACTGGCGACCAGGAAAGTCAGTGGCCCACTCATTACTGGACAGGATAGCGGGCAGGCGGCTGTTGCACGCGGCGGGGTGTCATGGCAGGGTGTGACCGCCACAGGGACTGCACAAAAAAACCCCCGCCGAAGCAGGGGCCTGAGACTCCAAAAGTTGTCTGGGGGTTAAGCGCTGGCTCCCGGTCCACGCCGGGCGGCACGGCGTTTGGCGGGTGGGGTGGGGGTGGATGCCTCGTTGCCACGCGGGGTTTCCAAAGCCTTCAGGCCGCCCACCAGGGCCACGTCCAGCACCTGATCCACCGTTTCGCAGGGGTGGAAGCGCACGCTGGAACGCAGGTGGGTGGGAATGTCGCGCAGGTCCGGCTCGTTGGCCTTGGGCATGATGATGTGCTTGATGCCCGCACGGCGCGCACCCAGCACCTTTTCCTTCAGACCACCGATGGGCAGGTAGCGTCCGGTCAGGGTCATCTCGCCGGTCATGGCGACGTCGTGGCGGGCGGGGATGCCGGTCAGGGCGCTGATCAGACTGGTCACCATCGCGCCGCCTGCGCTGGGGCCTTCCTTGGGAATGGCTCCGGCGGGAACGTGGACGTGGATCTCGGAGTCCTCAATGCGAGCGCGGTCGATGTGGAAGCGTTCGGCGTTGCTCTTGATGTAGGTCAGGGCGGCGCGGGCCGACTCCTTCATCACGTCGCCGAGCTGTCCGGTCAACACCAGTCCCTTGCCGGGCATGATCGAGGTTTCCACGAACAGGATGTCGCCGCCGACGGGGGTGTAGAACATCCCGGTGGACACGCCCACCATGTCCTCGCGGTTCTCGGTTTCGGGGGTGTGACGGGCCTGGCCCAGGTAGCGCTCCAGCTCCTTGTCGGTCACCTTGACGCGCTTGACGTCCCCGGTGGCAATCCGGCGGGCCACCTTGCGGGCCACCGTGCCGATCTCGCGTTCCAGGTTGCGGACCCCGGCCTCACGGGTGTAGTGGCTGATCAGCCGTTCCAGCGCAGCGTCGGTAAAGCTGATCTGATTGGGCTTCAGGCCGTTCTGCGTCAGTTGGCGGGGCATCAGGTAGCGCTTGGCGATTTCCAGCTTCTCCTGCTCGATGTAGCTGGAGAAGTCGATCACTTCCATGCGGTCCATCAGTGCGGCGGGAATCTGCTCGGGGTAGTTGGCGGTGGCGATGAACATCACTTCGCTCAGGTCGAAGGCCACGCCCAGGTAGTGATCGGTGAAGTTCTGGTTCTGCGCGGGGTCCAGCACTTCCAGCAGCGCTGCACTCGGATCGCCCTGATACGAGCTGCCCAGCTTGTCCACCTCGTCCAGCAGGATCACCGGGTTCTTGGTTCCGGCGGTGCGCAGGCCCTGGATCAGGCGGCCCGGCATCGCGCCGATGTAGGTGCGGCGATGGCCGCGAATATCGGACTCGTCGCGTGCGCCGCCCAGCGCAATCCGCACGTACTGGCGGCCCAGCGCCTTGGCGATGCTCTGCGCGATGCTGGTTTTCCCGACGCCGGGAGGCCCGGTGAAGACCAGGATCGGCCCCTTGTTGACGTCCTCGGCGCTCAGCTCGCCGCGCTCGGCACGCTCTTTACGCAAGCGGCGCACGGCCAGGAATTCCAGCACGCGGTCCTTGACCTTCTCCAGACCGTAGTGGTCCTCGTCCAGCACCTGCGCGGCTTCCTCGACTTCCAGGCGGTCCTCACTGCGGGTGTTCCACGGCAGTTCCGTGACCCAGGTCAGGTAGGTGCGGATCACGCTGGCCTCGGCGGCGTCGGGGTGCATCCGGGCCAGACGGTTGACCTCGCGGTCAATTTCCTTCTTGACGTCGGGCTTCAGCTCCAGCGCGTCGATCTTGGTGCGGAACTGCTCGGCCTCATCGCCTTCCTCACCGTCTTCACCGCCCTGCAACTCTTTCTGGATGACCTTCATCTGCTCACGCAGGTAGTACTCGCGCTGGTTCTTGTCGATCTCGTCTTTAACCTGCGCGCGGATCTTGGCCTGCACCGCCTGCACTTCCTGCTCGGTGTCCAGCAGCGTCAGCAGCGTGCGGATGCGGTCCGTGAGGCGCACGGCTTCCAGCAGCGCCTGCTTGTCCTCCAGCTTGAAATCCAGGTTGAAGGCGATGTGATCGGCCATCTCGCCCACGTCGTCCTTGCCGTTGATGGTCTGCACGCTCTCGCTGCTGATCTTGCCGTTTCCGGCGATCACGTCGAAGCGTTCGCGCAGTTCGCGGCTCAGGGCCTGCAACTCCACGGGGTTGTCGGCGGGTGCGGGCAACTCGGTGATGCTGGCGCGCAGGTAATCGCCCTCGGTGTACTTGCCCACCTTGACGCGGGCCACGGCGCTGACCAGCATCTGCACGGTGCCGTCGGGGTTCTTGCGGACGCGCAGCACATTGCAGGCGGTGCCGGTGTCGTACAGGTCCGCGCCCTTGGGATCATCCACGTCCTTGTCCTTCTGGGACACGATCAGGATGACCTTCTCGGCGTTCATGGCGGCCTCGATGGCGTTGATAGAGATAGAACGGCTGGCGTCGATGTGCTGCACCATCGTGGGGTAGATCACGCTGCCGCGAACCGGGCAGACGGGGACAATTTTGGGGAGATTCAGGCTGGTGCTTTGGGTCTTGTCGGTGGGCATGCGGAACTCCTTTGGCCCTTGCAGGTCAGTGGAAAGAGGAGGTCTCCGGTGGCATGTACTGATGGATCTGCCAGGAAACTTGAGTGCAAGTATATCAAGTTTAAGAAGTCAAGGCAAGTGCTTTCTGAAGCTGTAGCGGGCGGTCTGGGCCAGCGGTCTACCGTGTCTATGTCACTCCCAGAGCGTACTCCCGGTGCGCTGACACCAACCTCACGCAAGCTGACGGCGGCTTAACGCGGGCGGGGGTCTGCTTCTCGGGGGGAGGCCAGGGATATCGCCTACTTTACCTGACGGGCGGGAGGCGCATCAGTCGCATCTCGTGCCGTTCAGCCCCTAAGCTGAGTTATGGCCCAGGTCCGTTTCGTGATTCCAGAGTTGCCGCCGAACATGCCGCATGGCGTCCTGTTCCTGACTGGGGATCACCGGAAGTGGGGCAATGACCCGGCAGGCTGGACCTTCGAGCGTTCGGGAAACAGAGCCGTACTGGACGCCGATCTGCCCGAGGGCGCGTTGCTGGGGGTCAAGGTCCGCGTATCGCATGACGAGCAGGCCACGGAAGAGGGCGACGTGTGGGGAGGCCGCACCCCTGCCCATAAAGCTGTTGTCCACGGCGATATGGAAATTCAGCTCCAACTGGAGGGCTGGCAGGACACTCGACAGGGCAGAGGACGGCCTTCCGCCTCGGCCCCGCCGCGCGAGGAATTGACGCTGGCAGCGCCCTGGGGCGAGCAGATTGTACGGCTATGGTGGCCCGAAGCATCCACGCCGCCCTTGCCGCTGCTGATCATGCACGACGGCCAGAACGTGTATGACGAGGCTTCCACCTTCGCCGGGCAGAGTTGGAGCGTCGTTGAGGCTGCCCAAGCCCTGGCCGATGAGGGCCATCCCTGCCTGATCGCTGCTCTGAGCGTGAACGACGAGCGCAGCCGCCGTTACGCGCCGTTTCACTTCGAGATGAATGATTTCAACTCTGGGGCGGACGAGTATCTGGACTGGATTGCAGACACGCTCAAGCCCGCGCTGGCCGAGCGTTTCGGCATGGCTCCGCAGACAGCTCTGGCCGGGTCATCCTTTGGCGGCCTCGTCACGCTGTACGGCGGCTTGCGCGCTCCCGCCGAGTTCGCCACGCTGGGCGTCTTCAGCCCGGCCATCTTTCCTGCCGATTTCGAGTTGCTGCGCTGGATGGAAAACCGCCCGGCCCCACAGTCCCGCGTCTGGCTCGACATGGGGGACCGCGAGGCCGCTTCTCTGAAGGGTGCGGCAGAGATGGTGGCGCTGACCCACGATCTTGCTGCCCGCCTGAAACCTAGAGTGCGTGAAGTTCACGTCACCATCGGGGCGGACCACTGGCACGACGAGGCCGCGTGGGCGGAGCGTTTCCCGGCTTTTCTGCGCTGGTGGCTGGAAGGCTCGCCCACTTCCCGGGAATAGGATTTACAGGCTGGCTATCGCGTCTGAAATGCCCTGCTCTCCGGCCACCATCTCGAAGGTCTTGCCCGCCGTGGACGGGTCAGTCAGACAGGCCAGGACCACGCTCGCCACGTCGTCGCGCGGGATCATGCCGCCTTCTACCTGCCCGCCCACCGTGACTCTGCCGCTGCCAGGTTCGTCGGTCAGGCCGCCAGGGCGCACGATGGTCCAGTCCAGACCGCTTTGCTGCACATGGCCGTCCGACTGCGCCTTGACCTTCAGCACCTGCTGCAAAAAGGGCGGCATCTGCTCCGGGCGGTCCACGCCCATGCTGCTGACCACGATCAGCCGCTTCGGGCCGCGCTCCGCCAGGGTGTCGGCCACGCGCCCCAGGGCCTCGCCGTCGATGGCCTGATAATTGCCGCCCGCGCCGCCGCCTGCGGCCCAGACCACTACGTCTGAGCCGTCCAGCACCGCCTGCCAGTCGCCCTCCAGATCGCCCATGACGGGTTTTGCGCCGTAAAGGGACACCATGTCGGCCTGCTCCTCGCGGCGCACCAGCGCCGAAACCTCATGTCCTGCTTTGGCGGCCTGCGCCACCACCCGGCGGCCCACACCGCCCGCCGCACCGATCACTGCGATCTTCATGGCCCAAGGCTAGAGCGGGGCCAGCAAAAGTAAAGGGCCAGCCCCCTTAGTCTGGGCGTATCCTGCCCTCATGAGCGACGCCGCCCGTCCCGATCTTTCCGGCTCCAGTTCCAGACGTGGCGGCGGGCCGCAAGCCGCTGCCCCCGAAGCCGCGCCGCCCGCCGCCGATCCACGGGTCTACCGCGCCGTGCTGGCGCTGACCTACCTGCCCGTGATGCTCAGCGGCGCACACCTGGAAGTCCACGGGCGCGAGCATGTGCCGCCGCCCGGCACGCCATTGGTGGTCGCGGCCAACCACCGTTCCGGCCTTGATCCGTTCATGGTGGCCCGCTCCCTGCCGCCGGGCCGCCTGGTGCAGTTCATGGCAAAAAAAGAGCTGTTCGTCCCCGTGATCGGCTGGATCATCAGCACGGGCGGGAGCTTTCCCATTGACCGTTCGGGCAATGATCTGGGGGCCGTGCGGATGGCGGTGCGAATCCTCAAGAACAACGGCACGGTGGGCATCTTCCCGCAGGGAACGCGCGGCGGCCCGGCCCTCCAGGGCGGTGTGGCCTTGATTGCCGCCAAGGCCCGCGCCCCGATCCTGCCCGCTGGCATCTGCCGCGAAGGCAAACGCTGGATCGTGCGTTTCGGCCCGCCCATCGAAGCGCAGGGCGGCATTAAAGGCGTGACGGCGGAGCTGGGTGAGCGGCTGCGGGAGCTGGCGCAGCCTGTGGGAGAGCTGGTCTAGCCGCAGGGCGTAGCCAGATTCACCTTTCCCGCATCTGCGGTTCCCGCACCTGTGTTTCCCGCGTCTGCGTTTCCTGCGCCTGCGCCCGCAGCACATGCTTCAGCACCTTGCCGCTGGCCGTCTTGGGCAGCTCTGCAACGAGGTGGACATGGCCAGGCAGGGCGTATTCGGGCAGATGTGGGGCGCAAAACCCGCGCAGTTCCTCGCCGCGCACGCCCGCGCCGGGGTGCAGGGTGACGAAGGCCACCGCGCAGGTCTGGTCCGGCTGCGGATGTGCGGCCACCACCACGGCCTCGCGCACGCTGGGATGGCGGTACAGCACGGCCTCGATCTGCGCGCTGGAGACGCTCTGGCCGCCGATGGTCAGCAGGTCGCCCGCCCGGTCCAGAATGTCCACCCGCCCATCGGGATGAACCACCGCCAGATCGCCGGTATGCAGCCAGCCGCCGTCCAGCGCCCGCCGGGTGGCCGCGCGGTTCCTGTAGTAGCCTTTCATGACCTGATTGCCCCGAATGACGATCTCGCCAGGGGTGAAGCCGTCGGCGGGAACCTGCTGCCCGTCCTCTGCCACCACGCGCACCTGACCGCCGAACATCATCGGGTGACCCTGGCGGGACAGGATGCGGGTGTCGCCTTCCTCTGAGTCCAGTTCGCTGACGGTCATGACCGCATTGGTTTCCGTCAGGCCGTAGCCGTGCAGCACCTGAAAACCCTGCGCCTGAAGCTGTTCCAGCAGACGCGGCGGCGGGAGCGTTCCGGCCATCAGCAGCCGCACCGGGCGCGGCAGGGTCATGGGCGCAGCGGAATCCGAGAGCGGCGTCAGGATGGCGGGCGAGGCGAACAGATGCGTGATCCCGCGTGTCATGAGTGCCCGCCTCAGCTCAGGTGTCTCGTCGCCGCCCAGCATCACATGGGTGCCGCCCGCCGCCGTCACCGCCCAGGCGCTGCCCCAGCCGTTGCCGTGCGCCAGCGGCAGGGCATGCAGGTACACGCTGCCGGGCCGCAGGTTCAGGTGGTACAGCAGGTTGCTGAGGTTGATATAGGCATTGCGGTGCGTGACCATCACGCCCTTGGGATCGCTGGTGGTGCCGCTGGTGTAATTGATGCTGATGGGCGAATCCTCGTCCAACGTGGACGGAACTTCAAGAGGAGCGGGGGAGACGGCACTCAGCCTCGCGCCCAGATCAGAAGCGTCTCCGATTTCAATGATGAGGATGTTGAGTTCGCCCAGCCGCTCGGCCACACGCGCTAGACAGCCTGTGTCCACCAGCGCCACCACCGGATCGGCGTGGCCCGCCAGAAAGCGCAGTGCCTCGTCGCTGAAGGCGGGATTCAGGGGCACGATGACGCCTCCGGCCAGCGGAACGGCGAGAAAGGCCAGCAGCGCATCCGGCGTGTTGGGAGAAATCAGCAGGGCATGGGTGCTGGGCCGCAGACCATTTTCCCGCAGCAGCGTGACGAGGCGGGCAGTGCGGTCTGCCAGCTCTGCGAAACTCCATGTTTTCCCGCCCGACTCGATGGCCGGACGTTTTTTGTGGATGTGCAGGGCGCGCAGAACGGGTTCGAGAGGGGTCAGTGGCGTTTTCACGGCGGAGCCTCTGGCAGGGGGAAGGTGGGGGATAGAATCAGCCCAGTCTGAGGATTGACCCTCAGCATTTGCTCTAAATGGTCTAGACAGATCAGCCCCGATCTCTCATTTGGGTAATAAGCGTCTAGACAAATACACATTCACAGCCTGAGCCATACGCCCATAATCACTTCACCGACAATCTTCGCTTTGCTCATCCTCTGTTCTGTCAGACGCTGTTCTCAGGTTCCTTCACGCGAGGTGTCATGTCACAGCCTTCAACTCCCCAACTCGAAGTTCACGGAGTGACCCTCACCTTCGGCGGCCTCAACGCGCTGACCGACGCGAGCCTGACCGTGCCGCCGGGCGAGATCGTCAGCATCATCGGGCCGAACGGGGCAGGGAAGACCAGTCTGCTGAACTGCATCAGCGGCTTTTACCACCCGACAAAAGGCCGTATTACCTTCGGTTCCCATGACCTGAGCCGCGCCGCACCCAACGTGGTCACCAGTTACGGCATTGCCCGCGCCTTTCAGAATCTGGAGCTGTTCCGGGGCCTCAGCGTGGTGGAAAACCTGCTGCTGGCCCGGCACACGCACCTGCGTTACGGCCTGCTGGACAGCCTGATCTTCTATGGCCGCGCCAGCCGTCAGGAGGCCGAGAACCGCGCCTACGTGGAGCGCATCATCGACTTCATGGAGCTGGAGGAACACCGCGCCCACCCCGTCGGCACGCTGGCCTACGGCATCCAGAAGCGGGTGGAGGTGGCCCGCGCCCTGACCCTCGCGCCCCAGTTGCTGCTGCTCGACGAGCCGATGGCGGGCATGAACGTGGAGGAAAAGGAAGACATGGTGCGCTTCATTCTGGACATCCAGCGCGAGCAGGGCATCACCATCGTTTTAATTGAACACGATATGGGCGTGGTCATGGACATCAGTGACCGCGTGTACGTGCTGGATTTCGGCCAGTTGATCGCGGGCGGTAAGCCTGAAGAGGTCAGTGCCGATCCGCGTGTGATTGAGGCGTATACGGGTGTTGCGGAAGAACAGCAGGCGGTGGGCGCGTGACCCCCTACGACGTCGGGGATGTTACTGAGCTGACCATTCCCCGGCTCCTTGCAAAACGTGCGGCCCAGACGCCGAAAGCCGTGGCCCTGCGCCATAAGGAATACGGCATCTGGAACGAGACGACATACGCGGAATATTTGACGCGGGCTCAGCAGGTGGCCGCCGGGCTGCACAAACTCGGCATCGTGCGCGGGGAGAAAGTCGCCGTGATGGCCGACAACATTCCTGCCTGGGTCTTTATGGAAATTGGCGTACAGGCGCTGGGAGCCGTCAGCGTGGGCGTGTACCAGAGCAGTTCGTCCGAGGAAGCCCGTTACGTGCTGGACTACACCGACGCCGTGGTGGTGCTGGCCGAGGACGAGGAGCAGGTGGACAAGCTGCTGGACCACCGTGCCAGCCTTCCCCACATCCGCAAGGTGATTTACGAGGACGGGCGCGGCATGAGCAAGCACGCGGGCGACGACTGGTTCATTTCCTTTGAGGAACTGCTGGAACTGGGGCGGCCCGAGGCGGCCCGAGTCTTTGACCGCGAGGCCGCGCTGGGCAAACCCGACGACGTGTGCCACTTCAGCCTCACCTCTGGCACCACCGGGAACCCCAAGGCGGCCATGCTGTCCCACCGCAATCTGCTGTATATGGGCAAAGCGCTAGGCGAGGTGGACCCGTTAAATCCTGGCGACGATTACCTGTCCTTCCTGCCGATGGCCTGGATCGGCGAGCAGATGATGACGGTGGCGGTGGCCCTCGCCAATGCCGTGACGGTCAACTTCCCCGAGAGCAACGAGACGGCCATGAGCGATCTGGTGGAGATCGGCCCGCACTTCATGTTCGCCCCGCCGCGCGTGTGGGAGGGCATTCAGAGCAGCATGTTCATTCGGATGCAGGAGAGTTACGGCCCCAACCGGGCGCTGTATCGCAAGCTCCTGCAATGGAGTACCGACGCCGCCGACGCCAGCCTGAGCGGGAAAAAGGCGAGTGGCGCGGCGGGCTTCAAAAAGTGGCTGGCGTACTGGGGGCTGACCCGTCCGCTGCTGGATCAACTGGGCTTTCTGCGCCTCAAACGCGCTTATACCGGCGGCGCGGCGCTGGGGCCGGACGTATTCCGCTTTTACCACGGCCTCGGCGTGAACCTGAAGCAGATTTACGGCCAGACCGAGAACATCGGCATCGCCTACGTCCACCGCGACGGCGACGTGCGCTTTGACACCGTGGGCAAGATCCTCCCTGGCGGCGAGGTCCGAATTACCGACGAGGGCGAGATCCTCAGCCGCAGCCCCGCCGTGGTGGCGGGCTATTACAAGCGCGACGACGCCAGCGCCGAGACGATTCGTGACGGCTGGCTGCACAGCGGCGACGCCGGACGCCTGACCCCCGAAGGCCACCTTCAGGTCATTGACCGCCTGAGCGACGTGATGAAGACGGCGAACGGCGAAACCTTCAGCCCGCAGTTCATTGAGAACCGCCTGAAATTCAGCCCTTATATCAAGGAGGCAGTGGCCTTTGGCGACGGCCAGCACGAGGTCACGGCTTTCCTGAACGTGGACCCCCTGACCGCCGGGCAGTGGGCCGAGAAACGCCAGATTGCCTACAGCACGTACATGGACCTGAGCAGCAAGCCAGAACTGGCTGAGCTGATCCTGAAAGAGGTGGAGGAGGCGAATGGGCGACTGGAACCCCATGAGCGAGTCGCCCGTTTTGTGCTGCTGTACAAGCTGCTCGACGCCGACGACGATGAGTTGACGCGCACCGGCAAGGTCCGGCGCAAGCTGATCCGCGAGAAGTACGCGCCCATTGTTGCCGCTCTCTACGACGGCTCCGAATCTGTGCGGGTGGAGGCGACGTTCAAATACCAGGACGGGCAGACGCAGAGGGTGGAGACGGCTGTGGTTGTTTATCGCGTACCGGGGATGGAGCGGGCGGTTCCGCGATCTGGAGTGGCAGCGGCGCGGGTGGGGGCGTGATGGTTTTGGACGGTGTGAGTTGGTGGCTCCCACGCAAACCCCTCAGTCGGCGTCGCCGCCAGCTCCCCTTGAGGGGAGCCAGGAGTGCGCTGCTGGCCGGGCAATTCCGAGACTCTTGCCTCCCTTCTAATGAGAGGTGGCCCGAGAGGCCGGACTCGCAGAGCTGCGAAGCAGAGGGGTTAAACCGTGGGACCCACCCCAGAAAACTGCCAACCCAACACCACATCCCCATCACCCCGTCCCAAAAGGAGGTCTGAGTGGACTTACTCCCACAACTGCTGATCGCGGGCGTCGTGATCGGCAGCGTCTATGCCCTGGCCGCGCTGGGCTTCGTGCTGATCTACAAGTCCAGCCGCGTGATCAACTTCGCGCACGGGCAGATCATCGCCACCGGGGCGTTTATCGCCTTCGCACTGACCCAGCGGGGCGTCAATTTCTGGCTGGCCGGGCTGATCGCCATGCTCACCACCTTCCTGCTGGGCATGCTGATCGAGCGCGTGTTTCTGCGGCGCATGGTGGGCCAGCCGATTATCGCGGTCATCATGGTCACCATTGGCCTGAGCAGCGTGATCGACGGCCTGATTCACCTGACGCCCTACGGCGCGGGAACCTTCGGCTTTGAGCGCCCTGCATTGCTGACCGGGCAGGGCATCGAACTGTTCGGCCTGCCGCTGTCCAAGACCCAGATCGCGGGCGTGTTGATGGCGCTGGCCTTGCTTGGCGGCTTCACCTACTTCTTCAACAAAAGCACCCTGGGCATCACCATGCGCGCCGTGGCCGATGACCAGATGGCGGCCATGAGCGTCGGCACCAGCGTGGAGCGCGTGTTCGCACTGGCCTGGGCGGCGGCGGGCCTCACGGCGGCGGCGGCGGGCGTGATCCTGGGCCTGATGAGCGGACTGACGCTGGGCGGTCTGGCAGGCATTGGTCTCAAGGTCTTTCCGGTGGTGATCCTGGGCGGTCTGGACAGCGTAATCGGGGCCATCGTGGGCGGCATGCTGATCGGCATTCTGGAAAACCTCTCGGCGGGCTATCTGGACGGCGTCGTGCCGGGGGGCGGCACCCGCGAGGTGTTTCCCTTCATCATCCTGATCATCGTGCTGCTGATCCGCCCTTACGGGCTGTTTGGTACGAAGGAGATCGAGCGTGTATAGGTCCGGCATGGTGGCAAGCGGCTTGAGAGTGAGACCCACGAAGGGCGTGCGCTGATGCCCGCCTCCCGCTTTACCCAGACCGGCAATTACCGCACCAAGTACCGGCAGGACCAGACGATCTTCGCCACCTATGCCGAGCAACTGAGCCTGATCGTGCTGATCGGCCTTTTGCTGCTGCTGCCGCTGATCCTGCCCAAGACCATGCTGCGCGACGTGAACATGATCATGATCTACGCGGTGGCGGTGATCGGCCTGAACATCACCACCGGATACACCGGCCTGATCAACATCGGGCAGGCGGCGTTCATGGGCGTGGGGGCGTACGCCACGGCACTGGCGGCCACGCGGCTCAACCTCCCCTTCTTCCTCGCCATTCCGATTGGTGGACTGGCGGGCGCGCTGGTCGGCACCTTTGTTGGCCTGCCCAGCCTCCGCCTCAAATACCTGTATTTAGCGGTTGCCACCCTCGCCTTCCAGATCATCTTCGAGTGGGGCGTGGGGCACACGCCGCTGCTGGCGCAGGGGGGCGCGATCAGCCTGCCGCAGGTGCAGGTGTTCGGGGTCAAGGCCACGTTCTTTAACCACAATTTCGTGTGGTACTACCTGATTCTGCCGGTGCTGGTTGTTATGGGCCTGCTGTGGCGCAACGTGCTGCGGACCAAACACGGACGCTCACTGATCGCCGTGCGGGACAATGACCGGGCTGCCGCCGCGATGGGGATCAACCCCGGCACCGCCAAGATCATGGCCTTCATGATCGGCTCGTTCTACGCCGGCATCGCGGGCGGGCTGTTCGCGTACTTCCAGAAAGCCGTGGTGATCGAGGATTACGGCCTGCACATCTCCATTCAACTGCTGGCGATGGCGATTGTGGGCGGGCTGGGCAGCCTGCCGGGCTCGTTCCTGGGGCCGCTGTTTATCGTGACGCTGGACCGTCTGGTGGGCAACGGCAGCCAGTGGCTGGGGGCACAGAACCTGTTCCCGGCGGGGGTGGATGTGGCCACGGCGCTCCGCCCACTGTCCTTCGGCCTCGCCATCGTGCTGTTCCTGATGTTTGAGCCGCGCGGGCTGGCCAACTGGTGGCGACTCTCCAGGCTGTATTTCAAGAAGTGGCCGTATAAGTTCTAGCGGCCCCACAAGTGCAACGAATCCACCCTCCAATATCAACGTCAATCCAAATCCCTACCCGCCCTCTCACCGTTCGGAGGTTCCACCCATGAAGAAGACCCTGATGCTGTCCGCCCTCGTTTCCCTGTCCTTCGCCGCTGCTCAGAAAACCGTGACGCTGCCGTGGTCCGGGGCCATCACCGGACCGACGAGCGACGCCGGAGCCAGCTACGCGGCGGGCGTGGAGGACTATTGCAAGTACGCCAACGCGCAGAAAATGCTGCCGGGCATCACCCTCAACTGCGTGACCCGCGATGACCAGTACAACAACGCCAACACCCAGCGCAACTTCGAGGATTTCGTCGCCAACCTGAACGCCCCGGTGTTCCTGGGTTACGCGACGGGCGGTGCCCTGCAACTCAAGAGCGTGATTCAGGAAACCAAGATTCCCACGCTGACGGCCAGCTATCACATCGGCATCATCGACGCGCCCGACAACACCTACACCTTCCTGCCCGTCAGCAGCTACAGCGAGAACATCGTGGCGCTGCTGGAATACATCGCCAAGAAGGAGCGCGGCGCGAAGGTGGCGCTGATCGTCAACCCCAGCCCCTTCGGGCGTGACCCGGTGGTGGACGCCCGCAAGGCCGCCACCCGTCTGGGCCTGAAAATCACCGACGTGCAGGAGGTGGGCGGCAACAATCTGGACAATACCGCCCTGCTGAAGCGGCTGGAGTCGCAGGGCGCGAAATACATCATCAACCAGAACACCGCCGGGCCGGTGGCGAACATCCTGAAGGACGCCAAGCGGTTGAACCTGCTGGGCAAGATGCAGTTTATGGGCGCGCACTACACCGGTGGGGAAGACCTGACCAAGCTGGCCGGGGACGCCGCCAAGGACTTTATCTGGGCCACCAGTTACTACCTGTACGACGAGGCCAGCCAGCCGGGCATCATTCTGGCGAAGAAGATCGGCGCACAGTTCAAGCGCAATGCGGACACCATCCGCAGCGTGCATTACACCAGTGGACTGATGGCGTCGGCCATTGCCATCGAGGCCATGAAACGCGCCGGGGCCAACCCGGACGCCGCCGGGGTCTACAAGGGCCTGATCAGCATGAACGGCAGCAAGTCGTTCAACCCCGGCTTTGCCGTCGGCCCGGTGACCTTCAGCGCCAAAGATCACATCGGCGCGGAAAGCCTGCGGCTGTTGCAGGCCGATGCCACCGGGAACTTCAAGGCGATCACCGGGGCGCAGCGCAGCGCACTGTTCCAGCTTGTTCACCCGCTGAAGTAGGGCGCGTCGTCTAAAGCCTTCTGCTGCCTGGGCAGATGGCTGGGGAGGGGAGGCGTGTGACTCGCGCCTCCGCCCCACGTCACCCCAACACCCGCCTCGGAGGTCCACCCTCATGACCCTCTCCACCCCCCAACCTGCTACCGCTCCGCCGCCCCAGACTTCGGCCAGCAAGGACGACCTGACTGTCAACAACGTGGAAGTCGTCTATCACGACATTATTCAGGTGTTGCGCGGCGTGAGCCTGACCGTACGGGCCGGTCAAGTGACTAGCCTGCTCGGCACCAACGGCGCAGGAAAAACGACAACACTGCGGGCCATTTCAGGGTTGCTGAAACCCGAGAACGGCAAGATCAGAGAAGGCACCATTTCCTTTGCGGGCAAGATTTTAAGCGCCCTCAACGGCACCGACGTCGTCAAATCCGGCGTGGTGCAGGTGCCGGAGGGCCGCCGCGTCTTCAAGCACCTGTCGGTGGAGGAAAACCTGCGGGCCGGGGCGATTCTGGGCCGGGGCAACTGGAAAGACGATCTGGAGCGCATCTACACCTACTTTCCCAAGCTGCCCGCACTGCGGCACAAGCAGGCCGGGTACACCTCCGGCGGCGAGCAGCAGATGATTGCCATTGGCCGCGCGTTGATGGCCCACCCGAAAGTGCTGCTGCTGGACGAACCCAGCCTGGGCCTTGCGCCGCTGCTGGTCGCCGAGATCTTTGACAACGTGCGCCGCATCAACCGCGAGGAGGGCCTGAGCGTGCTGGTGGTGGAGCAGAACGCCAACATCGCTCTTCGGAACAGCGATTACGGCTACGTCATGGAAAGCGGACGCATCGTGATGGAAGGCCCCAGCGCCCACCTCGCCAGTAACCCTGACGTCAAGGAGTTTTATCTGGGCGTCACCGAGGGCGGCGTCCGCAAGAGTTTCAAGGACGTCAAGAGTTACAAGCGGCGCAAACGCTGGATGTGAAGGGCGTTCGGGTGCCTACGCTCTAAACAAGACGTCAGGGCTTTTAGAGCCTATTCGGAAAGTGGAGCGTCTGTTTTGATTAAGGTGCGCTGGGAGGGCGTCTGCGGTTCACCCCCTCCCTAACCCTCCCCCATAAAGAGGGAGGGAGTGGAAACACTGTCTGAGTCACATTAAATCTGATACTCACCTTCGACTTCCCGAATAGGCTCTTAGCTCCTCCCTCCTTGCGGGGGAGGCTGGGAGGGGGGTGGCAGGCACCGCCTGCCTTGCCTTTAAGGACAATCAATGACCAACACACTCCAACCAAGTTCCACCGCACCCGCCAATCAGGCTGAATTGCTGGTTCGCCTCAAGAGCCATCCCCTCTACCGCGCTGCCCTCAAGCAGACCTCTGAAAACTCCAACTGGGGCACTGTTCCCTTCCTGACCCGCGAACGACTGACGGAGGCTTTTGAGGCGGGCGAACTGGCCCACCCCGACGCCGTGCGCGTTCATCTCACGCCGCATCTGGGCGGGGGTTGGCTGCCCGAATACGCCACGCGGGCGGACATTGACGCGCACGGGCAGGCGGCGGCGTCGGCTTTCGCGCGGGCGGGTGTTCGCCCTGAAGATCACGTTCAGATCGCCTTCGGCTTTCACCGCTTCGCAGGCGGCTGGATCATGCAGGACGGCTTCGAGGCGCTGGGCACAAAAACCCTGCCCTTTGGTCCCGGCGAATCGGAAGCGCAACTGGACGCCATTCGGAAACTGGGCGTGCGCGTCCTCGTTTCCGCCCCCAGTTTCGCGCAGAAGCTGGGCGAGGCAGGTGCGCGGGTAGAACTGCTGATCTCGTCGGGCGAGCCGCTCACCAGCATCGCGGGCCGCCGGGAGCGGGTGGAAGCGGCGCTGGGCTGCGTGGCCCTGGACGCCTACGCCAGCAGCGAGGCCGGAATGATGGCCCTGGAAACCCCCGAAAAGAACGGTCTGCGCGTGCTGGAAGACTGGGTCCATCTGGAAGTCATAGATCCCGAAACCGGGGCGGCCATGCCGGACGGTGAACGCGGAGAACTCGTCGTGACCCATCTGAGCAAGCAGGCCATGCCATTGCTGCGCTTCCGCACCGGGGACCTGACCCGGCTGGAAAGGCGTGCGGACGGTGTTTATCTGCCCGGCGGCGTCTTCGGCAATGTTGGCGGCATGCTCAAGGTCAAGGGCGTCAAGCTATTCCCGCGTGAAGTCGCGTTCTGGCTGGCGGGGCATGGGCTGGACCACAGCCAGCACACGCTGAGGCTGTGGTCTCAGGGCGGCGCGGATCGCCTGGGGTTGACTGTTCGCGGCGAGATGCCTGAGAGCGTGGACGTGCTGCTGGCCGACTTCCAGCGCCGTTTTGCCATCCGGTTGGATGCGCTGGCCGTCACCACGGATCACGAGGGCGCAGGCGTGCTGGACGAGCGGTAATAAAGGCAGAAAATCGAGACAGAAAAAAGCCCCAGCAACTGTGGGGCAGCCTTCCTGACTTCACCCGGCCAGGTTAAATTGTTTGGCCCCCTCAGCATGGGGCCTGCGCCTGTGCGGCGCGTGTGAGGGAGATTGAGCTGGCCTTGGGTGACCGCCGACTGGACCGTCATGTGATACATGAAGGAGTGTGACTGGCCGCAAGAAGCAGAAAATCAGAATCGTCCGCCCGCCTGTGCGTGAAGAAACCGGTGGCAGCGGGGATTATTTCGGGGTCCGCCCCGCCAGACTCGGCCAGAGGTTGGAAGGGATGACTGCCCTCACCAAACCCGGCGTGCGCGGTTTTCCCGGTGTGGACGCGGCCCAGGAGTTGTTGGCCCAGACCATGCGAAAGGACCGGGTGTCGGGCGAGGTGCTGGACCTGTCGGCGGCAGGTGGATTGCTGGGCAGCTTGCCCGGTGTGGCCCTGCGTGCGGTGGAGGGTTCGGCGGCGGCGCTGGCAGTGCTGGAGTCTGCGGGTTACGAATTTCTGGCTGCTGCCCCCGGCGATGCGCTGGCTGAACGCTGGCCCGAACGGGCGCGCACGGTGGCACTGACGCTGGCCGGGGACCGGGGCAACGCTTACATCTCGGCGCAGATCGCCTGGGCGCACGCGCAGACGCCTCCGGGCGGCACACTGTATCTGGCGGGGGACCGCGACAAGGGCTTTGACCGCTATGTGCGCGCGGCGGGCGCAGCATTCGGGACAGGGGAGACGGTGGCCCGTGACGGCGGAATGCGCGTGGCCCGTCTGACCCGTCGCCCCGGCCCCACGCCGCTCCTGCCCGAAGCCGAGAACTACGAGGCGTTCGGCATCCAGATTGTCGGTTTACCCGGAGTCTTCAGCGCGGGCAAGGCGGATAAGGCGACTTCTCTGCTGCTGGAGACGTTGGGAGAACTGGACCTGTCCGGCCAGCACGTTCTCGATCTGGGCTGCGGCGCGGGCCTGATCGGTGCGTGGGCGGCCCGGCGCGGGGCAAAGGTGACCCTGGTGGACGGCGACTTGCAGAGCGTCCGCAGCTCGCGCCTGACGCTGGAGGCGAACGGATTGGCGGGCGAGGTCATCCACTCGGACGTGGACGCGGCTCTGGGCGAGCGCACCTTCGACATCATCCTGACCAATCCGCCCTTTCATGTGGGGCGCGGCGTGGTGCTGGATGTGGCACTGGAGTTCCTGGCCACGGCCTCACGCCGCCTGAAGCCGGGTGGCACGCTGTATCTGGTAGCAAACGAACCTCTGCCCTACGAAACGCCGCTGCGTGAAATCGGCCCGGCGCGGGAACTGGCGCGTGCGGGCGGATTCAAGGTACTGGCGGCGACGCGCGGCTGACCTGACCGGGAACCTTTTCCCCGTTTGACACGTAATGGAAGTGTTGATACGCGTGCTGGCAGATTCACCGGGGGCGTGGTAAAATTTACGACTGCCTTCAGGTGGGCGCTGGCCCGCGAATGCGTTTGCTAGACTGGCGCGTTTCGGCATCCAGTCTCCGGGTTTGAGACCTGAGTTCCGCCTTTCCCCGATTGATCCATTTTTTGCCACAGGAGGCCGCATGGCAGAGTCCACCAAAGCATCACCCGAACAAGCAACTGACATCCCCGAGGCGGCTCCCCAGGCCGCTGAAAAGAAGCCGCGTACCCGTGTGGGCGGGGCTAAACCCGCTGCCGCCAGAGCTGCGCCCGCCGAGGAAGTAGCGGCCAAGGCCGCCCCAGTGAAGAAGCCTGCGGCCAAGAAAGCAGCAACCGCCAAGACCGACGGCGACGCGCCGGTGAAGGCTGCCGCCAAGAAGCCAGCCGCAAAGAAAGCTGTTGCCGAAGCAGACGCGGCTGAACCCAAAGCCAAGGCCCCAGCCAAAAAAGCCGCTCCCAAGAAGACAGCCACGGCTGCCGAAGCCACTTCTGACACGCCCGCCAAAGCCGACAAGAAGACGGCTGCGGCCAAGGCACCTGCCGGCAAGGCCGCAAGCAAGGCACCTGCCGCGCCCAAAGTCGCCGTGGCCGACAAGCCCTACTACGCGCACTCCGGCATTCAGGAATTGCTCAAGAACGGCAAGGCGGCGGGCGTGCTGGCCTCCGAGGACATTGCCACGGCGCTGGCCACCGCGCTGGAAGCCAATGGTCTGGACCCCGAAAACCCGGAGAACGCCGACGCCTTCGAGGATCTTCAGCTCTACATCGCCGCCCAGAACATCGAGGTTCAGGACGCCGACGAGGATGACGAGGAAGAGTCCGAGGATGAGGAAACCGAGGACGGCCCCGCCGCCGCCCGTGCCACCAACCAGCCCGACGACGAGGAAAAGTACTTCGATGACATGCCGCGCGCCGTCAGCAATGACCCGGTGCGCCAGTACCTGCACGAGATCGGGCGCGTGCCGCTGCTGACGCTGGAGGAAGAAATCGCGCTGGCCCGCCGCATCGAGGAAGGCGAGGAAGCCCGCAAGATTCTGGAAGAAGAGCTGGAGATGGAAGACCGCGCCCGCCGCCGCCAGATGCGTCAGGTGGAAGACGGCGCGGCGGCCCGCCAGGGATTGATCGAGGCCAACCTGCGTCTGGTGGTCAGTATCGCCAAGAAGTACACCGGGCGTGGCCTGGGCTTCCTCGATCTGATCCAGGAAGGCAATCAGGGCCTGATCCGTGCGGTGGAGAAGTTCGAGTACCGCCGCCGCTACAAGTTCTCCACCTACGCGACGTGGTGGATCCGGCAGGCCATCAACCGCGCCATCGCCGATCAGGCGCGCACCATCCGCATCCCGGTGCATATGGTTGAAACCATCAACAAGCTGACCCGCACGGCGCGGCAATTGCAGCAGGAACTCTCGCGCGAGGCCACGCACGAGGAAATCGCCGAGGCGATGGGACCCGGCTGGGACGCCAACAAGGTGGAGGAAGTCCAGAAGGTCAGTCAGGAGCCGGTGTCGCTGGAAACGCCTATCGGCGACGAGAAGGACAGCTTCTACGGCGACTTCATTCCCGACGACAATCTGGATTCCCCGGTGGACAACGCCGCCAAGACCCTGCTCTCGGAGGAACTGGAAAAGGCCCTGTCCAAGCTGACCGAGCGTGAGGCGATGGTGCTGAAGTTCCGCAAGGGCCTCGTCGATGGCCGCGAACACACGCTGGAGGAAGTCGGCCAGCGCTTCAGCGTCACCCGCGAACGCATCCGCCAGATCGAGAACAAGGCGCTGCGCAAGCTCAAGTACCACGAGAGCCGCACCCGCAAGCTGCGCGACTTTCTGGACTGATCAGATTGTTGTTCTGCGCCGCCCCGGACTTTCGTCGGGGGCGGTTTTTTGTGGCTTTAGACGGCGATCTCGTAGGGTTGCCGCCACGGTTTAACCCCTCAGTCTGCTTCGCAGCCAGCTCCCCTTAAAGGGCTGTGTGATGCAGAGATCTCTCTCATAAAAGTGACGATACCGATAAACACGGCATTTTTAGCTCCTCCCCCCTCGCGGGGGAGGCTGGGAGGGGGGAACCGCAAACGCCGTCCCAGTGCGGTCAGAGAAAAATGGCATTTTGCGAAAATCAGCGCAAAGCTAAACATGAGAGACTTGTCTGCATCACCCAGCCTTAAAGGGAGCCAAGAAGCACAAAAGTCCTGTGCCACAAGCAATCTCCTTGCCTCCCTTCTAAGGGGAGGTGCCCCGTAGGGGCGGACTCGCAGAGCTGCGAAGCAGAGGGGTTCAACCGTGGCATCCCCCCTGCCCGCCACGAAGCCGATCCACTGACAAGCCTCCACCCGAAAAGAGCTAAAAACGGCAACTTTTCCCCACCCGAGCGCGTATTCTCCACTTGAGATGATGTTCGAGGAATTCTCCTGACCGCCGCGCCGCGTGAGGAACCCTGGCTGGACGCCCCGGCACGGGTGTCGTGGCGGGCCTACGGGCTGGCGCTGCTTCCGCTGGCGGCGGCGGGCTGGCTGCCATGGTGGGCCACCGCGTTGCTGTGCGTGTTGTTCGGTCTGGCCGTGCGCTGGCCCCGCTGGGAGGAAGGCCGCCTGCTGCTGAGTCTGCTGGTGGTGGGCGGCGCGGCGGTGGCCCTGGCCCCGGCAGCGCTGGCGCAGGGCCGGGCAGCGCTGGTGGGTCTGGCCCTGCACTATCTGGCCCTGTTTTTTGTGGTGATTGCCCTGAACTGGTCCGCCAACCGCATCACCGATGGCTTGCGGCGCAGTCGTGGGGCGTTGTTTGTGCCGCTGCTGATCGGGCTGCTGGCCCCACAGCCGGGGCTGCTGCTGGCGCTGGCCGGGGGACTGCTGGCGGTTCCGGGCCGCGACGAACGGATGGGACGGCGTCCCGAGCAACCGACGCCCCGCGTGTGGTGGGTGGCCGGCGCAGCGCTGGCGGCCCTGCTGCTTTTCAGCGTGCTGCTGCCGCGTCAGGCTGTGAACTGGGGAGCGCTGGGCGGGCCGACACCGCCGCCTGCCACCGCCCCTCTGCCGCCCCCCAATCAGACTGTGCCCCCGGACCTGGGCCAGACGCCGTCCGTCCCCAACTCGCCCGGACTGGCATTGCCTTTTCAGTTCACCATCGACAACGTTTTTCTGCCCATCGACGCCATCCTGCTGGGCGGACTGCTGTTGCTGGTGGCGGGCGGCGGGCTGCTGTTCAGACTCCGCCGGGAGGAGGGCCGCAAGCCCCGGCTGATCGAGATGCTGATGGTGGCGGGGTTGCTGCTGACCGGGGCAGTGTGGCTGGCAGCGGGCGTGTTGCTGTCCGGCGGCGACGGCGGCGGTTCAGGGGCGGCGCAGACGATGGGTCCCGGCGCGGGTAACGCCCTGGGGGAGCTGCTCAGCAACATCACCGGGCGGCGGCAGATCGATGTCAGCGGTTTTCTCCAGGCGCTGCTGTGGCTCAGTCTGGCGCTGCTGTTTGCGCTGGCCGCCGCGCTGTTCTGGCTGAACTTCACGCAGCCTAGAGAGAAGGAGAGCGACGAAAAAGCCCTGGATGGGCTTGAGGACGCGGCCCCCGTCTCCACCCAGCCCGCCCTGCACCGTGTCCGCCTCGCCTACCGACAGGCCGAGGAACTGCTGCGGCAGCATGGGCGCGGCAGGCTGGCCGCTGAAACCCCGGCAGGCTACGCGGCGCGCCTGACTGCCCTGGACGCCGTGCTGGCCGGGCCGCTGGACACCCTGACCCGCGCGTATGGCCCGGTGCGCTACGGCGGGCGCGTGACCGACGAGGACGCCGCCCAGGCCGAGGCGGCAGCGCATGAGCTGGCCGTAGTGCTGCCCGATCTGCCGCCCCCCCATGATCCATCCGAAGACTCTGATCCATCCGAAGGCGCTCCCGACTCCCTTTCAACAAAGGAAAACCCATGACCGATTCATCCCTGTCCCCTTCACCCACCACGCAGCCCTTCGCCCGCAGCATTCTGGACAACATCGCCCGCGTGCTGGTGGGCAAGGAGGGCGTGTCCGGGCTGGCCCTGGCCGGGGTGCTGGCCGGGGGCCACGTGCTGCTGGAAGACGCCCCCGGCACCGGCAAAACAATGCTGGCCCGCGCGCTGGCTGTCAGCCTGGGCCTGACCTTCACCCGCGTGCAGTTCACCCCGGACCTGCTGCCCGGCGACGTGACTGGCGTCAGCGTGTACCGCCCCGCCAGTGGCACCTTCGAGTTCGTGCCGGGGCCGATTTTCACGGGTGTCCTGCTGGCCGACGAGATCAACCGCGCCACCCCCAAGACCCAGTCCGCGCTGCTGGAGGCGATGGGCGAGGGGCAGGTCACCGAATCCGGCGTCACGCATACGCTGGAGCAGCCCTTCGTGGTGATCGCCACCCAGAACCCGATTGAAAACGAGGGCACCTACCGCCTGCCCGAAGCGCAACTGGACCGCTTTCTGCTGCGCCTGTCGGTGGGCTATCCCACGCTGGAGGAAGAGGTGCGGATGCTCGCGCGCCTCCAGGGGCAGCACCCAATTCATACGCTGGAATCGGTGGCTGCGCCCGCCGATCTGCTGGCTGCCCGCCGTGAGGTTCAGGCCGTGCATGTCTCCGAGGACTTGCGGCGTTATATGGCGTCGCTGGCGGCCCGCACGCGCACGCATTCCGCTGTGGCGCTGGGCGGCGGCCCGCGTGCCAGTCTGGCCTTGCAGGGGGTGGCGCAGGCGCTGGCGTGGATGGAGGAGCGCGGTTACGTCACCCCTGACGACGTGCAGCGGGCTGCTCCTGGGGTGCTGGCCCACCGCTTGAGCCTCAGGATCGAGGCCCGCTTGCAGGGATTGCCCGCCGAGGAAGTGGTGCGCGAGGTACTGCGCTCCGAGCCGGTGCCGGTGGAATCGGATCACTCTCAGCCTGAGGCTGTCGGCGCGCAGTGAACCTGCTGATCTCGGCCCTGGTGTGGCTGGCGGTTCTCGGTGTGCTGGCCGGACTCCTGTGGGCCGCCTACCGCCAGCCTCCGCGCGTGACCCTGACCCGTGAAGTGCCCCCCAACGGCTTTCAGGGCACCCGCTTGCCCCTGATAGTCCGGCTCGATCTGCACAGCCGCCTCCCCATCCGGTATCTGCTGGAAGACCCCACGCCGCGCGCTGTGGTGGTGGACGCGCCCGTGCGGCTGTCCGGCGAGCTGCTGGGCCACTCCGAGCAGGAGGTCCGTACCTATCTGACCCTCAACAGCCGGGGCGTGTACGAATGGCCGGGTGCCACGCTGCACTGGGCCGATCCGCTGGGGCTGTTCTGGCGCAGTATTTCCATTCCGGCCTCCCAGCGCCTGGATGTCTTTCCCAGTCCCCACGGCCTGCGTCTGCCGGACCTGCTGCGCCCCCTGCTTTCCGAGGGTGGCCTGAGCCGCCGCCTGGGTCTGGACGATCCCATCAGCCTGCGGAGCGTGCGCGACTACACGCCGGGCGATCCGCCGGGCCGCATCCACTGGCGTTCCAGCGCCCGTACGGGCACCCTGAGCGTCCGCGAACCCGAGCGCACGGCGGCCAGCAGCGTGACCGTCTATCTGGACGTGAGCAGCGGGGGAGAGGTGTTTACCGAAAGCGCCGTGCGTCTGGCTGCCAGTCTGGTGCAGGAGGCGCTGGCCCTGGAATTGCCCGTCTCTGTCGCCACCAACGGGGGCGTGACCCCCACAGGCCGCCACGCCGAGGCGCTGCATTCCGCCCTGCTGCGGCTGGCGCAGCTTCAGCCGGACCCGGCCCCGCCTGTCATTCCACCCACGCGCTCGGGGGGCAACCTGATCATCCTGAGCGCCAGTCCTGCGCCCGCGCTGATCGCCGGGGCCATGCGGGCGCGGGCCACCGCCAGCCGGGTGGCGATCGTCGCCATGCCCGAGGGCTTTTACCTGGAACCCGGCGAAAGGGCGCGCCGCCAGTGGGTGGCCGCCCCCGACTCGGTCAGGAATCTGGAGCGGCAGGCTGGGGTGCTGGCCGGGGCGGGCATTCTGGTCTTCGTGCTGCGCGGCAACCAGAGCGTGTTGCGGCTGGGCGGCTGAGGCCAGCATGAAGCCAGATGAAGGAAGCGCTCAGGCCGCCGATTCGCTCAACTTGGTAGCGTAGGCACATGACCCAGAATGATGATCGCCAGGGCGGCAAGCTGCCAGGCAACACCGAGACGGACGGCAAGCACGAACCCACCAACGTGGAGCTGCAATTCATGGGCCACACCGACCCGGGTGCAGAGCTGGAAGCCGAGGTGGAGGCCCAGAGCCGCGAGGCCGGGGAGTACAGGGAACGCGGCATGGACAAGCAGGACGTGGCGCTGGCCGGAACGATGGACGGCAGCGATCCGCCCAGCACCAACATGGGCGACGCCGACGAGGAAATGACGCCCTGACCCGACTTTCCAGAACCTCTTCCAGAAAGACACCCCGCCTCAGTGCCGGGTGTTTTTTCGTTCTGGGTGATCAGTGCTGTGCCAGCCGCTCGATCTCTGCCGCGATAACAGGCAAGGCCCCCGCCGGACCGATGCGGGTCAATCCGTCCAGCGCCGCCCGCGCCCGCATTGGGCCGTTGCTAAGAGTTGACCTGACCTCTGCCGCCAGAATCACCGGGTCCGCCCCCACCACCCGGAGCGCCGCGCCCAGCAGACGCCCCTGCCGCCGCGCAAAGCCCTCGGTGTACTGTGGGCCGCTCGTGGCAAAGGCGACGACTGGAACCCCCAGCCCGGCCAGTTGCTCGTTCGCCGTGCCTGATGTGCCGATGGCGATGTCCGCCGCCCGCGCCACTGCGCCGAAAGCACCGCGCAGCAGGCGGATGCTTGCGCCCTCGCCCGTGGCCAGCGCCTCCGCATCATTGCGAATCTCCAGCGTCCAGCCGTCCGGCAGCGTGACCGCCTCCCAGGCGTGCGGCCAGGCCACCAGCGCCGTGACTTCGGGCAGCAATGCGGCGGCTCGCAGCATCACGGGCAGACTCTCACGGTGATCCTCCCGCGAACCGGGCAAGAGGGCCAGCACCGGACGGCCCGGTGGCAGATTCAGTTCACGCTCTGGCCTGTCTAGCACGTCCATCGCAAAACTTCCGGCAAAGCGGGCCGGGACGCCGCGCCGCTGGTAGTAGCGCTGGGTGGCGGCGTCGCGCACGAAGACGGCGGCGGCCCCGCGTGCCAGCCGCAGTTCGTAGGGCATGGGCAGGTTGGCCCCCAGCGCGTTCAGTTCCCGCAAAGCCCCGCGCAGACCCAGGCCATCCAGATACTGTGCGCTCAGCAGCGGCTGAACATGAATCAGGGGCAGGTGATTGATCCTCGCCGCCACACTGCCCACCATCAGCGCGTAGGCGTCGCCCACGACGACGACTGCGCCCGCGCCTCTGGCCCCGCGCACGGCGTCGGCCCACTGCCCCAGCGAGTCACCGATCAGTCCGGCCCTCAAATCTGCTTTCAGGTTGTTCAGGCTGCCGAAGGGAAAGCCGCCGCTGGGCAGGTGCAGCACCCGGCCCACCCGGTTGGCCTCGGCGGCGGCATAAGCCCGGCCCTCACCCACCAGTGGGGAATAACGAATCTCGCCCGGCAGCAGCCCGGCCAGCCGCGCCCCGATCAGGTCTTCCGCCGTGCCGTTGGAAATGAACAGGGTGGGGTGGGGGGCGGCAGTCACGCGCCGCAGCATACTGCCGATGATCGAATCCTAATATCGCCCGTCCGCGCTGGCGTGATAGGAATACGGCTGAGATGCCCCCCGCAAGTGACCTTCAATGAGCGAGTTCGACGAGCTTCAGGCCGCCATCCGCCGCCACGCCCACGAGCGGCAGGCCGAGGAGCGCGCCTGCGAGTCGTTCCTGAACGCGCTGTACCATGCCCTGCGGACTGCCAGCGGGCCGGGGTTGCCACTGAACAACGTGACGCTGGACTTCACCGTGGACCCCGCCAACCGCCTGCGCCCCGTACCCACCGGGGGCTTTCACGCTGCCTGGCTGCGCCTGGGTCTGTGCGAGATGCTGGTGCGCGTGCGCCGGGTGGGCGGGGCCTTTCAGGGCGAGTACGGCGACGGCGGCAGCTTCCGGCTGGAAACGGCGGGCGAGAACGAGTTGATCACCCTGGCCCGCCAGATGCTGCGTGATGTGGCGGATACGTATGCGGGTTCAGGGCAGGAGCGCATCAGACGACTGAACTGAGGATGAGCAAAGAAAATCGCCCCTCCAGAATTCGGAGAGGCGATTTTGTCAGAGAAGAGGCTAGCCCTTGACCGCCCCTGCCGTCAGGCCGGACACGATGTTGCGCTGGAAAATCAGCACCAGCGTGATCAGCGGAATCGTGACCACGATGCTGGCGGCCATGATCGGCCCCCACGGCTGGTCAAACTGCGACGCACCCGAGTAGTTGGCGATCACCACGGGCACGGTGCGGTTGGTACTCATGAAGGTCAGCGCGAACAGGTACTCGTTCCAGGCGTTGATGAAGGCCAGCAGACCGGTGGTCACCAGCGCGGGCATCATCACCGGGAACAGCACCTTGAACAGCGTTTGCAGCGGGCTTGCGCCGTCCACCAGCGCCGCTTCTTCCAGCTCGCCAGGAATGTCGCGCACGAAGGAGGTCAGCACCCAGACGGTGAAGGGAATGGTGAAGATCAGGTACGAGACCATCAGGCCAATCGGGTTGTCAAACAGGTTGAAGCGCGTGATCAGGGTAAATAGCCCGCCCAGCACAGCGATCTGCGGAAACACGCTGACCGCCAGGATGATGTACATGATGAACTGCTTGCCCCGGAAGCGGAAACGCCCCAGCGCGTAGGCGGCAAACGAGCCGAACAGCAGGCTGACGGCCACCGCGCCCACGGCAACCACCGTGCTGAACAGCAGCCCACGCCGGAAGCTGGCGTTGGCAAACACCTGGGTGTAATTGTCCAGGGTGGTGGGCGCAAAGGCGAATTGCAGCGGCGGCAGGAACAGATCGGTGGCCCGCCGGAAACTGGTCAGCACGGCCCAGCCGAAGGGCAGCAGCAGGTACAGGGTAATCACGATCACCAGCAGGTAGAACAGCGTGCGCTGAAGGTAGTACAGGCCGGGCTTGGTCCGTTTCAGATACATGTCTGTCTCCCTCCTCTAGTCGAACTTCACGCGGAAGGCGGTCACGTAGATGACCACAATCGCCATGATGATGATAAAAATGGCCACCGAGACGGCGCTGCCGGTGCCCAGCAGTTGGTTGTCGATCAGTTGCTGGCGGGCGTAGCCGGTCATGCTGGTGCTGGCGGCCACGTTTGCGCCCAGCATCACGTACATGATGTCGAACACGCGCAGGGCGTCCAGGCTGCGGAAGACCAGGGCCACCAGCAGCGCGGGCCGCAGCAGCGGCAGGGTCATGCGCCAGAACTGGGTCCACTTGGTTGCGCCGTCCATGTCGGCGGCCTCGTACATGTCGCCGGGCAGGCTTTGCAGTCCGGCCAGGATCAGCAGCGCCATGAACGAGGTGGTCTTCCACACGTCCACGGCGATCATGGCCCAGATGGCCGTGCCCGAATCGGCCAGCAGCGCCTGCCCGCCCAGCAAACCCTGCCCGATCAGGCCGAAGGAATCGTTGTACATGTAGGCCCACATCTGCGCCGAGACCACTGTGGGAATCGCCCAGGGCACCAGCATGGCGGTCCGCAGGAACGAACGCCCCGCGAAGGCGCTGTTGACCACCAGCGCGATGATCATGCCGAACACCGTTTCCAGCGCCACCGAGAACACGGTAAAGATCAGTGTGTTGCGAACGGCGGTCCACCACTGGGGGTCTTGCATGAAGCCCAGGCCGATGCCCTCGGCGGTGGTGAACCAGAAGTTCTGGAGGCCGACAAAGGTGGCCTGTCCCGGCGTAGTCAGGTTGGCTTCCTGCGCCGAGAAGAAAATCGTGCGGTATAGCGGGAAACCGGCCACCAGCGCAATGGCGATCAATGTGGGCAGCAGCAGCCAGAAAGCCTGCCAGGCGCGTGCGCCCTCGATGCCGCGAACTTTCTTGCGGCCAATGGGTGGGACGGTTGGAGGCTTGGTGGGGGCGTTTGCGGTCATGGGTTACGGCCTCCTTGTCCCTGAAAGGTGGGTTCCCGAAAAAAGGGGATGCCCGGCACTGCTCAAATGGAATGCGCTGTCGCGGAGAACGGCTGGCCTGCTCTGATCTGGAGCCTTTAGTGTAAAGGTCAATGCTGGTCTGTGTTTGAGGGGAATGCAGAAATGACGCGCGGCGTCGGTGGAGCTGGACTGATTTCTAAAATGGGTCTGCTTTCTGAAATGAGAAGGGGGAACACCCAGTTGCAGCGGGCGTCCCCCAGTTCACCGAATGGTGAGGGCCAGAGTGGGCGCGCTTACCAGCCGCGTCCCTTGATGCGGGCCAGGTCCGTTTCCAGCTTCTTAACGGCGGCTGCACCCTTGGTCTTGCCCGCCATCACGTCGCTGACTGCGCCCGCGAAAGCCTGCGAAACCTGGTTGTACTTCAGCTTGGTGGGGCCGGAGGGGCGGGCCACGGCGCTGGTGAAGACGTCCAGCAGGCTGCCGAAGAAGGGGTTGGCCTTCAGGATGGCCTGGTCCTTGTACAGCGCGGGACGGGTGGGGTTGTAGGCTCCCTCGATGGCGCGGAGCTTTTGCTCCTCGGCTCCGGTCAGGTAGCGCACCAGATCGATGGCGGCGGCCTGGTTCTTGGAGTACGTGCTGACTCCCAGGTTCCAGCCGCCCAGGGTCGCCGCTGCGCCGTTGCCGCCGCTGGGCAGAGGGGCCACGCCGATCTTGCCCTTGACCTTGCTGTCGTCGCTCTGGCCCAGTGCCCAGGCGTAGGGCCAGTTGCGCATGAACGCCGCGTTGCCCGACTGGAAGATGCCGCGCGCTTCTTCCTCACCGTAGGTGGTCACGCCTGCGGGGCTGATGGTCTTGACCCAGCTTGCGGCGGTGTCCATCGCTTTGGCGGCGTTGGCGTTGTTGACCGTGATCTTGCCGCTGTCGTCCACGATGGTGCCGCCGCCGAAGGACACCAGCCATTCCAGCGCGTCGCAGGTCAGGCCCTCGTAGTTCTTGCCCTGGAAGACGAAACCGGTGAAGGTGCTGCTGGTCTTCTTCTCGCCGTCCTGGATCTTCTTGGCCATGGTGGCCAGCTCGGTCCAGGTTTTGGGCGCGGCGCTGTAGCCGTACTTCTTCATCAGGTCCGTGCGGTAGTACAGCAGTCCGGCGTCCGTGAACCACGGCAGCGACACCAGTTTGCCGTCCACGGTGTTGGCCGCGACGATGCCCTTGAAGTGCGCGTTCACCTCTGCGGCGGGCACCTTGCTCTTCAGGTCCACGAAGTGCTGCGACAGCAGGCCGGGCCAGATGACGTCGAGCTGGTAGACGTCGATGGCGTCGCTCTTGGCGGCCAACTGCTGCTGGTACAGGCCCAGGCGGTCGTTGGTCAGGTTGGGGCTTTCAAAGACCTTGACGGTGTTGCCCGTCTTTTTGGCCCAGCGCGCCGAGCCGTCCTTGCAGAGCTGGAGTTCCTGACCCACGGTTCCGCAGGCCAGGGTGACCTGAACGGCTCCGGCCTGGCTGGAGGCAGCGATGGCGGCGGTGAGGCTGACAAGTGCAATAGCTTTCTTCATATCTTCTCCTGTGTGGACAGACCGGGCGGACCCCGACTGCGCCCCCTCGTTTCGGAAGCGGTTCCACGGTTACGTAGTTGTGATTCTGGCAGGCTACACCGCTCGCCTGTGGGTGTCAATGTGAGTTTTCTCAATTGGCGGGTGGAGTCGAGGGCGGCTGGCAGGCGCTCAGCGGCACCTCGCCCGCACTCGGAACAGGGTTTTTCCGCGCTCTGACGCCAGGGCCTCGTGGCCATCCATCAACCTCAAACTGTCGATCTTTGTGATGTGATGGTGCGGCAGTATGTCCTTCGTTCCAAGCGGGTCGGCAGCTCGGATGACGGGTGCGGGGCAGGACGCTGCTGTGCAAGACGCCCTGGTGTCCGTCATCCGCTGTCTGTCAGCGTCGCAGGCAAATCGGCCCAGCAGTTCCCCGCCCGGAAGGCAGAGGCCAAACCGCCGTGCCCAGAATCTATACTGCGCCCCATGATTGACGCCGCCCAGATGGACCACCTCGCCAGCCTCGCGCGGCTGGAGCTGACCCCCGGTGAACGGGAAGCCATGACCCAGGACCTCGTGCGCGTGCTGGGCTACTTCGAGCAACTGCGGGAAGTGAATACCGACGGCGTGGAAGAAATGCAGCGCCCGGTGAATCTGGTCAACGTCCTGCGGGATGACGTGCCCGGCAAGGCGTTCCCCGCGTCCGTGATCGAGGCTCTGGCCCCCGAGACCCAGGACGGCCTGATCCGCGTTCCCCGCACCGTCGAGGCCGACTGAATGCTGGACCTCAAATTCATCCGCGAGAACGCCGGGGCCGTCAAGAATGCCATCAAGGTCAAGGGCGTTGGCCTCGATCTGGATGAGCTGCTGGCGCTGGACCACGAGCTGCTGGGCGTCAAACAGCGCGTGGAGGCCATGCAGGCCGAGCGCAATGCCAACGCCAAGCTGGTCCCGAAGGCCACGCCCGACGAACGCACCGCCCTGATCGTGAAGGGCAAGGAACTGGGCGAGGAGATCAAGGCGCTGGAACCCGCCCTGCGCGCCCACGAGGAACAGCTCAGGCAACTGCTGCTGCGCGTGCCGAATATTCCCCTGGACAGCGTGCCGGTGGGCAAGGACGACTCCGAGAACGTGGAACTGCGCCGCGAGGGCGTGCTGCCGGAGTTTGCCTTCAAGCCGCTGGATCACGTCGAACTGCTGGAACTCCAGGGCTGGAGCGATCCCGAGCGCGTGGCGCAGGTCTCGGGCAGCCGTAGCTATCTGCTGAAGGGTGAGGCGGTGCTGCTGGAAATGGCGGTGCAGATGTTCGCGTTGGATTTTCTGTCGGCGCGCGGTTTCACGCCCCTCAGCACCAGCGCCCTGGTCCGCCCCGAGACCTTTGTGGGCAGCGGCCATTTCCCCGGCGGCGAGGATCAGGTCTACAAGATTGACGGTGACGAGCTGATGCTGGCTGGAACGTCCGAGGTGCCAGTCAACAGCCTGTACGCTGGGGAGCAGTTGCCCCTGGCCGCCCTGCCGATGACGTTTGCCGCCATCAGCGCGGCCTTCCGCAGCGAGGCGGGCAGTGCGGGGCGCGACGTGCGCGGGCTGATCCGCGTCCACGAATTTCGCAAGGTCGAGCAGTACGTGCTGTGCCGCGCCGATGAGGCCGAGGCACTGGAGTGGTTCGGCAAGATTTTGCAGAATGCCGAGGATTTATTGACCGCCCTGGAACTGCCGTACCGCGTGATGCAGAATTGCACGGGCGACATGGGCGCGGGCAAGGTGCTGATGTACGACCTGGAAAGCTGGGTGCCCAGCGAGAACCTCTACCGCGAAACCCACAGTTGCAGCTATCTGGGCGACTGGCAGGCGCGGCGCACGAATCTGCGTTACCGCGACGAGGACGGCAAGCTGACCTTCGCGTACACGCTGAACAACACCGGAATCGCCACGCCGCGCATCCTGGTGCCGTTTCTGGAAAACCACCAGCAGGCCGACGGCACCATTCGCGTGCCACAGGCATTGCGGGCGTATCTGGGCGGGAAGGCAGTGCTGGGAAAAGCGGTTCGCTGAGTCCTCCATTGTCCTGCATCCAGCCGTGAGGGCCAGGTCAGGTGACTGGCTCTCTTTTCATGGGCAGGCTGTGGAGAATGACCGTGTGAATTGGATGCAACTCATGGCATTGGCGCTGACCTGTTCAGGCGTCGGCATGGCGGGCGGAAGGCAGCCTGAGGCTGCCTGGCTGGGCCGCGCGGTGGACGTGCAGAACACTGAGTTCTGCCGCGCCAACGGGTGCCGACTGCTCCCGGCGCGCCAGAACCAGACCAATACGGTGGGCTGGCATGACGGTCAGCAGCTCCGCTACGGCGTGGGCCAGGGCTGGACGCTGGAAGTGGAGGTGCGCCCGGAAGGCTGGATCAGCAACGCCTTTCTGCTCAATTCCTCGGCCCACCGGGGAACCCGACTTGACACGAAGGAATTGAACCGGGCCGCCCACTTTCTAAGTGCCGTGACAGGCCGCCAATTTTCAGCGGGAGCCGTGAGATCCTGTATTTCTGCCGGTCTGGCCGCCCAGAATCTTGACCCGGACATTTACGGTCCACTCCAGCAGCTCAGTCAGTGGAAGACTCCGGCAGGTCTGCCCTACAAAGCGCGGTGCGGCGTGGCGGGCGCGGGGCCGCTGGGCGTCTGGGCGGGGTGGATGCAGGCATAAAGACTGCGCGCCTACCTCACCCCCGTTCCGCTACCCTACCCACATGGACATTCCGCCCGAGGTGCTGGAGCAGACGCACGCCCGCTACGTTGGCCGCGACGCCGAGCGCGCCCGCACGCATGAACGCCTGATCCTGGGCGGCCCGCTGGCGGCCAATTCCGACGAGCAGGTGGAGGCCCGCCTGACCCGTCTGGGCGTGCCGTATGCCGACGCCTGCGCCATTTCTGAGGGCCGCGAGAAGATGGCGGCGGTGGCCGAGCGCTGGCCGGGCAAGACCCGCATTCAGGCCGAGCGGGTGCTGGGCGCGAACGATCTGGTGGGCGTGGGGTATCTGGATCTGGCCCGCAGCGCGTCGCGGGCGGTGGGGCGCGTGGTGTTAAAGGACGCGCGGGGCCGCACCGTGGGCTTCGGCACCGGCTGGCTATGCAGCCCACGCGCCATCCTGACCAACCACCATGTGCTGGAGGACGCAGCCAGCGCGCGGCTGGCCGTGATCGAGTTCAACTACGAGCTGCTGCCGGACGGCGCACTCGCCACGCCCGTCACGCTTCCGCTGGACCCGGACACTCTTTTTCTGACCTCTGAGCGGCTGGATTACTCGCTGGTGGCGGTGCGCGGCGACACGGCCCCTTACGGCTGGCTGCCCCTGATCGCCAGCGCCGACAAGACCGTGTTGGGCGAGGCCCTGAGCATCGTGCAGCACCCCGGCGGCGAGACCAAGCAGATTGCCCTGCGCGAGAACCGGCTGATCGACCTGCTGCCCGACTTCCTGCACTACGAGACCGACACCGCGCCCGGCAGCAGCGGCAGCCCGGTCTTCAACGACGGCTGGGAGGTGGTGGCCCTGCACCACAGCGGCGTCCCGCGCACCGATGACCAGGGCCGCACCCTGCGCCGCGACGGTCAGCCGCTGCAACCCGGCGATCCCGACAGCGCCATCGACTGGATCGCCAACGAGGGCGTGCGCGTCAGCCGGATTCTGAACGACTTGCGGACCCGTGCCGATGCGGCGGGCAATGCGCTGGTGGCCGAAGTCCTGAGCGCCAATCGCCCGCCCGTCATCGTCTCCGCGCCCGTGGCTTCTGGCAGGGGCATTCTGGAGGCCGTCAGCACCCTCGATCTGGGCGTGGTCACGGCGGGACCGGACGGCGTGGCAAGCTGGCCCGTCACGCTGAAGGTGCGGGTCAAGGGGGGAGAGGCCACGCCAGCCCCACCCGTGCCCAGGCCGCAACCCGAACCCCAGCCGGGCGCTTACCTCAACCCGCAGGACGGCCAGGATGCGGCGGCCTATTACGCGGGCCTTGCCACCGACGGCACGCCCCAGGACCGCTTTCTGGCTCTGTCGCAACTCCTGACGCGCACGCACGCGCAGACGCCGCGCTACGCCCCATCCACCGAGTTGTATCCCGCTATAGACCTGTGGCCGGACGGCAAACTCCGCAGCCTGTACAGCGCCCGCGAACACACGCCGGAAGAATTCATTGCCGCCGATCTGGCCGCGCAGAGCCGCCGCAATGAACTGGCTGCCCGCGAGGGCATCTCCCTGGATACGCTGGAAGACGCCTTTCCGTACAACTGCGAACATGTCGTCCCGCAGAGCTGGTACAGCAAGCGCGAGCCGATGCGCGGGGACCTGCATCACCTGTTCGCCTGCGAACCCGACTGCAACTCCTTCCGGGGCAACACGCCGTACTTTGATTTCCCCGATTACGGCGAGGCGCTGCGGAGCGACTGTGGCCGCCGCGATCCCGGCGAGTTCGAGCCTGCCCACGGCAAGGGGGCGGCGGCGCGGGCCACCCTGTACTTTCTGCTGCGCTATCCCGGCGTGGTGCGCCAGTACAGCGCCCGGCACCTGGAAACGCTGCTGGCGTGGCACGCGGCACAGCCGCCCGGCGACTGGGAAAAGCACCGCAACGCCCTGATCTTCGCCCGCCAGGGCAACCGCAATCCGCTGATCGATCACCCGGAATGGGGGCCAGCGGTGGACTTCGGCGAGGGGCTGGGGCGGTAAGCCTCTTTGTGTGTGGCAGAGAGCCAGCGGAAGGACCGTCAAGGCACTCTGCACCCCGCCTCTCTGTCCAGCCGCTAAACTGCCCGTATGACACAACCCCTGTACGATCCCGCCGTCCTGAAATTCGTCGGCCAGACGCCCGAAGAAGTCCGCACGCGCCTGAGCGTGGAGCTGGACCGCTTTGAAGCGCAGTTGCGGGGCCGTCAGGGCGACTGGACCGTGACCCAGCCGAACCGCGACTGGTCCCCCGCGCAGGAGGCCGAACACGTCCTGAAGATCGACACCAGCATCGTGCCCCTGATGCGGCTGCTGCTTTCGGACAAGGAGCTGCGGCCCTCGCCCCAGGTTCCCGGCGTGACCATTAACGGCAAGCGGCAGTCGCCCGATTCACTGCTGCCCAGCGCGGAGGGGATGCCCTTCGAGGCGCTGGACACCACCTGGGCCGAACACCGCCAGAAGCTGGAAGAAATGGCCGCCCAGGTGCGGGAAACGCCGGGGCGCACCTTCTGGCACCACTTTTTTGGCGAGATCGACGCGCTGGACTGGCTGCGGATGATCACCGTGCATCTGCGCGCCCACCGCAAGCTGCTCGAGGAGAGCGCGGCAGCATGACTGGAGGCCCGGTAGAGACCCAGCCCGTCCAGACCGACAAGGGCAAGCGCGGCCACGAGCTGGACATTCACGTCACCTTTGCCCACCCGCTGCCCGAGGCGCAGGCACTGGCCGCGCTGCTGGTGCTGGACGGCTTCCGCGTGGAGCTGTACCGCCCGCACCCCGCGCCCACCCGGCCCGCCCATGAACCCGTGCCGGAGCCGGAAGTCACGCCCGATATTCCCTCTGCCCGCCTGACCGGGCCGCTGCGTGACCCGGAGGCGGTGCGCGCGGGTCTCAGCGCCCTGCTGGGCAAGGACGCCCGCTACGTGGAAGTCGGCGTGCGCGGCCTTTTGAGAAGTTCGACGGGGCAGACCGAATGGATGCCCTGGAAGCTGAACAAGGTATTGAAGCGGGCCGAGGCTGGGAAAGTTGGGTTTGAGGAATCGGTTCGGTATGTATTGGAGTAGCGTCCTATGACGCCCTTTTCTCCTTAGCTACAAATTCCACCCGCAGTTCCATTCCCAATGCGTCGGCCAGGCGCGTCAGCGTCGCCAGTGAATGCCCCTCGTAATAGGGGTCAATCAGGCGGCTCAGCGCCTGCTGACGCATTCCGGCACGCTGGGCGATCACGGCCTGCGCCTCTCCGCTGGCTTCCACCGCCTGCCGCAATTTCTGGCTGACCGGATTGGCCGTCTGCGGCGGTACGAAATCGCTGAGCGGAAACTCGGGCGGCATATTCCCGTAAGTTTCAGGCCGGAACGAATCGGCATCCAGATCCAGTTCACCCGGCCAGCCCAGCGAGCGGCCCCGCGCTCCCACGGCCACCTGCTCAAAGAAGGCCGGGTCTTTCAGCGGTGCGAAAACTCCGCCGCCAGTGAGCAGGCTGCTGACATTTGCCGTGACAGCGGCTCCATCCGTGAAGGTCAGGTGCAGGGTGTGGGGTGCTTCGGCAACGACAGCGGCGAGTTTGTACATCGGTCCTCCCATTATTCCAGCGGGTCTATGCGGCCCAGTGGCTCCTGCGCGCGGGCCAGTTCCCAGACCTGCGCCAGTTCGACCTGATGCATGGCGGCCCATTCCAGCACCAGCCGCAGCGCCCGCCGGGGCAGCCAGCCCTCATCCAGTACCAGATCGTCGATCAGGATGGTGGCCTCGTCGTCGCCGTAGATGGCGTGGAAGTGCGGCGGCAGGTGATCGCGGTAATAGAACACGATCTTGATTCCATAGAAACTGCACACCTCCGGCATGGGCTGAGACTACTACAAAAATGATGTGACTCTGGATCATTCCAGCAAATTTCTATCCGTCCATCAACGCCGTCAACCCCTTTGAGGCCGTCTCGCGCAGGCTGAAGCTCAGGCGGGGGGTCAGCTCGGTCTCATCCGGGTTGATCTCGATCACTGTTCCGCCGCGTTCCAGCGGCAGGGAGGCCAGCCCCGCCGCCGGGTACACCACGCCGCTGGTGCCGATGATCAGGGCCACGTCGGCGGCAGCAAAGGCGTCGCTGGCCGCCTCCAGCGCCTGTTCGGGCAGGAACTCGCCGAACCACACGATGTTGGGGCGCATCCGTCCGCCGCATCTGGAGCAGACCGGGGGCGGCACAAAGTCTGCCGGGGCGGGCAGGGCGTCGATCTGGGCGCAGACCTCGCAGCGGGCAGTGGTCAGGTTGCCGTGCAGTTCCACCAGCCGCTCGCTTCCGGCGCGGGCGTGCAGACCGTCCACATTCTGGGTGGCCAGAAAGTAGCCGTCGCCCTTCTCGCGTTCCAGCCGCGCCAGCAATTCATGCCCGGCGTTGGGCGTCGCGGCCATCACGTCGCGGTAGCGGCCCGCGTACCATTCCCAGACCAGCGCCGGATCGCGGAAGTAGGCGTCCGGGCTGGCGAGGTCTTCGGGCTTAAAACGCGCCCAGTGGCCCGTCTGCGCGTCGCGGAAGGTGGGAATGCCGCTCTCGGCGCTGATGCCCGCGCCGGTCAGCACGGCCACGCGGCGGGCGTCACGCAGGGCAAGGCGGGCGTCGGACAGGTTCATGGGGCCAGTCTAGCGGGCTGCCGCCCATGCTGACCGCGTTCCGGGACGGGCGAACTCCCGCTCAGTCGCAACTCTCGCGCAGGTAGGCGCGCGCCGTCCCACCCGCCAGAGAGCGGTCCTTTTTCAGGGCGTTGATGCCGTGCTGGGCCATCAGGCCGCAGTCCAGCGCCTTGTTGCGGCGGTATTCCACGTTCAGGGCCAGCTTGCCGCGCCGGGTGTACTCGGCCAGCGGGCCACATTCGCGGTACTGCTGGCACGCCTCGTTCAGAATCCCGTCGAACTTTTCCACCATCATCTGGCCCGTGCGGTCCCGCAGCAGCACCTTGTCCGGGCCGTTTTTCTGGAACACGGCCAGCCCCAGCCCATGCGCCTGATCGGCAATCCAGCCGTTGAAGTCGATCTGCTGCTGCGTGGTAATCCGCCCGCCGCTGACATTCTCGTCGTTTTGCAGGTTGTCCGGCTCCAGCGCGTCGAAGCCCTTGGCCTTGCACATCTTCATGCGCTCGGTCAGGATGTCCGCCAGCACCGAACCGGGCCGGAACACGTCGGTGATGTCCAGAAACGCCTCGTCGGGCCAGTCGGGGTCCTGCTGGATCTTCAGGTAAGCCGGGTAGCGGGCCGAGTCGGGGCGGTACGGCTCAAAGCTGCCCGCATTGATGTAGCAGACGGTGTACAGGCCCTGCCCCTTCAGCTCCGCGACTTTGGCCGCCGACACCGTGAACCCGTCGAGACCGATCAGTGTGGTGCCCGCTGCCACCTTGATGTGGCGCTCTGTGGCCGCCCCGATCTGCCAGTCCCAGCTCACCTTCCCGGCGGGCGGGAGCCTGATGGCGCTGGCGCTCTGTCCAGGCTCTGTATCTCCAGACTCTGCGCTGGCCGCGTTCTGCCCTGGCAGGCCCAGCGCCGGGGTTGTGGCAGATGCGGGACTGACCGCCGGGGACCCGGAGGTGGGGGAGACGCTCTGCCCACAGGCGCTCAGGACAAGGGACAGGGCCAGCACTCCAGAACAGGTGTTTCGCATGGAACTCCTCGGTTGCGGTGGTCTTTCTCTAGTCTCGCGGGCAACTGCGCCCAACCTACGCAGAGCGGTCTGACAGGATCAGCAGCCAGGGAGTGAAGTATTTACATAAAGACCTGCATTTCCTGAAGAAGCTCGAAATTTCCGCAAAGAACCCAGGCGCTGGCGAGAGGGCACTTTCGCCAATATGAGAAAGAGCGATGGGATGCGGGCGCGGCCTGTGCTGCCTGCTACCTTTGCAGCATGTGCATCTTGAGGTACGGCCTGTGAGGCTGGTAGTGGGCGTGTCCGGGGGCAGCGGCATTCCCTACGCGGTGGATGTGTTGCGGGCGCTGCACGGGCTGAAGCAGGGTGGCCTGGACATCGAGACGCATCTGGTGGTCAGCAGCGGCGCAAAACGTGTGATGAGTGCCGAGGGCGGCCCACAACTGGCCGATCTGACGCAGTACGCCGCCCACGTCCACGATGACCGCGATCTGGCCGCCAGCGTCGCCAGCGGTTCCTACCGCACCGATGGAATGCTGGTCATTCCGTGTAGCGCGGGCACCCTGGCCAAGATCGCGCATGGCTTTGCCGACAACCTGCTGTCGCGCGCCGCGCATGTGACCCTCAAGGAACGCCGCCCCCTGGTGCTGGTGCTGCGCGAGGACCCGTTGCCCCGGCCCACGCTGCAAAACATGCTGGCCGCCCACGACGCTGGGGCCACCGTCATGACCGCCAGCCCCGGCTTTTACCACTCGCCCAAGGACGTGGACGAGCTGCTGCATTTCGTGACCGCCCGCGTGCTGGACCAGTTCGCCCTGAACGCCCCCGGCTTCAAACGCTGGCGCGACGAGTGAACATGAGGGGAATGAACAGGGCAGCAATAAACAGGGCAGCAATAAACAGGGCAGAGGCTTGAGCAGCGCGTGCTTGCTGTCAGGCACCTCGGCGGCCCTGATTCCTGCCGCAGGCAGTGGCACCCGCCTGGGCCTGGGTCATAAGGCGTTCGTGACGGTGGGCGGCCTGTCCCTGCTGGCCCGCAGCGTCGCCGCCCTGGCCCCGCATGTGGACGAGGTACTGGTGGCCCTGCCAGACGGCATGGAGCTTCCATCTGGCATCGCTGCCTGCGCTATCGTCGGCGGTCAGACCCGCCAGGACAGCGTGCGCCGCCTGCTGCGCGCCACCGTGGCCGACACCGTGCTGATCCACGACGCGGCCAGGCCCTTTCTGGGCGCAGACATCATTTACGCCCTGTTGGAAGCGGTGGCCGAAACCGGCGCGGCAACGGTGGCCCTGCCGGTGGCCGACACGCTGGTGGCGGCGGCAGGAGGCGAGATGTGGGGCGCGTCTCTCTCCCGCGAAGGGCTGTGGGCCGTGCAGACGCCGCAGGGCTTTCGCCGCGAGTTGCTGCTGGCGGCACACGAGGCGGCGGCGGCAGACGGCCACGCCGCCACCGACGACGCCGGGCTGATCGCGCGGCAGGGCGGGCAGGTGCGGCTGGTGCGCGGCGACGCCCGGCTGTTCAAGGTCACCACCCCCGGCGATCTGGCGCTGGCCCAGGCCCTGGCCCCGGTGTGGGACGCACGGGGTTGAGTCACGGGGAACGGCGGAAGACAACTCCAGGCAAGTCGCGAGACGAGAGCGCCACCATGCCAAAGCCCCCGCCTGTGTTCAGTGCGGGGGCTTTGGCGTGGGGATCAGGCGAGATCAGCGGGTCAGGAAAAATGCCCGGTCAACCTGGATAAGACCGAAGCCGGTGGTGAAGTCGTACCCTCTTTTGCCCATGTCGGAGGCGGTGAAGGACAGCGCGTCGAAGATGTCCTCCGGGTCCAGTGTGGGATCGTCCTGAAGCAGCAGCGCGGCGGCGGCGGCAGCGTGCGGGGCGGCGGCGCTGGTGCCGAAGAAGTTGGGAAAGTTGTCGCCGTCCACCAGCGAGCCGTCGCCGAAGGTGGTCTGCCCGAAGAAACTGGTGTTGGCTCCGTCCGGGGCGGTGAAACGCGGCTGTAAGCGCTTTTCCACGGTCCGCTCGCCGTCGGTGTCAAACAGAATCGGGATGCCGCCCACCGAGGTAAACGGTTCGGGCAGGGCGGGACTGACCCCATACGCCGGGGTGTTGGAAAAGCGCGCCGCCCCCACCCCCACGCCACCCTCCGAGTTGGCGTGGCCCTTGGCGGTGGGACTGTTGGTGATGTACTCCTGTGCGGCGGCGTCGCCGTATTCCTGCATCCGCACGCGCGTCGGATTGGGGCCGTCAAAGCGCGTGACCAGCAGGTTGACCACCCTGGGGCGGCTGCTGTCGTTGAAGATAGACACGGCCTCAACCGGGTCGTTGCCGAGATTGTCGTCAGTGCTGACGCTGAAAATACCGTTGGCAGGATCGGGCGGAATCACGTTGCCTCTGTCGTCCAGGACAAACAGATCCAGGTCCGTTTTCGCTCCTTTTTTGTTGCGGGTGGCCGAGGCGAACGGATCGTCCCACTCCAGAAATGTCGTGAGAACGCCGCCAGCGGGGATGCTCACTTTCCGCAGGGTGTCGGTGCCGCGCGGGGCGTAATTGAGCATGTCGGCCTTGTAGTCGATCTGGCCGCCTGAACCGCGCAGGATAAAGGAGCCGCCGTTTTTCCATTTGGTCTCGAAGGCTTCGGCTCCGGCGTTGCCCGCCGAGGTGAAGTAGGCCACGCCCCGCTCCGCGACCTGATCGACGGCCTGGGCGATCACGCCGTCGCTGTAGGCAGGTTCGGCAAAGTAGCTGACGTCGTCCACGATGACTTTTGAACCGGCCTGGGCCAGCCGCAGGATGTTGTTGGCGAAGCCCGCCTGACCACCGATGAAGGCCGTGGCAAATGCGATGTCTGCGCCGGGGGCCACGTCGTGAACGATCTGGGCCATGGCCCGCCCCTCGTCGCTGCCGCCATCGTTCTGATCCAGATCCTGAAGCACCTGCACGCCTCGGGCGGGCAGGTCGCCGTTCCTGATGTCCTGGGCCACGGTGGTCCGTGGCGGCCCGCCCTCTGTGACGGTGTCCCAGGCGTTGAAGGAGTCCGAGAGAATCCCCACCTTGATGCCCCGGCCATCGACGCGGTACGTGCTGCGGGCAATGTTGGAGCGCTGCGCGAAATCCCCCTGTGACAGGACGCCGGTGGCTCCGGTCAGGGGAAAGGCGTTGGTTTTGGCCGCCGACATCCGCACGAACTGGAGTTCGGAGAGCTGACCGGCCTGCGCCAGCGCACCAACGGGCAGGCGGCCCGAGACCATCTGCTGGAAGGCGGAGCCGTTTTTGAGACCCAGACGCTGCAATTTTGCCAGCAGCGCGGCGGGGTCGGCGCTGGCCACCGCGTCCACCGTGACGTAATTGCCGTCAATCGGCAGACCCCGCCCGTTCTTCCCGTTCCCCAGCGACTGGGCGCTGAGTGGTGTGGCCGCCAACTGTCTGAGCGCCGAACTCAGCTTGCTCTTGCCGAAGGCCGTCTGGACGCTGCCGAGGGCCAGCACCGACAGGTCCTGCTGGCCGGTGACGGCGCTGGGCACGTCGTTCAGGGAGTCGAGCTGCGATTCGGTGGGCTGTGGGCCGGGCTGCGAGGTGGTTCCGCAGCCGACGAGCAGACTCAGGGTGAGGGCCAGACCTAGGTAGTTTCTCATTTTCCTCCCAGAACAAACGACGGCCTTCACCGATCTTGCGGTGCAGTTCCCGTTTGTGATGAATCCGTCAAAATATATCAGACCAAGTGCGCGATATTGATGAGGCGCGGGCGTAGCCCTATGTCGAGCGGTCAGTTAAGCCGTGTTTTTCCGTCCCGGTGGCAGAAAAATACCCATCAATAGTGAATTTATGAACACTTCAAACCTGGGTGGGGACCAGCCAAAGTGAGAATGCTGGCCTGCGCGTGACCCGTGCTTCAACAGGCTGGACCAATTGCTGCATCCGGCTTCGTTTGCGACTCGTACGGACTCCGATCAAGCAATGGTCGGCCTCAACCTTCAATCTGGGCCATCTTTGATCTGAGTGTCTAAAGGTCTGCACGCCAGCCGGGTGCGGTTTTTTGGCCCGCCCCCCGCTCCGGTGTGGAATGCTGGGGGGTGTGAGCTTCAGCCCCCCTGCCCTGACCTCCAGAACCTATCTGGCCCCGGCCAAGGTCAACTTTGGCCTCAGCGTGCGCTCCCAGCGCACCGACGGCTACCACGAGCTGCACACGCTGATGGTGCCGCTGGCGGTGGGCGACGAGCTGGAGATCGGCCCGGCAGACACCCTGACCCTGGAGGTGCAGTGGGTGGAGGGGCGGAGCGCGGACCTGCCCGCCGACAGCCGTAATCTGGTCTACCGCGCCGCCCGCGCGTATCTGGACGCGGCGGGGGTGGCGCAGGGCGCGGCGATCACGCTGCACAAGCGCCTGCCGCTGGCGTCTGGCCTGGGCGGCGGCAGCAGCGACGCGGCCACCACTTTGATGGCCCTGGCCCGCCTGTACCCCTCGTCCGTGTCTCTGTCTGAACTGGCGCTGGGTCTGGGCGCGGACGTGCCGTTCTTCCTGCTGGGGCAGGCTGCTGTCGCGGAGGGCATCGGCGAGGTGCTGATGCCGGTGCCGGTGCCGCGCACTGCGCTGGTGCTGGTGGGTCCGGGGGTGGAGGTCAGTGCCCGCGACGCCTACATGTGGCTGGACGACGAGGAGGCGTTTACCTCTGCCCTGGACGTGAACGCGATCCTGGCTGCACTGGGCGGCGGAGGCGAAGTGCCGTATCCCAACGCCCTGCAAGGCAGCGTCAGCGCCCGCCACGCCCCCGTGCGAGAGGCGTTGGCCGCGCTGGCGCGTGCGGGCCTGCGTTCGCCCGTCATGAGCGGTTCGGGCAGCACCTGCTTTGCCCTCGCCCCCGACGACGAACGCGCTTACGACGCCGCGAAGGCCATCGCCCTGGCGCATCCAGACTGGTGGGTTCAGGCGACGCAGACGCTGTAGAAAAACCCCTCACCCCGTTGCTTCGCAACGCCCCTCGCCCCACGGAGAGGGGTTCTCCATTGTGGGGCGAGGGTGCCGCGCCAGCGGCGGGTGAGGGGTCTCTCCTCAGCGACCCGGTTCGATTACCACTTTCCCAATCGTCTTGCGGTCCAGGATGTCCTGGAAGGCGCGGGCGCTTTCATCCAGGGCGTAGGTCGGTCCCACCTGCGGCGTCACCTGTCCGCTGGCCACCAGCGGCGTCAGGGCCTTTGCCGCCGCCACCGTCGCCTCCCGGTCAGCCATCATGCTGGTCAGCCACAACCCGGTCACGGTCAGGTTGCGCTTCATCAGTTCCACTGGCCGCATGTCTGCCGGCTCGCGGCTGGCGTTGCCGATCACGATCACGCGGCCCTGGTCCGCCGTCATGTCCAGACTTTCCTGAAACCGCTTGCCGCCCACCACTTCCAGAATCAGGGGCACGCCCTTGCCGCCCGCCGCCTCCCGGACCTTCTGCACACGGTCCGGGTCATCCTGCAACAGCGTTACGTCCGCGCCTAGGTCCCGCGCGAGCTGGAGTTTTTCCTCGGTGCTGGCCATCGCGATGACTTTCATGCCCATCGCCTTGGCAAGCTGCACGCTGGCCGTGCCCAATGCGCCTGCCGCCGCTTGCACCAGCACCCACTCGCCCTCCTGGCCGCGTCCCAGGGTTTTCAGGCCGTGGTAGGCGGTGAAATAAGACACCGGAAAGGCGGCAGCCTGCGCCCCTGTGAAGTTCTCCGGCACCGGAATGATTCCTGTTGCCTTGACCACCGCATACTTCGCCAGCGCCCCGCTGCCGCCCAGGCAAGCCACGCGCTGCCCCACTTTCACATGGGTCACACCCTCGCCCAGCGACTGAACGATTCCGGCAAATTCCATGCCGGGGGTGTACGGCACGCGCGTGCGGGTCAGGTACTCGCCCGCCACCGCCAGCACGTCGGCAAAGTTGATGCCCACGGCCTCCACTTCAATGCGGATTTCGCCCTCGCCCGGCTGCGGCACGGGAATATCCCTGATTTCCATCACATCGGGGGGGCCGAGTCGTTCGACGACGATTGCCTTCATCTGGTCAGTCATGGGGGGCAGCATAGCCGAGTGGAGGGTCGGTCACCATCGGGGCAAATCAGGTGGCGGTAGCCCAGAGCCGCCGGTCAACCGTCCTCGTTGTCCGGGATGATGCCGCCCGTCATCTCCTGTTGCAACTTGACCGACTCGTCGGTGGGCGTTTCATTCTGCGGGTCGCCTCCAGGAATATCGATCACGTCCGGGTGCGCCTCCGGCACGGTACTCTGCACGATCTCGCCGCGCCGCTCGCCTGTCGCCCTGCCCGCAGGATTCCTGTCGTCGGAAGTCATGCTGGTCAGCGTAACGCTGCCCCTGGCCCCGCCGCGTGCGGGTTCGGACAACGGGACTTTAGATGCCCGTCGATCTTCCCAGTTCCGCCGCTGCGATCCGTGCCACGTCCAGTGTTCTCCTGGCCGTCTCGTCCTCACCGTCCTCCAGATGCCACGCGGCAGACAGGCCCGCGTAGGCCAGGGTCCAGCGCAGCAGGCGGGCGTAATCCAGACCTGCCTCATCCGAGATGATGCGGGCCTGCCCTTCCAGGCGGCCTTGCGCGGTGGCCGTGTCCAGGCTGGGGTTGCACAGGATGTTGGCGTAATCGAAGCCGCGCTCTCCGATGAGTCCTTTGGGGTCTATGAACCGCCATTCCCCTTCGGCAGTGGACAGCAGATTGCCGTGGTGGATGTCGCCGTGCAGCACGCCCACGTCCTGCGGCGAGTCCAGCAGTTCGTGGGCGGTTGTCAGGGCAAGGGTAAAAATGCCGCCCACACTGGGGGCCGCCTCTTCCAGTCCCCGGAACCAGCGCTTCAGCGGGGGCAGCTCGGGCCAGGACCGGGAGCGTGGCAGTTGCGCCGCCGCCTGGCAAAGGATTCGCGTCGCCTCGTCGTCCCGTCCAGCCGCCACCATTTCAGTCAATGAGGGCCACACCTCTAGCCGCTCCATCAGTAAAGCTGGGCCGTCGTGTTCGTACACCTGCGCCGCACCGCGCCCATTCCACCAGACCATCAACCCGTTGCCCCGGCTCTCTTCCTCGCTGCGGGCGATCTTGAGCATGGCCGCCTGTTCTGCGTGCCGCACGGGCAGAAGGTCGCTGCTGTGGGTGTGGATGGCAAGGCCGTCCGGTTCCAGACTCCAGCGACTCAGATACGGCGCAAAGCTCATCCCGCCAGTCTGCACCTTCTGGCGGACTCCCTCTCCCGCGTGAGAAGCATTACACTCTTTCGGTTATGGACGCACTTTACGCAATCCTTCTCGGCATCGTCGAGGGCATCACCGAATTTTTGCCGATCAGCAGCACCGGACACCTGATCGTGGCGGGCGAACTGCTCAAGGGGCTGCTGACCACGCCGTGGACCCCGGAGATGAAAAGTGCCTTCGAGGTCATCATCCAGGGCGGGGCGATCCTGTCGGTGCTGGTGTACTACTGGAAGGACTTCCTGAAAATCCGCCACATCGCCACCGACAGGACCCAGCAGAACCTGTGGACCAGCGTCGTGGTGGCCTGCATTCCCGCCGTCGTTCTGGGCGTGCTGTTCGGCTCGAAAATCAAGGAGCTGCTGTTCACGCCCAGCGTGGTGGCCTGGGCGCTGATCGTGGGCGGCGTGCTGATCTGGCTGGTAGAAAGCCGCAAATCCACGCCCGTGATCCACAGTATTGAAACCATCAGCCCGGTCAAGGCGCTGGGCATCGGCGTGATCCAGTGTCTGGCGCTGCTGTGGCCCGGTTTCTCGCGCAGTGCCAGCAGCATTCTGGGCGGCATGATCCTGGGCCTGGACCGCCCCACCGCCACCAAGTTCAGTTTCTACCTGGGCTTTATCACGCTGGGCGGGGCCTCGCTGCTGGACCTGATCAAGAGCCGTGACATGCTGGGCCAGATCGGCGTGCTGAACATGGCGCTGGGCATCGGCGTCAGCTTCGTGGTGGCGTACATCTCGATTGGCTGGCTGCTGCGCTTCATCTCCAACCACGATTTCAAGGGCTTTGCCGTCTACCGCGTGGTGGTGGGCGTGCTGATTCTGGTGCTGATCGCCACCGGAGTCATGAGCAACGGCAGTCTGGCGTAAGCCCTGAACGTCAAAAAGGGGCCAGCCGCGAAGGTGTTCGATCCTTTGCGGCTGGCCCCTTTTTGCTGGGTTGAAGGTGGAAACGGTTGGGCCGTTAAACCCCGTTCTCTGCCTCGCTCGGCCCGCTCTCGGCCACATCTGCCGCGCCTTCCTCGATGACCGTCATGGAGCGCAGGGTCTGGCCCTGGTGCCAGCCGTACTCGGGGTTTTTAAGGGCCAGCGTGGAGGCAATGCTCTCGGCCACGCCGCGTTCCGGCTCGTCGTCCAGGCAGAACAGCAGGAATTTGCGGCCACCGGGGGCGATGCGGATAAACAGATCCGCGCCGATTTCCAGTTGCTGGGTGCGCCCGAATTTCTCGGCGCGGCCCTGCGCGTATTTGAGGGCCTGACGAATCGCGACGGTGACGGTGGGGTGGCTCATGCTGTAGACCCTATCTCGGAACGCAGCCCGCCCAGCAGCATGTCGGCGAAGCTGTCGGCCACGTCCCCTGGCGTCAGTGGGCCGCCGGGGCGGTACCAGGTATAGGCCCAGTTGACGGCGGACAGCACCAGATACGCGGTCATGCGCGGGTCCAGATCGGCGCGGAAGGTGCCTTCGGAGATGCCGCGCGTGATCAGTTCGCGGTAGAAGGCGTCGATGCTGTCTCGCCAGCCGGTGACGCGGGCGTAGGCTTCCGGGGACAGGTGTTTCCACTCGTGAAAGAACACGGTGGCGCTGTCCATGTTGTCGGCCACCACGCGGATGTGACGGTGCATGGCCTCGCGCAGCTTCTCGTCGGCGGGCAGGTCGGTATCGCGCAGGGTAAACAGCGCCTCGTCGAACTGCCGCGAGGCCACGTTCACGATCTCGATCAGCAACTCTTCCTTGCCGGAAATATGCGCGTACAGGCTGCCGCCCTGCATCCCCAGATCCCCGGCCAGATCGCGCATGCTGGTGGCGTGATAGCCGCGCTCCGAGAACAGGCGGCTGGCCGAATCGAGAATCTGGGCGCGGCGGGGTTTGGCAGTTTCAGTCATGGGCAAAAGGGGGCGCGGTGAACACGCCGATTGACCCGCAGCCTAGCACGCAGCCTAACGGGCGTTTGGCATCTGTGGACGCCCACACGCCGCCCAGACAGGCAGGATGGTAGAACACGGAACATGACCTCCAATCCTTCTGTCGCAGGCGCGCCTGTGGGCGTGCGGCCCGCTGTCCGGGCGGTTCCGGCGTATCCCTTCAGTCCCATTCAGGTGCCGATCAAGCTCGATCAGAACGAGAACCCCTACGACTTCCCGGCGGAACTGAAGGCCAGAGCCGCAGAGCGCATGCTGACCCAACCCTGGAACCGTTACCCGGACCTGCACGCCGAGACCCTGGCCGCCAGGATTGCCGAGTACGAGAACTGGGATGCGGGCGGCGTGGTGGTCACTCCCGGCAGCAACGTGCTGATCAAGCTGCTGACCGAACTGGCGGGCATCGACCAGACCGTGCTGACCGTCGATCCCACCTTCAGCGTCTACACCCTGGAGGCCAGGATGCTGGGCGCGCAGTTGGTGCAGGTGCCGCTGAACGAGGACTTCTCGATGCCGGTGGACCGCCTCAAGATCGAGTTGCAGCGCCAGCGCCCCGGCGTGCTGTACATCACCCAGCCGCACGCGCCGACGGGTCATGTGGACGACGCGGCGGCGGTGCGCGAACTGCTGGACGCTGCCGGGGAATGGGTGGTGGTGCTGGACGAGGCGTACTACCAGTACAGCGAAACCGATGGCCGCGATCTGGTGCGCCAGTACCCCAACGCCCTGAGCCTGCGGACCTTTTCCAAGGCGTGGGGCCTGGCCGGGCTGCGCGCCGGGTACGCGCTGGCGGGGGCCGAACTGGCCACGCAGCTTCAGAAACTGGTTCCGGCGTTTAACGTCAGCATCCTGATTCAGTCGGCGCTGGAAGTGGCCCTGGAGAATCCCGGCTACGTACAGGAGCGCGTCGCGGAAGCGGTGGCCGAGCGTGGGCGGGTGCTGGCGGCGCTGGAGGACCACCCCACCTGTCAGGCCATGCCCAGCCGCGCCAACTTCTTCCTGCTGCGGACGCCGGACGCCGAGGTCGCCTACCGTCACCTGATCGATCACGGCATCGTGACCCGCCGCCAGGACCGCCTGACCGGGCTGGAAGGCTGCCTGCGCGTCGGCATCGGTACCCCTGCCGAGAACGACGCGCTGATCGGGGCCTTGCGGGCGCTGAAGTAGGGTGGATCGCTTTACCGCGCCGCCCGACTATCCGCCGCGTTCACAGTCCATCAGAGACTGCACCGGCTGCGGCGCGTGCTGCGCGGCCCCCGACATTCACGCCCTGGATAAGCCGCTGGGCGTGGCCTGCGTGCATCTGGATACCGATTGTCGCTGTCAGATTTACGCCTCTCGTCCGCCTGTCTGCCAGAATTATCAGCCGGACTGGGTCTGCGGGGAAGTGGCTTTCCTGCCCACGCTGGAGGCACGGGTGGGGCGGTTTCTGGAGATTTACGGGCTGGACACTTGAGGTTGCGCGCCCCGAACCTTGCCAGATTGCGACAGGCCTCGGCTAGATTGCAGGGATGAGCCGAACGCTACGAATCTTCCTGATGGGGGTTGGCGGCCTCTCCGCCGTATTCGGATTTCTTGGGATACTGAGTATCTGGGAAACGGGCGTGACGTCGAATCTCTGGGTGGCCATTCCTCAGCTTGTTCTGGGTGTGGGCCTTCTGGTCAGGGCTTTCAGAAACGTCATTTGAATAGCCTTGTCCTAACTTCTCACAGCGCCAGCCACCCCACCAACGCGCAGCCCAGCACCACGGCCCACGCGGGCAGGCGTCCGGCGCTCAGGGCGGCGTAGGCCAGCAGCGCCAGCGCCAGATCGCCCGGCCCCCGGATGCCGCTGGTAAAGACCGGGTCATACAGCGCGGCCAGCAGCAGGCCCACCACACCAGCATTCAGCCCCGCCAGTGCGTTGCGGGCCGCAGGCCGGGCCGACAGCGCGGACCAGAACGGCAAGGCCCCGGCCATCAGCAGTGCGCCCGGTAGAAAGATGCCCAGTGTGGAAATCAGCGCGCCCAGCAGGGGAGAGGTCACCGTCTGCGCCGCGCCCAGAAAGGTGGCGAAGGTGAACAGCGGCCCCGGCACCGCGTTGGCCGCCCCGTATCCCGCCACAAACGTCTCATGGTTGACGAAGGCTGGAACGAACCCGGTTTCCAGCAGCGGCAGCACCACATGCCCGCCCCCGAAGACCAGCGCCCCGGCCCGGAAGGTGGCGTCCAGCAACGTCCATCCCGGCCCCAGCGGCGCGAGCAGCGGCAGCAGCAGCAACCCCGCCCCACACATCAGCAACAGCGCTGCGCCCATCCGGCGGGACACGGGAACGGCGGGCAGGCCGCGCTCTGCCGCCGCCTTCACGCGCAAAAAGCGCCAGCCGATCAGGGCGCAGACCAGCAGCGCCGCCACCTGCGCCCCGGCCCCAGGCAACAGCAATAGCGCCGCCGCCACGCCCAGCGCCAGCGCCGCCCGCAACCGGTCCGTGACCAGACTCCCCCACAGCCCGGCCACCGCCTGCGCCACCACCGCCACCGCCGCCACCTTCAGGCCCGCCAGTGCGCCCGCCGTCTCATCGCCGCCCCAGCGGGACAGGCCCAGCGCGAAGGCGAACATCAACGCCGCACTGGGCAGGGTGAAGCCCACCCACGCGGCCAGCATTCCGGGCCAGCCTGCCCGCAACAGGCCCGATGCCATGCCCACCTGAGAGCTGGCTGGCCCCGGCAAGAACTGCGCCAGCGCCACCAGATCGGCGTATCCGGCCTCGGTGAACCACTTGCGGCGCACCACCAGTTCCGCGCGGTAATAGCCCAGATGCGCCACTGGCCCGCCAAAACTGGTCAGGCCCAGGCGCAGGAAAACGAGGAAGACTTCGAGGGCAGGCACGAGAGACAGGGTAGAACAGTTGTGCATCACGCGGCGTCAGAGACAGTAAAAAGCCCCAGCCGAAGCCAGGGCTGATCTCTACGTCCTCCCGCTCAGTCGTCTGCGGCCTGTCCGGTCTTCTTCGGCACCGCCGGATTCTCCACGAACTCGGTGGGGTCCACCATGTCGAAGCCGATTTCCTTCTCGTAGTCCTGAATCTTGATGTGCAGGCGCTTGACGTCGCCCTCCACCATGCCATAGTCGAAGGTGTCGAAGATGGCGGTGCCCTTGTGGTTGTAGCCGTCGAAATCCGGCACCTCGCGGGTCTTCTTGATGCCGTCCTCCAGCGCTTTGCGGCTCTCGATGCCCAGATTGCGGAAGGCCACCTGCATCACGTCGCGGTTGAAGTCGCGCGGGCCGTAGATGCCGGCGCGGTACACCGTCTCCGAGAACTCTTTCCAGTCAGGCACCAGGGCGGAGGCAGGCATGGAAAACTGCCCGATCACGTTCTTGATCGCCTCCAGCGTGCGCTGCGGGTAGTAGTACAGGTACATCCGCACGCCTTCCAGAAAGAAGTTGTAGTGCGCGGCCTCGTCCACCGCAATCGTCTGCGCCACCTTGGCCAGCACCGGGTCCGAGAAGTTCGCCAGATGCGGCTTGTCGCTCTTGCCCTGCGCGATCTTCATCATGTTCAGGTAATTCAGTTGCGTGGCGCGTTCCTGAAACACGGTGTAGACCAGATTGTGAATGGCGTCGGGGAAGGGCAGCTCCCAGGTCTGGGACTTGAGGCGTTCCTTGTACTCGGCGATCCACTGCGGGGTGCGTTTGCCGCTGAACAGCACGGCGTTTTCCCAGGCGTCGGCGTGCTTTTCTTCCTCGCTGCCCCAGCGCAGTTGAAAGTGGCTGCGTCCGTGGCTGCGGCGCACCAGATTCAGCAGGCTGCTCGTAAAGTCCGGTGCGTACTGTTCCACGGCAAAAAAGCCCTGGGTCACGGTCACGATCTCGGGCGGCAGGTCCTTGCTCAGCGCCTTCCAGTCGAAGCTGCGGTCCGGGTTCCAGTTGCGCGTTTCCTGGCTGCGGGCGGTGTACCAGCGGTACAGGCCCAGAAAACCGCGCTCGATCAGGCGGTCCTTCTCGCGGCTGCTGAGCAGGCCCGCCGGGGTGCTGGGGCGCTCGTTGAGCATGTTGGGGGGCAGAATTTCGGCCATTGGGGGTTCCTCCTTGGGTCACCCGTGGGACTTCAGGGTGAGGTGGGTTCTATGGGTGCCGTTCTCCCTTCGGCTGGCTGCCCGGTCAGGATGGTGCGTCTGGGTGCAGGCAGGGCTGGGGACGGTATGCACACAGCCTAGCCCCGGACGCCTGACGGACTTCTGAACTGGGACGCGGTGCAAGAGAGAACGCCGTTCCTGAACAGTTGTCTGAACTGCGGGAAGCGTGCCCGCGTCTGCCACGTCACCCCAGCCGCTAAACTGCCCCCCATGAGCCTCGTCGGACAGCCTGCCCCCGATTTCACCCTGCCCGCCAACACCGGCCAGAACGTGACCCTCAGCAGTTATAAGGGTCACCAGAATGTCGTCCTGGTGTTTTACCCGCTGGATTTCAGCCCGGTGTGCAGCATGCAGCTTCCCGAATACTCCGGGCGGCAGGACGATTTTGCCGAGGCCGGGGCGGCGGTGCTGGGCGTCAACCGAGACAGCATCCACGCCCACCGCGCCTGGGCCGCCGAGTACGGCATCGAGGTCCCGCTGCTCTCGGACATGAACCTGAATGTGGCGCGGCAGTACGGCGTCGCCATTGACGAGCGCGGTATCAGCGGACGCGCGGTGTTCCTGATCGATAAGGGCGGTGTGGTCCGTTTCCAGCACATCGAGGCCCAGGCGGGCGAGTACACGGTGCGCCCGGAAGCGGTGCTGGCTAAGCTGCGGGAGCTGTAAGCCGGGGCGTTGAAACTGGAAGAGGAGAGCCGGGAAAGCGGCGCACTGCCCCGGCTTTCCTCCTTCGGTGGTCCCGCTACCCCGGCTGGTTGCCCGCCACATAGAAGATCAGGCCGATCAGCAGCAGATCGAAGGCCCAACTGGCAGGTCGCCGCAGCCGTTCGTCACGGCGGGAGCGCAGGAACTGCACCCCCAACCGCACCAGCAGCAGCACCGCGATCAGGTAGGGGCTGGGCGGCGGTCCGCCAGTCACCAGCGGAATGACCAGCAGCACCGCCAGCACGCCCAGCAGGGCAAAGCTGACGATGGTGAGCGGGTCAGGAGTAGGCCGGGGATCGGTCATTCCTCAGTCGGGGTGCCCGGAGCTGGGGCTTCTGCGTCTATTTCCGCTACTTTTTTAGCCCTGGATTTGCGGGGTTTCGGGGCAGGCTTGGCCTCGACGGGCGTGCCATCCGCGTTCAGTTCGGCGGCTTTGGGCTTGCGCGTCCGCTTGGGCTTGGCGGGTTCGCTGCCGTCTGCGGCGGGTTCTGCCTCAGTTTTGGGTTTTTTGGCGCGGCTGGCCCTGGGCTTGGGGGTCTTGGGCGCTTCCCCGTCCTCTCCTGCCAGCTCTGCGGCCTTGCGGCTGGCCCGCGCGGTCAGGGTGCGCGTGGATTCCAGTTCCACCGGGTCCGCCAGATGCTCCGGGGTGGGCGGGGCTTGATCTGGGTCCGCCTGCTGCGCTCCAGCGCCCGCTTCCGGCATGGATGGACCGCCGCCCACCCATTCGCGCTCGGTTCTCCCGGCGGCAGCCTCTGACGCAGTGAGGTCACGGGCTTCTTCCGGCTGGATCAGGCGTGCCTCGGCGGCATTGGTCTGCTCGCTCCTGGTCTGTGCTTCGGTGGACGGGCCGCCCACCCATTCGCGCTCCGGCTCTGTCTTCTGGGCAAGGCTGGCCCCCTCGTGCTGGACATTCGAGGTCTCCGCCACGTCCCCGACTCCAGCCACTTCAGCGGGCGACAGGAAAGCCTCTGGCTCCAGCACCAGCACGCTGTTGGGGGGCAGGTTCAGGCGCAGGTGATGGGTCTGGCCGTTCCAGCCCTCCTCCCTGGCCGTCAGGTCCGGTTGCTGGGTGCCGAAGCCGCCGTATTCGCCGTCGTCGGTGGACAGCAGCAGGCGGTAGTCGCCGCCCTGCGGCACGCCGATGGGGTACAGGTCACGGTAAACAGGGGTCAGGTTGGCGACGATCAGGCTCCAGGCAGCGCTGCCCGGATCGCGGCGCAGGTAGGCGTAAACGCTGTGTTCGGCGTCGTCGGCGCTGATCCACAGCATGCCTTCCTCGCGGGTATCGGCGGTGTGCCAGTCGGGGCGATGCACATACAGGTCGTTCAAGCGGCGCACCAGATCCATGATGCCCCGGTGGTCCGGCTGATCGGCCATGTACCACGGCAGTTCCTTATCGTGGTTCCACTCGGTGGACTGCCCGAATTCCTGCCCCATGAACAGCAGTTTCTTGCCAGGAGTGGACCACATCATTGCCAGGAAGGCGCGGTACTGGGCGCGCTGGGCGTACCACTCGCCGGGCATCTTCATGACCATGCTCTTTTTCAGGTGGACCACTTCGTCGTGGCTGATCGCCAGCACGTAATTCTCGCTGGTGCGGTAGGCGTTGAAAAAGGTCAGGGCGTGGTGGTGGTGCGCCCGCCACAGTGGGTCTTCCTTGAAATACCCCAGGTTGTCATTCATCCAGCCCATCGCCCACTTGTAATCGAAGCCCAGGCCGAACGGCGCGGGGGTGGTGACGCCGGGAAACGAGGTGCTTTCCTCGGCGATCATCATCACGCCGGGGGCCATGTGGTGCGCCACCTCGTTCAGCCGCTTGAGGAAGGCGATGGCCTCCAGATTCTCGCGCCCGCCGTGAATGTTGGGAATCCATTCGGTGCGCGAGAAGTCCAGATACAGCATGGAGGCCACCGCGTCCACCCGCAACCCGTCGATGTGGAAGTCCTGAAGCCACTTGACGGCGCTGCCGATCAGGAACATCACCACCTCGTTGCGCCCGTAGTCGAAGATCAGGGTATTCCAGTCCAGGTGAAAGCCCTTGCGCGGATCGGCGTACTCGAACAGCGGGCCGCCGTCGAAGCTGGCCAGCCCTGCCGAATCGGTGGGGAAGTGCCCCGGCACCCAGTCCAGCAGCACGCCCAGACCGAGACCATGCAGGTGGTCCACCAGATATTTGAAGTCTTCCGGGTTGCCCATGCGACTGGTTGGCGCGTAGTAGCCGGTGACCTGATAGCCCCACGAACCGTCGAAAGGATGCTCCATGACGCCCAGCAACTCGACATGCGTGTAGCCCATGTAGGTCACATAGTCGCCCAGGCGGTGTGCCAGCTCGCGGTAATTCAGGAACCAGCCGTCGTCGCGCTTGCCCCAGCTCGGGGCGTGGCATTCGTAGATGCTGACGGGACGCTCGAAGCCTGCCGAGCGCTCCTGCATCCACTCACCGTCATTCCACTCGTAGGCCGCGTCCCAGATGATGCTGCCGGTGGCTGGGCGGGTCTCGAAATAGGTGCCGTAGGGATCCATTTTATCCTGGGTCTGCCCGTCCTGCCCGGTGACGCGGAATTTGTAGCGCTGGCCGTGGCGGGCGGCAGGGACGAAGACGCCCCAGCAGCCGAACTCCAGTCGGTTCAGGGCGTTGTCGAAGCCGTTCCAGCCGTTGAAGTCGCCCACCACGCTGACGTGGGTGGCGTTGGGTGCCCACACGGCGAAGCGCACGCCCTCCACACCATCCTGCGTGGTGGGGTGTGCGCCCAGCATCTGATCGGGGCGGACCAGATCGGCGGTCACCAGTTTTTGAAGATGTTCGTGATCGAGGGGAAGCGGGGAAGTCATGGCCGGAGTCTAGCGGGGGGCGCTGAAAAGCGGGGTGGCACGTCCAGATGCCCCAGGCTCCAGCCCAGCGCTTCGTGTCCCGGAAAGGCCGCCCCCGACGCCGAATCCAGTCCTCTAGCTCAAACCTTCACGATCCAGCCGTCCGGCGCGGCCACGTCACCGTACTGGATGCCCACCAGTTCGTCGTACAGGCGGCGCGTCACGGGTCCGGCCTCGGTTTCACTGTGGAAGACGTGGAAGGTGTCGCCATTCTGGATGCCGCCGATGGGGGTGATCACGGCAGCCGTACCGCACGCGCCCGCCTCGGTGTAGCCGTCCAGCGCGTCGATAAACACGTCGCCTTCCTCCACTGGCATGTTCAGGCGGTGTTCGGCCAGCCACAGCAGGCTGTACTTGGTGATGCTCTCCAGAATGCTGGGCGACTTGGGCGTCACGAAGCGCCCGTCCCGCGTGACCGCGAAGAAGTTGGCTGCGCCCACCTCCTCGATCCTGGTGTGCGTTTCGGGATCCAGATACAGGGCGTCGGCAAAGTGGTGGCCGTCGATCACGGTGTCCTTGGCCTGCTGGCCGGGCATCAGGCTGGCCGCGTAGTTGCCGCCCACCTTGGCTGCCCCGGTGCCGTGCGGCGCGGCGCGGTCATAGCCCGACACCAGAAAGTTCTGCGGGGTCAGGCCGCCCTTGAAATACGGCCCCACCGGCACGCAGAGCACGCTGAAGATAAATTCCGGGGCCGTCCGCACACCGATGTTGTCGCCCACGCCGATCACGAAAGGCCGCAGGTACAGCGAGCCGCCCGTGCCGTAGGGGGGGATGAAGCGCTCGTTGGCTTTGACCACCTGCGTGACCGCATCGATAAATTGCTCGTCACTGATCTCGGGCATCAGCACGCGGCGGCAACTGCGGCGCATCCGGGCGGCGTTCTGATCCGGGCGGAAGATGTTGATACTGCCGTCCTTGCAGCGGTACGCCTTGAGGCCCTCGAAACACTGCTGCCCGTAATGGATGGCCGTGCTGCCCTCTGCGATGTGCAGGACGTTGTCCTCGGTCAGGGTTCCGGCGTCCCACGCGCCGTCTTTCCAGTGCGACAGGTAGCGCAGATCGGTGCGGATATAGCTGAAGCCGAGGGTGGCCCAGTCGATGTCAGGGGCGGCTTTCGGGGCAGTTCGCGTCATGCCCCGATTATCGCGCACTCGTGGGAGGGGAGTCGGGGGTGGCGGAACGTTCGCCGGGCGCTAGCGGCTCTATGCGCCCACCTTCCATATCAGAGCAAGCGGCTGCCCTGGCCGGAGCCTGACCTGTTTTTCCAGTTCCTGCACCGTGCAGACGCCGTTTCGCGCGTCGCACAGGAACAGGCGCGCTTTCAGGTGGACCGTGCCGCCAAACTTTTTGTCGAATGCCAGCGTGATCGGCTTCAGGCTCAGGAACACGTTGTCCGGGTCTGCGGGATCGAGAATGCCATCCAGTGTCATCGTCCGGGAGGTCTTGCCCACCATCACCGTCAGGGTGGAGTCGCCGCGCCGGTTGAAATGGATTTCCGCCGGGGCCACGAAGTTCACCGTGAGCCGGGGCGCGGGCGTGGCAGCCGCCGCCAGAGACAGCGCCAGCGCGATCACTTCTCGGCCAGCAGGCTCTTGAGCGTCGCCTCTAAACCCGGAATTGCCCCTGGAAAGCGGCTGCTGATCTCGCCCCGGTGAAAGGTGCGGACCTTGCCTGCCCGGTCAATCAGGTAAAAGGTGGGCCACGCCCGATTCTGCCACGCCCGCCAGTTCTTCAGATCGTTGTCCTGCAAGATCGGCCACGTCACGCTGTCTTCCTTCAGTGAGGCGATGACGTTCGTGGTGGGTTTGTCCGACTCGAATTCAGGGGTGTGGATGCCGACGATCTCCAGCCCCTGATCCCTGTATTTGCCGTACCAGGATTTCAGCGTGGGCAGGCTGTTGTGGCAGTTGATGCACGAGTACACCCAGAAATTGACGATGACCACCTTGCCGCGCAGCCCCGACAGGGTGGGGCCAGCGGTCTGGGAGGCGGTGTTCAGCCAGGGGCCGCCCGTGAGTGCCGGAGGGCTGGTGCCTGACGTGACCGCGCAGGCGGAGGTCAGCAGGGTCAGGGCAGTGGACAGCAGCAACGTCTTTTTCATAGTGAATACCTCGCGCAGCCTCGCATTTGCTGGAGCGGCGGGCCTTCTGATCGGGGTACGGGTTTGAGTAGGAATGGGTTCAATCCGTTCCGTTCCAGCAGCAAAAAATCGCGCCGCCCTGTCCCATTCAGGAGAGGCGGCGCGGCTTACTGAGCGGATTCAGGCGGGACTGGTTTTCTCCGGCCCGCCCTGCTTTTTCGTCGGCTTGCGCTTGAGAAAGCGCACGGCAAACAGCACGGCGATCACCCCGGCGTAGATCAGCGGCGGCGTGTGGTCCTGCTTGACGCCCCAGTAGTAATGCAGCGCGCCCAGCGCCACCGACAGGTACACCAGTTGATGCAGCCGGGTCCACCTCTGGAAGCCCAGCCTCTTGACCGAGTTCTTGCCGCTCGTCAGGGCCAGGGGCACCAGCAGCAGCAGCGCCGTGAAGCCCACCGTCACGAAGGGGCGTTTCAGCACGTCTTCGAACATCACGCCCAGGCTGAAGCCGTGATCGAACAGGTAGATCAAGAAGTGCAGCGCGGCGTACCCAAAGGCCAGCAGCCCCAGCGACTTGCGGATGCGTGCGGGCCACTTCCAGCCCGTCAGCAGCCGAATGGGCGTGCAGGCCAGCGAGGCCACCAGCAGCGCCAAGGTCAGCAGCCCGGTCTGGAGGGTGGCCCGCTGAATGGGATTCGCGCCCAGCGCCCCGGTGTAGGCGTCCCAGATCAGCACGGCCAGCGGCAGCAGACCGCCCACCGTGACGGCGGGGACCAGCCAGCCCAGGGACGCGGCCTTGCGCCTGGGCTGATATGAACCCTTCGCCTGAGCTTTCACCGCTGGCACGGTCTGGCGGGCATCTCCAGCGCTCATGCTTAGAAGTTCTTCCTGAGGTCCATGCCCTTGTACAGCCCGGCGACCTCGTCGGCGTAGCCGTTGAAGGGCAACGTTTTGCGGCGGCCCAGTTCACCGATGCGGCGTTCGGTGGCCTGGCTCCAGCGCGGGTGCGGCACGGCGGGGTTGACGTTGGCGTAGAAGCCGTACTCGCTGGGGGCCGCCAGTGCCCAGGTGGTCTTGGGCATTTTCTCGGTCAACGTGATCTTGACGATGCTCTTGATGCCCTTGAAGCCGTACTTCCACGGCACCACCAGACGTAGCGGCGCGCCGTTCTGGCCGGGCAGCACCTTGCCGTGCAGGCCCACCGCCATAAAGGCTAGCGGGTGCAGGGCCTCGTCCAGCCTCAGACCCTCCACATACGGCCAGTCCAGAACGTTGCTTTTCTGCCCTGGCAACTGCTTGGGGTCCAGCAGCGCCGTGAACTGCACGTACTTGGCCTTGCTCGTCGGCTCCAGGCGGCGGATCAGTCCGGCCAGCGGGAAGCCCAGCCACGGCATGACCATGCTCCAGCCCTCCACGCAGCGCATCCGGTAAATGCGGTCCTCTAATGGAAACCAGCTTTGCAGAGTGTCGATGTCCACCGTCTGCGGCTTCTTGACCTCGCCGTCAATCTTGACCGTCCACGGGCGCGGCTTGAGGGTGGCCGCGTTGCGCGCCGGATCGGCCTTGTCGGTGCCCAGTTCATAGAAGTTGTTGTAGGTGGTGGCCTGCTGGTAAGACGTGACTGCTTCTTTGGTGTCGTACGGTCCCAGCGGACGGGCGGCCTGGGCGAAGGCGGTTCCCTGTGCCTCCGCGCTGCCCATGCCGGGGCGACGGGTCAGCACTTCCAGACCGCCGCCGAGTGCGGCCACGGTGCCGGTGAACAGCGCGGCACTGCGCAGGAACTCGCGGCGGGGATTGATGGGGCTGCCGGGAATCAGAATGCGGCGTTCTTCGGGGTTAGTTTCGTTGGGGTTGATCTGGTTGTCATCGGGGTTGCTGCTCATGGGTGAACCTCCTCGGTTGAATACGGTCGTGTCGGCCCTGCTCTGTACAGCTATACGCAGTTTGCGCGACATCGGTTCATCGAACCGTCACAGGCTTTGCGAAGTGGGGGAGAGCCTCGGTCAAACCTGAAGGCCGCGTGAAGATTGCCTTCGGTGCGTTAGGCGCAAGTGCTGGGGCGCGAAATGCTGTGCCCACACGCAGCTAGACGCCCATTCACCAACCCCGGTCAGGATTCAGGCACAATGAGAGCCTGTCCACGCGGTCTTTACCGGAGGTTCATCCATGAAAAAAGCGCTTCTCGCTGCTCTGCCCCTGTCCGTCGCCCTGTTCAGCGTGTCAGGCGGTCCCTCCGCTCAGGCCCAGACCGGGGACAAGCTCAAAGCCTGCTTCATCTATGTCGGCCCGGTGGGTGACATCGGCTGGAGCTACGCCCATGACGAGGCCCGCAAGCTGACCGAGAAGGCGCTGCCCTGGCTGGAAACCAAGTACGTGGAAAGCGTGCCCGAGGGTCAGGCCACGCCCGTGATCGACCGACTGGTCAAGGACAACTGTCAGGTGATCTTCACCACCTCCTTTGGCTTCATGGACCAGACGCTGGAGGCGGCCAAGAAGTACCCCAAGGTGATGTTCATGCACGCCAGCGGTTTCAAGCGTGCGCCGAACATGGGCACCTACATGGCCGATTTCTACCAGATCTATTATCTGAACGGCATGATGGCCGCCGCCGTCAGCAAGACCGACAAGCTGGGTTACGTGGCCGCCTTCCCGGTCCCGGAACTCAAGCGGCACATCAGCGCTTTTGCGCTGGGCGCACGCGCGGTGAACCCCAAGGCCACCGTGAGCGTCAAATGGATCAACTCGTGGTTCGATCCCAACAAGGCCCGTGAAGCCGCCGAGGCCCTGATCAGCGAGGGTGCGGGCGCACTGGCCTTTACCGAGGACACCGCCACCGTGGTGCAGGCGGCGGGGGCGCGCAAGATCCCGTCTTTCGCGCACTACTCGCCGATGTACAAGTTCTCTCCTGATTACACGGTCAGCGGGCAACTGGTCCACTGGGACAAGATTTACATCGACTTCCTGACCAAGGTGAAGAACGGCACCTACAAGATCGGCAACCTGGACAAGGTGGACTACTGGAACCTGCTGCGCGGCGGCAGCGTGGAGCTGGGCGCAGAGCCGGGCATGGCGGTCAATCCCAAGTGGGTGCCGCAGATGAAGGCCAGGATGATGACCGTGGGGGGCAAGCAGGTCAGCGTCTACAGCCGCGTGCTGGCCCTGAAGGCCGAGATGGAAAAGGGCGGCAAGTTTGACCCCTTCACCGGCCCGATCAAGGACCGCAACGGCATCCTGCGGGTTCCGGCAGGTAAGGTCATCAGCGTGGCCGAGCTGAACAACATGTCCTGGGTGGCCCCCGGCGTGACTGGACAGGTGGCCGACGAGCCGAAGAAGTAAGCGCGGGCGAAAAAATCAGGTGATAGAGGGGCAGTGCGAGTATGCGCTGCCCTTTTTCGTGGACCAAATGTGCTGGCACAACAGAAAAGCCGCCTCAAACCCTGACCTGGGCGTGGGGCGGCCTGAACAGCTTGGGAAGCTACGGCTTCTGCACCAGCGCGCTGCCGCCGCCGCCGCGTTTCGACTCGGCACCTGCCGTGACCTTGCCATCTGCGCCGAACTGGATCACGGCCAGCTTGCCGTTGGCGTCGGTGGTGGCCCATTTGTGCCCCAGAGCCTCCAGCGCCTTTGCCAGCTCCGTCTTCTCGCCGCCCTGATCGACGGTGGTGGTGGCCCCGTTGCGCTGGGAATAGCGCGGCGCATCGATGGCCGCCTGTACGGTCATTCCCCGGTCCAGAATGTTCATGATCGCCTGACCCACGGTGGTGATGATGGTCGAGCCGCCCGGACTGCCCAGCGCCAGCACGGGCTTGCCGTCCTTGAGAACGATGGTGGGACTCATCGAGGAGCGTGGCCGCTTGCCCGCTTCCGGGATGTTGGGGTGCGGGGCCACCGCGTCGAAGTCGGTCAGCTCGTTGTTCAGCAGAAAGCCGTAGCCGGGGACCACCATGCCATTGCCCCCGATGGTCTCGATGGTGAAGGTATAGGACACCACGTTGCCCTCGGCGTCGCTGACGGTCAGATGGGTGGTGTCGTTTCCTTCCAGGCTGGCGGGGGCAGGCAGCAGCGGGATGCTGGGATCGGTCTGGAATTTGAAGGGATTGCCCGCTGCGACTGCTCCTGGCGCGGCCTTCTCCCCGATCAATGCGCGCCGCGTGGCCGCGAACTCCTTGCTCAGCAGGCCGGACTGCGGGACGTCGGTGTATTCGGGATCCGCCATGTACGCGCCCCGGTCTGCGAAAGACAGCCGCGAGGCTTCGATGTAACGGTGGTAGGCATCCGCCTCGCTCAGTTTGGCGACGTCGTAGCCTTCCAGGATATTCAGCGTCTCACCGATGGTCAGGCCGCCGCTGGACGGGGGCTGCATCCCGTAGACCGCGTAGCCCCGGTAGGTGTTGACGGTGGGCTGGCGGATGCGCGCCTCGTAATTCGCCACGTCGGCCAGCGTCCAGTTGCCCTTGCGGACGTTGGCGGTGCTGCCGGGCGCAACCGGGGGCGTGTTGACCGTGCTGACCATCGCCTGAGCGATTGCCCCGGTGTAGAACGCCCCCGCGCCGCCCGCCGCGATGGCCTCGTAGGTGCGGGCCATGTCCGGGTTGTTCAGCTTGCTGCCCACGGCGGGCAGGTTGCCCCCTGGCAGGTACAGCGCGGCAGAACTGGTAAAGCCCTTGAAGCGGTCCTGGTTGTCCTTGACCTGACTCTGGAAGTAGTCGTCCACCACGTAGCCACTTTTGGCAAGCGAGATGGCCGGGGCCAGCACTTCCGCGAACGTTTTGGTGCCGTAACGCCGCAGCGCTTCCTGCCAGCCCATCACCGTGCCGGGAATCCCTGCCGAGAGGCCGCTGGTCACGCGCTCACCGAAGTCGATGGGCTTGCCGCCTTCCAGAAACACCGATGGAGTAAAGGACGCCGGGGCCATTTCACGGTGGTCAATGGTGATCACGCGCTTTTCCTTGGCCAGATACACCACCATGAACCCGCCGCCGCCCACGCCGCACGAGAACGGCTCGGTCAGGCCCAGGGTGGCGGCGGCGGCCACGGCAGCATCTACCGCGTTGCCGCCTGCTTCCAGAATTTTCATGGCGGCCATACTGGCGTCGTGGTCCACGGTGGCGACTGCACCCCCCGTCCCTGTCGCCGAGGGCACTTTGGCTCCGCCAGCGCCCACCTGCGCCCATCCCAGGCTGCCCTGTCCCAGCAGCAGCGCCGCGCCCAGCAGCAGGACTCCCCGTTTCAAGCCGCCTGTCTTCAAGCTCTGCGTCATCTTTCCCCTCCCCAGGTGAATGTGGCGAATTGTGATCTTCGGAGCCTTTAGCATGACATATGAGGGAGAGGAGGGTGGATTTGGTTGAGGGGCAGGGTGGGGGCGACGGTTTAACCCCTCCGGCCCTTCGGGCCACCTCCCCTTAGAAGGGAGGCAAGAGTCGCGGAATTGCCGTACCAGTCGCGTTTCTCGGCTCCCTTTTGAGGGGAGCTGGCTGCGAAGCAGACTGAGGGGTTTCTTTTGCCTCTATCCCCGAACCTCCGCCGCCAGATTCAGGGCCGCCTTCTTCAGCGTCACGGCCCCTGTACCCGCCGCCAAAACCTCGCCCGTGTTGCCGTCCACCACGCGGGCCACCGCGCGACTTGCACCGCTGCCGTCCGGCTCCACCACCAGTTCCAGCCGCTGCCCTGGCCCCAGATTCTGCGCCGCGTAATTCAGGACCCAGTCGCCCCAGTTGACGTTCTCGGCCTGCGGGGCGTTGGCTTTCGCCTCCTGCTTCTCGCGGTACGCCTGGGTCTTCTGATCGACGTGCGTGCGGATGACCTCATAGCGCTCCGGGCCGCTCAGCGTGCCCATCGCCACCTCGCGTCCGTTGTCGGGGTGGTAGACGGTGGCGTCGGCGTCCAGTTTCTTGACCACGCTCGCCATAATCCGCACCTCGGCGGCGGGCAGGTCCCAGGGCGGGGAATCGTCGCCCTCGGCCTGGGGAGGCATGACGCCTTCCACCAGCCGGGCCACCACGCGCTGCTGCTCCGGCTCCATCTCGGTCACAAGTTTCGCGGCGGCCTTGAAGGTGCGGGCCTGGGCCTCGTTTTTGGGCTGGATGCCCAGCGGGTCCAGCACCTTCGCCACGTCCGCCGCCTCCATCAGTCGCCCGGCCTGCGGCGGCGTGAAGCCCCAGCGGTCCTGCAAATAGGATTCAAAGGAGTCGTAGCCCGCGCGGAAGAATTCGTTGTCGCGGATTTCACTCAGCGCCTGCCCGGTGCGGCGGAAGTCGCGCAGGCCGTCGCGGACGGTGGTTTCCAGGGCAGTTAATCTGGCTTTCTGGTGGGGTTCAAGTTGTTCGGACATGGGAAGACCTCTGAGAAGCGGGATGGTGTGTTGTTCCTATCGTAGTGACGCTACATGAACGCCGTGACTATGCGGGTGACGCCCGGTTTCTGCCTGTCGCGGCTTATGATAGAGGGGACGCCCGCGAGGGCAAGGAGGCTATCAACCATGGCGACTGAAAAGGCGATGAACCTGTTTAACGCACGCGACACCCTGACCACCCAGAGCGGTCAGAAACTCTATTTTTACAACCTCAACAAGTTTGGGGAACAGGGCCACGACATTTCCAAGATGCCCGTGTCGATCAAGGTGCTGCTGGAGAGCGTCCTACGCGAGGCCAACGAGTACGACGTGCGCCGCGAGGACGTGCTGACCGTGGCGGGCTGGAGTCCCAAAAATGAAGAGGTGGAGATTCCCTTCAAGCCCGCCCGCGTGATCTTGCAGGACTTCACCGGCGTGCCTGCCGTCGTCGATCTGGCGGCCATGCGGAGCGCGATGGTGGCGATGGGCGGCGATCCCAACAAGATCAACCCCCTGATTCCCGTCGATCTGGTGATCGATCACTCGGTGCAGGTGGACGAGTTCGGCACCGATTTCGCGCTGGCGAACAACATGGCAATCGAATTCGAGCGCAACCGCGAGCGCTACGAGTTCCTGCGCTGGGGCCAGCAGGCCTTCGACAACTTCGGCGTGGTGCCGCCCGCCAGCGGGATCGTGCATCAGGTCAACCTGGAATATCTGGCGAAAGGTGTGCAGAGCCGCCCGGAAGACGACGGCGTTGTCGTTTACCCCGATTCGCTCGTCGGCACGGATAGCCACACCACCATGATCAACGGTCTGGGCATCGTGGGCTGGGGCGTCGGCGGGATTGAGGCCGAGGCCGTGATGCTGGGCCAGCCGATCTACATGCTGATGCCCGAAGTGGTGGGATTCAAGATCACGGGCCGGATGCCGGAGGGCGCAACCGCCACCGATCTGGCGCTGCGCGTGACCGAGATGCTGCGCGAGAAGGGTGTGGTGGGCAAGTTCGTAGAGTTCTACGGCGCGGGCCTGAGCAACATGACCCTGCCTGACCGGGCCACCATTGCCAACATGGCCCCCGAATACGGCGCGACGATGGGCTTTTTCCCGGTAGACGACGAGGCGCTGCGTTACCTGCGCCGCACCGGACGCCTGGAAGACGAGATTGAACTGGTGGAGTCGTACTACAAGGCCCAGAACATGTTCCGCACCGACGAAACGCCCGATCCGGTGTTCACGGACACCATCCAGCTCGATCTGGGCAGCATCGTTCCCAGTCTGGCTGGCCCCAAGCGCCCGCAGGACCGCGTGAACCTGAACGACATGCACACCGTCTTTGCCGAGGCGCTGACCGCCCCCGTCAAGGGACGCGGCTTCGAGTTGCCCGCCGACAAGCTGGACGCACAGGGCCAGATCACCGGCACCGACATGAAGATCGGCCACGGCGCGGTGACGCTGGCCTCCATCACCTCCTGCACCAACACCAGCAACCCCAGCGTGCTGATCGCCGCCGGGCTGGTGGCAAAGAAGGCCGTGGAACTGGGGCTGACGAGCAAGCCCTGGGTCAAGACCTCGCTGGCCCCCGGCAGCCGCGTGGTCACGGATTACCTGGAAAACGCGGGCCTGCAAACGTACCTGGATCAGATTGGCTTCAACACCGTCGGCTACGGCTGCATGACCTGTATCGGCAACAGCGGGCCGCTGCCTGAACCCGTGGTGGACGCCATCAACGGCGGCGATCTGGTGGCGGCCAGCGTGCTGAGCGGCAACCGCAACTTCGAGGGCCGCATCAACCCGCACATCAAGGCCAACTATCTGGCCTCGCCGCCGCTGGTGGTGGTCTACGCACTGGCCGGGACAGTGGTCAACGACATCGTGAATGACCCTATCGGCATGGGCAAGGACGGGCAGCCCGTCTACCTGCGCGACGTGTGGCCCAGCAACGCCGAGATTCAGACCATCATGGATCAGGCCATCAACGCCGAGATGTTCAAGAAGGTCTACGACGGCATCGAGAAGAGCAACGCCGACTGGAACGCCATCCCGGTGTCCGAGGGCGCGCTGTACGACTGGAACGCCGACAGCACCTACATCCAGAACCCGCCCTTCTTCGAGAATCTGGCGAATGGCCCCAGCGAGATCGTGAGCATCGAGGGCGCGCGCGTGCTGGTCAAGGTGGGCGACAGCGTGACCACCGATCACATCTCGCCCGCTGGCAGCTTCAACGCCAACACCCCCGCCGGGAAATTCCTGACGGACCGGGGCATCAAGCCCGTGGATTTCAACAGCTACGGCAGCCGCCGGGGCAATGACCGGATCATGACGCGCGGCACCTTTGCCAACATCCGCCTGAAGAACCAGTTGGCCCCCGGCACCGAGGGCGGCTTTACCACCGACTACACCACGGGCGACGTGACCAGCATCTACGACGCCGCGCAGAACTACAAGGCCAGCAACATTCCGCTGTTTGTGCTGGCAGGCAAGGACTACGGCATGGGCAGCAGCCGCGACTGGGCCGCCAAGGGCACCATGCTGCTGGGCGTGCGGGCCGTGCTGGCCGAGAGTTTCGAGCGCATCCACCGCAGCAATCTGGTGGGCATGGGCGTGCTGCCGCTGCAATACAAGAACGGCGAGACCGCCGAGAGCCTGGGGATTATGGGCGACGAGCTGCTGGACGTGGTGCTGACCACAGACCTGAAGCCGCGCCAGGACGTGACGTTGCGCGTGGGCAAGGACGGCGTGACCCGCGAAATTACGGTTCAGTGCCGCATCGATACCCCCGTGGAAATCGACTACTACAAAAACGGCGGCATCCTGCAAACGGTCTTGCGGAGTATCTTGGAGCGGAGCAGTAAGACAGCCACAGCGTAGATCTCATCTCTGGCAGTTGGCACTACTCATGTTTTTTGCTAATGAGTGGTGTTAACTGCTATAATTTTTGTTATATTGTGGAGACAGCGTGCAAATTCCCGATATCTCTGGATTATTTAATCCGTTAATTGAAGAAGCTATAAAATCTGCGGCCAAGTCCGTTCTTGGTGGGATAGCTAGCTCTGCTAAAAGCAATATCGACAATAGAGATTTCCTAAAGAAAGCTAGGGCAGAGTATATTAGATATATTCGATCAGAGATCGGTCTAATTCAAATTTTCGGAATTAAAGACCCCGTTGCTCTTGAAGAAATGTATGTTACGACAAAGTTTTATAAGAGTGAAGAGTCTTTTGCTAAATATGTCGATACAGACAACGCGAGATTAAGATATGGCAGGCGGGCTACTTTTCGTCACAGTGAAGCAGTTTCTATCCCTAGTATTATACAAGCCTCAACAAATCACGGTGTTATAATCTGACCTTACGCGCTACGATTTGAAGACTCCATGAAATCATCAGGATTTCTTGCTTCGCACTGCGGCGACGCAAACTGGGGAGGTGACTCGCCGGATGATGGAACTGTACAGCGATTTCTTGATCTCCTCGTTCGGTCAAACGAGTGCCACCATGCTCGCCCAGTTGCTGCTGGGGGAAGTCAGTCACGATCAGGTCACTCGTTTTTTGCGTCAGGAAGAGGCTTTTTCCCGTACGCTCTGGAAACTGGCAAAGCCGTTGGTCAGGCAGATCGAGCAGGAGGACGGA
>NZ_JNIV01000009.1 GCF_000701405.1 Deinococcus marmoris DSM 12784
ATGGTGGTTATCTGGGCAAGCTGGTCACCTGGACGCTGGAAACACTGGGCTGGACATTGGAAATCATCAAACGCAGTGACAGGGCCACAGGGTTTCAGGTGCTGCCCCGTCGCTGGGTGGTGGAACGCTCATTGGCGTGGTTGACGCGCTCACGTCGGCTGAGCCGGGACTATGAAGGCCGCTGCCATACTTCCGCTTCCTGGTGCTATCTCGCCAACATTCGCCTGATGCTCCGTCGCCTCGACCCATCCGTCGAACCTTTATAAACACGCTCTTAGTTTTCAGGATGTACAGAGAGAGCAGGGCATACAGTCAGAGGACTTGCCAGCAGAGGTTCAGGAGCAACTGGCGCACCGATGGGAAGAAATTTGCGTTTGTCTTCAAAAGGCTGCACAAGAGATTCTGGATGATCAGGTGTCCTCTGGACAGATGGATGATCACTACTTTCCTTGTCGCCTGAACTTGTCCGGGGATTATTACATTCACCGCGTGAGCCACAGCGAGGGCATAATTGGATTCATGCTTCATTTTCTGGGTCAGCCGAGGGGGTTTGAAGACGGCCACCCAGAGTATTTGGGCTACGATCTTCAGATTATTCTTGCGACAGACCAGTCCGTGACATATGAACTCTGGGGCCACTCGGCGATTTAATACACTTCCCCCATGATCTCCCCTTCCCCCACCCCAGACTCCCGCATTCCCATCATCGTCATCGGCGGCTTTCTGGGTGCGGGCAAGACCACCCTGGTCAACCACCTGATCCGCAGCCTGCCACACCGCCTGGGCGTGATCGTCAACGAGTTCGGGCAGGCCGGGGTAGACGGCAGTCTGATCGAGCGGTTGCAGGACGACGTGACCGAGCTGACGGCGGGCTGTCTGTGCTGCACCGGGCGCGATGACCTGCTGCGGGCGCTGGTGACCATCTCCATGCGTGAGCAGAAACCCGACGCGGTGATCGTGGAACTCTCCGGCGTGGCCGACCCGACGCCCGTGCTGGCGACGTTGCTGGAACGCGGGGTGCGCGCGGCCTTCCGGGTCACGACGCTGGTAGCGGTGGTAGACGCCCGCCACGTCCTGCAAACCCTGCGCGAACACCCGGAAGCCGCGCGGCAACTGGCCTACGCCAACGTGGTGGTGCTGAACAAGACCGATCTGGCAGACCCGGAAGCGCTGGCACGGGCCGAGGCCACGTTGAAGGGTGTCAATCCGCTGGCCCGCTTGGTTGGCGTGGAGCGCGGCCAGATCGATGCCGACGCCCTGCTGGCCCGCGACGACTTCGATCCGCGTGTGCTGGACGGCCAGGAGACCGAGGCACACGCCCACACGCCGGATTTGAAGACCTTCACCCTGCGCGCAGAACGTCCGCTCGATCCTTACGAGTGGCAGCGTTTCATGACCTCTTTCATCCTGGCCCGGCCTGCCGAGGTGTTGCGCGTCAAGGGCTGGCTGGATTTGCACGGCTACCCGCAGCGCATCCTGTTTCAGGCGGTGCGCGATCTGTTCACCGCCGACGCCTGGGACGACAACAAGGGCGGCAGCGAACTGGTCTTCATCGGGCGCGGACTGGACCGGGAGGAGTACGCGGCGGCCTTCGCCGCCTGCCTGACCCCTGATCCGGCAGACCTGATTCCAGATTGAAGCCCTTTGATAAACCGATCCTGAGGATGGGCAGCACGTCGAAACGGGATGACCGGCCTATCCTCTGGGCATGAGTCTTCTTCCCTGGCAAACCGATCAGGACAAGCCCAGTTCCATCGTCGAGGACGCGGTGGTCAACCACGACGCCATCGAGGAACTGGCCGGGAAACTGCAACTTGCCCTGCGCGGCGCGGAAGGCTTGCTGCCAGACGGCGTGACCGACATTTTGCACGGCGTTCCGCTGGGCCACCCGATTCATCCCATTCTGGTGCATCTGCCGCTGGGCGGTTGGATGATCGCCGGGATGCTGGACTTCTTCCCCGGCCAGAAATCGGAGGAAACCGAACGGGCCGCTGATCTGGCGCTGACGCTGGGCACGGTGGGCGCAGTCGCCACCATCGCCACCGGCTGGACCGACTGGGCGGGCGCACGCGGCGAGGCCCGGCGCACTGGCCTGATTCACGGTCTGCTCAACGAAACGGCTTTCTTTCTGAACATCGGCTCCATCGTGGCAAGGCGCAAGCAGAAGCGCGGGCTAGGGAAATTACTGTCGGGTACAGCGCTGGGATTGGCCCTGGCGGGCGGTTTCCTGGGCGGCGAACTGGTCTACCGACATGGGCTGGGCGTGGGCAAGACCCTGAATCACCCTCAAGGCTGAGGCCGCGCCAGCACCCTATCCTCGCGGTATGACCCTGCATCCCGATCTCAATTTCCCCGCCCCCGAGGACTTCGCCCGCCTGACGCCCGAGGAAGTGGCCGCCCGCATCAACGGTCCGCAGGGCGACGGCCTGAGCGGCACCCTGGGCGCACGTCTCGGCATCCGCTTTCTGAGCGTGACCCGTGAGCGTCTGCGTGCGGAGATGCCGGTGGGGGGCAACCTTCAGCCCGCCGGACGGCTGCACGGCGGCGCGAATCTGGCGCTGGCCGAGGAGTTGGCGAGCGTGGGTTCCTGGATCAATCTGGACCCCCGCAAACAGGTGGCCGTGGGTGTGGACCTCAGCGGCACGCACGTTCGGGGCGTTTCGGGCGGGATGGTCACCGGCGAGGCGACGCTGGCCTACCGGGGCCGCAGCGTGATGGTCTGGACGGTGGAAATCAGGGATGAGCGCGGGCGGCTGACCAGTATGGCCCGCTGCACCTGCAACGTGGTGTCGGTGGGCGGCTGAGCGCAGATTCGGTGTTGCACTTTCAGCACTCGGGTTAGACAAATCTCCAGAGCTGTCTCGACGCATTTTCGCGTGCGAGTCGGCCCTTTGCCATAGTGGGACATGATGCTTAGACCCCTCCGTAAATTGCGCGGCCCTAAATTGCGCCGCCCTGTCGCCCTTTTGTGTGGCCCGATATCGGGGGCCTTCGCTTGAGCCGCGCCGTGAGCAGCAACAGCCTGGGCAGCGTGCAGGACTTTCTGAACAGCGTCACACACATGAACCGCAATCAGCCAGAGTTCCTTCAGGCCGTTGAGGAAGTCATGGAAAGCCTGTGGCCCTTCTTGCAGGAGCATCCGCAGTTCGCACGGCAAAGCCTGCTGAAACGGCTGGTGGAACCCGAGCGCGTCATCATCTTCCGGGTGTGCTGGATCGACGACAGCGGCGAGGTGCAGGTTAACCGGGGCTACCGCATCCAGCACAGCAGCGCTATCGGGCCGTACAAGGGCGGGCTGCGCTTTCATCCCAGCGTCAACCTGTCGATCCTGAAATTCCTGGCCTTCGAGCAGACCTTTAAAAACGCCCTGACCACGCTGCCGATGGGCGGCGGCAAGGGCGGCAGCGACTTTGACCCCAAGGGCAAGAGCGATCTGGAGGTCATGCGGTTCTGTCAGGCGTTCATGACCGAACTGTTCCGCCACATCGGCGCGGATACCGATGTGCCTGCCGGGGACATCGGCGTGGGCGGGCGCGAGATCGGCTATCTGTCGGGCATGATGAAAAAGCTGACTAACCGTGCCGATCCGGTGTTCACGGGCAAGGGCCTGACCTACGGCGGCTCGCTGATTCGCCCGGAGGCCACCGGCTACGGCACGGTCTACTTCGTGCAGGAGATGCTGGAACACGAGGGCCGCGCGCTGGACGGTCTGCGCGTCTCGGTGTCCGGTTCCGGCAACGTGGCGCAGTACGCCATCGAGAAGGCCATGCAACTGGGGGCGAAGGTGGTCACGGTCTCGGATTCGGGCGGCACTGCCGTGGACGAGGACGGCTTCACGCCCGACAAACTGGCCACCCTGATGGAACTGCGCAACGAACGGCAGGGCCGGGTGGAGGAATACGCCCGTCTGGTGGGCGCGCAGTACCACGCGGGCGCGCGGCCCTGGGGCGTGGCGGTGGACGTGGCCCTGCCCTGCGCCACCCAGAACGAGCTGGACGAGGAGGACGCTGCCATGTTGATCAAAAACGGCGCGCTGGCCGTGGCCGAGGGGGCCAACATGCCCTGCACCTTCGAAGCGGCCAAGCGTTTCGAGGAAGCCAGCGTGCTGTACGCGCCCGGCAAGGCCAGCAACGCGGGGGGCGTGGCGACCAGCGGCCTGGAAATGAGCCAGAACGCCCAGCGCCTGAACTGGACCCGCGACGAGGTAGACGCGAGGTTGCACGAGATCATGCGCGGCATCCACCGGGCTGCCCTGATCCACGGACGGCGGCCCGACGGCAGCCTCAGCTACCTGCAAGGCGCGAATGTGGCCGGATTTGTGAAGGTGGCGCAGGCGATGCTGGAGCAGGGCGTGGTCTGAGAAGCGCAGTGGGTTAGACGACTCCTCTTGCTTCCCAACACCCATATCAGTTACATTCCCCCCATGATCCGCTCTGGCCTCCTGCTTATCCGTCCTCCGGTGGAGTGAACGGCCAGGCAACTATGGCCCGCCCAGTCCCCCGGAGGAGTCCCCTTCGGGGGATTTTTCGTGCCGCCAGACCCACAGCTCGCCTCAAGAAAAATCAGGAGTCCACATGACACAGCCCCAGAATCAGACACAGCATCAGCCCCAGAGCAATGACCGCATCATCATCTTTGACACCACCCTGCGTGACGGTGAGCAGTCCCCTGGCGTGGCCCTGAACCACTCTCAGAAGCTGGAAATCGCGCACCAGTTGGCGCGGCTGGGCGTGGACGTGATCGAGGCGGGCTTCCCGATTGCCAGCCCCGGCGATCTGGAAGGCGTGTCCCGCATTGCCCGCGAGGTACGTGGCCCGATCATCACGGGTCTGGCACGGGCCGGGAAGGCCGACATTGAAGCGGCAGCCAGAGCCGTGGAGGCCGCCGGGAAGCCGCGCATCCACACCTTTATCGCCACCAGTCCCATTCACATGGCAAAAAAGCTGAATCTGGAGCCGGACGCCGTGGTGGAGCGCGCCGTGCAGGCCGTGACACTGGCCCGCTCCTTCGTGGACGACGTGGAATTCAGCGCCGAGGACGCCACCCGCAGCGACTGGGATTTCCTGAGCCGGATCTTCAAGGCCACCGTGGAGGCCGGAGCAACCACCATCAACGTGCCCGATACCGTGGGCTACACCACCCCCGACGAGATGCGGAAACTGTTCGCGTTCCTGAAGGCCGAATTGCCCGCCCACGTCATCCTGAGCAGCCACTGTCACGACGATCTGGGCATGGCGGTGGCGAACTCCATCGCGGCGGCAGAGGGCGGCGCGCGCCAGATTGAATGCACCATCAACGGCATCGGGGAACGGGCCGGGAACGCCAGTCTGGAAGAAATCGTGATGGCCTTTCACACCCGCGCCGATCATTACGGGTACACCACGGGTATCCAGACCCGTGAGCTGTACCGCTCCAGCCGCATGATCAGCCGCCTGAGCGGGATGCCCGTGCAGCCCAACAAGGCCATCGTGGGCGACAACGCCTTCGCGCACGAGTCCGGCATCCATCAGGACGGCGTGATCAAGGCGCGCGAAACCTACGAGATCATGAACGCTGAGTTGGTGGGCCGCGAGGCCGCCGTGCTGGTGATGGGCAAGCACTCGGGCCGCGCCGCCTTCCGCAAGGCGCTGACCGATCTAGGTTACGCCGACATGCCCGACGACAAGGTGCAGCACCTGTTCGGACGCTTCAAGGATCTGGCAGACCGCAAGGGGCAGATCTTCAGCGACGACTTGCGCGCCCTGGTGGACGCCCGCAGCGACGTGCCACAGACCTTTTCCCTGGAAGGCTTCCAGATCACCTCGGGCATGAACATGACCCCGGTGGCCTTCGTGCGCCTGAACACGCCCGACGGCGCGGTGGACGCCACCGCCCACGGCGACGGCCCGGTGGAGGCCGCGTTCCAGGCCATCAACAAGATCACGGGCCTGTCGCCCACGCTGGAGAGTTACCGTATTCAGGCCGTCACACAGGGCGGCGACGCTTTGGGCGAGGTCAGCGTCAGCGCCCGCCACGGCGAAACACTGCTGCACGGTCTGGGCGTGGCAACCGACGTGGTGGAGGCCAGCGCCCGCGCCTGGATTCGCGTTCAGAACATGATCGTGGCCGGGATGGGGGCAGAGCGGCGGCAGGGAGAATTTGCGCCGGGGCGGATTTGAAGAGAGAGGGTGTATAGCGGAATGCTTCGTTTGCCTAGAAAGATTTTTTTTATGTTGAAGCCAGAAGAATTTCAGGTGCCTCGTTCATGATCCAGGAAATTGCCCTCCTTCAAATCCGCCCCGGCCAGACCGCCGAGTTTGAGGCAGCCTTCGCGGGGGCACAGCGGATTATTGCCAGCATGAATGGCTATGTGCGCCACGAGCTGCAACGCTGCCTGGAGGACGATCACAAATACGCCTTGCTGGTGTGGTGGGACACGCTGGAAGACCACACCGAGGGCTTTCGCGGCAGCGCCGAATATGAGGAGTGGCGTTCACTCCTGCACCACTTCTACGATCCGTTCCCCACGGTGGAGCATTACGTGCGGGTGAACCTCTGACGGATTTCAGGTCAGACGGCTAGAATTCCTCGATCAGTCCGGCCATCACGAATGGGCGCAGGGTTTCCAGCACGCTGCGGGGCGACTCGCCACTGCGTTCCAGAATGCTGCGGATATCGAGTTCCTGTGAGACCAGTTTCAGGGCGCGGAACTGCGGTTGCGTGACGGGCTGCGCCTCAGACCAGCGGGGGGTGAAGCGCAGTCGGCGCTGCCAGTCGGGGAAGGTCCGCAGCAGCGGCTCCCAGGCGTCGGTTTCTTCGAACAGCCGGCGCAGCGCCGAATCGCGGTGCAGGTGCAGGCTGCGTTCGGGGGCGCTGACCCCTGGCTCGAAAATGAACGAGCCGCTGCTCAGGCTGGCCAGCAGTTGCAGGGCCGGGTCGCCGCTCAACTGACCGCAGCGGGCGTGAACGATCTCGCCGCGCTCCAGCCACAGTTGACCCCCGCGCACATGGTCCACACTGAGCAGCCCATCGCGGCCACTGGTCAGAAGCATCTGCATGACGGAAAGGAAGGGGAAAACTGCAAGGTCGCCGCGCACCATAAAGTAAGCACAGTGTAATGCGATTTTGAATTGAAAGGCGCACTGTACTTGCCCCCCCCAGTGGGCGGGTCGCCGGGAAGCGCAGCGGGGCGGCCATGCCAGAATGTTCCATGACCGATGTGACCAGGACGCTTTTTTCGCTGGCAGCCGCCGACGCGCTGGGGGCCGCCACCGAATTCAAGACTCCCCAGGCCATCGCGTCCCGCTACGGGCCGACCTTCACCGAGTATCAGCCGGGCAGCGTGTTCGGCTTTGCGCCCGGCGAGGCCACCGACGACACCCAGATGGTGGTGGCGACGCTGCTGGGTTACGCCCAGAGAACCGGTCTGGAAGGCGTGCTGGCCGCCCTGCGCGAGTGGCTGGCGGCGGGGCCACCGGACGTGGGCGGCCTGACCGGCGCGGCCCTGCGTTTCAATGCACTGGACGGAGGCGTGCGCGCGTGGCAGGGCAGCGGCTTCCAGAGCGCTGGCAACGGTGGCCTGATGCGAATCGCTGCCGTGTGGATCGCCGGATACCGGGGCGCTGAGCTGGCCCATGCATCGGCTACCGTGACTGCCCTGACCCACGCCGATCCCCGCTGCGTGTATGCCTCGGTATTTCTGACGGCCTTTCTGGAGGCGCTGGCCGGGGGGCAGCCCTACGCCGGGGCCGCCGCCGCCGCGCTGCAACTCACCGACGATTTCGATGCCCGCGCCGCCCTGCTGGACGCTGGCCTGTTCGGGATCGACACCCGCGATGCCCACACGGCGTTCCGGGACCGTGAGCGGCAGGCCCGCGCCGAGGTCCGCACCCGCGTGCGCTCCGGCCTGGAGGGCCACCTGACCTCCCAGAGCGGTTTCGTACTGGATACGCTGGAAGCCGCCGTGAAACATGCGGGGGCAGGGACATGGCACGCCTGCGTGGAACCCGCCGTGCTGCTGGGAGACGACAGCGACACGGTGGCCTGCGTGGTGGGGGCCGTCGCCGGGGCGCGCGGGCTGGAGGTGCCCCCCCATCTGCTGCCGCCGCTGCGCCTGGGTCACACCTGGCCGGGCTGGCAGCGCGAGTGGGCCTGCACCGGCCATTTTCCGGCAGTGGTGCAGGCCGCCCAGGCAAAGTGACTAAGCAGGATGAGCGGGCGGACATGAACGACGCCGAATTCTTGCGACTGGTGCGCCTGAATCCGGTCAACGCGGCCATCCTGGAGCGCCTGCCCGAGCTGGGCGTGGCGCAGGCCCATCTGGTGGCCGGGGCACTGTTCGGCACCGTCTGGAACGTGCAGAGCGGGCAGCCGCCAACCGCCCAGATCAGGGATTACGACCTCTTCTACTGGGACGACGACCCCAGCTACGCCGCCGAGGACGCCGTGATCCGCCGGGCCGGGGCGCTGTTCGCCCATCTGGAGGCCCCCATCGAGGTCCGCAATCAGGCGCGCGTCCACCTGTGGTTTAACCAAAAATTCGGGCAGGACCGCCCGGCCCTGCGCAGCGTCCGCGAGGGCATCGATCAGTTTCTGGTGGAATGCACCTGCGTGGGCGTCAGTGCGCGCGGCGAGGTGTATGCCCCTTACGGCCTGGAGGACATGGCCGCCGGGATTCTGCGCCCCAATCCCCTCAACCACACCCCCGGCCTGTGCGCCGCCAAGATCGACGACTATGTGCGGCGCTGGCCCTGGCTGCGGACTGCTGGGCCTCTGACCGGGCCGTGAACAGAGCGGCGCGGCGGCGGGCGGCGCGGGGCCTGACGGTCAGCCAGCCTGTCTGTGCGCCCGCAGAAATCCATCACCTTCAGGCCCTACACTGGCGTCCACGTGAAAGCCATCAGGGACAGCAAGGAACGATTTTTGACAGAAGACCGCAGCGCCGCGCACGCCCACACGGGTAAAACTGGGCGGACTGCGGTTCGCGCTGGCTTCCTGCTTGGGGCACTCACGCTGGCGCTGACCGCCTGCGTGCCCACTACCGACCCGCGCACCATCGTGCCGGAAAACGACCCCTCGCAGGGACCGGCGTATTCCGGCCCGCTGGTCATCACGCGCGGCGGCACATATCAGGGCAACTGGCAGAGCTTCGATCCAGCAGTTCCAGCAGTATCGGTCCAGACCAGTGAACCCGTGGTGATCGAGAATTCCGTGCTGCGTGGACGCGGCAACCTGATTCGCGGCGAGGGAGCCAGCCTGACCGTCCGCAATTCCACGGGGTACGGCCTCAACCCGCTGACCGGCGGCTCGTATCCGGGCCGGTTCCTCTCGCTGGAAAAAGTCTTGAATCTGGTGGTCGAGAACAACGATGTGCTGGGGACCTCTGGCATCTACGTGCATCTGTTCAGAGGCAATCCTGCTGCTGGTCAGACCATCAGGATCGTCCGCAACCGGGTCCGCAATGTGGACGGACGGTACGTCGATCAGGTGGGCAAGTTCACCGGGAAGCGCTATTACGTCCAGGCCGTCCAGTTCAACCAGATCGCCCGCGTGCCCAATGTCGAGATCGCCTGGAACGAGGTGATCAACGAGCCGGGCAGGAGCGCCGTCGAGGACAACATCAGCATGTACGAGTCCAGCGGCACCCCGGACAGCCCGATCAGGATTCACGACAATTACATTTACGGTGCCTACGCCGCCAATCCCCTGAAGGCCCAGAACTACTCGGGCGGCGGCATCCTGCTGGGCGACGGTCAGAAAGACAGCATGGACATCGCGGGCGGGTATGTCGACGTGTACGGCAACCAGATCATCAACACCTCCAACCACGGGGTGGGCATCGCGGGCGGGCACCACCAGAAGGTGTACGACAACCGCCTGATTTCCAGCGGCGTCCTGCCAGGGGGCGTGATCGATCCGAATGCCAATGTCGGCCTGTATGTCTGGGACATCAAGGGCAACGCCAGGGGTGCGCCAAAAACCTTTATCAACAATTCGGTGCAGAAGAACCTGGTGGGCTGGAGGCGTTTCGGCCCCGGCGGGAATGTGTACTACCACAACCTGTGGACCCCCAGTTGTCTGGAGACCAGCGGCAACACCTGCAAGGACAACCTGCCCTGGCCCGTGCCCGTCAGCGAGGAAGTCACGCTTCAGGAGTTCGTGTTCTGGCAGGCGAAACTGCGCGAGGCAAAGATCGTGGTGGGCGTGCCCGGCGCACCCGCCACGGCCTTGACTTCGCCCTGAGTTGACCCTGGCCTTTTTCACACCTGAACGCCAACGGGGGCTGGGGGCAGCGGCCCGCGCAAGTCACCGTGGGTTGTCCCCTCCTGCGCCCCCATCATCACGTACACTGTCAGGGTTGCCGCGCCGCCGCCGCCTCTGTGCGCGCGAGTCGGGCGCAGGCGCAGGAGAGAAGTCATGGGATTAGCGATTGGAATTGTCGGACTGCCGAACGTCGGAAAAAGCACGCTGTTTAACGCCATCACGCGCGCCGGGGCGCTGGCGGCCAATTACCCCTTTGCCACCATCGAGCCGAACGTGGGCCGCGTCATGGTGCCGGACGAGCGCCTGAGTGCCCTGAGCCGGGTCTTTACCAAGGGGGACCGCGTGCCGCCGATCATTCCCACTTTCGTGGAGTTCGTGGATATCGCGGGGCTGGTCAAGGGGGCCAGTACGGGCGAGGGCCTGGGCAACCAGTTTCTGGCCAACATCCGCGAGGCCGACGCGATTGCCCATGTGGTGCGCTGCTTCGCCGACGACAACGTGGTGCATGTGGCGGGCACCGTGGACCCGCTGGACGACATCGAGACCATCAACACCGAATTGATTCTGGCGGACCTGTCGGGGCTGGAAAAACGCCTGGGCAACCTCCAGAAAAAGGGCAAGGGCGGCGACAAGGAAGCGCGCGAACACGCCGAACTGGCCGAGGCCATTTTGGCCGTGCTGGGCGAGGGCAAACCCGCCCGCGCAGGTAGCTATGATGCCCCCATTCCCAAAGAATTCGGTCTGATCACCATCAAGCCCGTGATCTACATGGCAAACGTGGGCGAGGATGATCTGACCGCCGACAACGATTTCGTGCGTCAGGTGCGCGAGTACGCTGCCGCCGAGGGAGCTTCGGTGGTCAAGATCAGCGCGCAGATCGAGGGCGAACTGGCCGAGATGCCGGAAGACGAGGCCCGCGAATTTCTGACCGATCTGGGCGTCACTGAGAGCGGCCTGGATCAACTGGTGCAGGTGAGCTACAAAACGCTGGGCCTGATCACCTTCATCACCAGCGGCGAGAAGGAAGTGCGCGCCTGGACCATCCGCGACGGCGAGAAGGCCCCGGAGGCCGCCGGGGAAATCCACAGCGATCTGGAGCGGGGCTTTATCCGCGCCGAGGTCATCGAATGGGACAAGATGGTGGAAGCCGGGGGCTGGGTGGGGGCCAAGGGCAAGGGCTGGGTCCGCACCGAGGGCAAGGAATACGTGATGAAGGACGGCGACATCATGAACGTGCTGCACAGCTCGTAGCGCCAGACCTACCCCATTCGTACGGTCGACGAACAGGTCAGATACTGACTGAATAAGACCGTCACTTTAATCGGAGATGAAGAACCCTGGGTTGCAATTCAGGGTTCCTCGTCTCCGCTTTTCTAGCCCTTGTTCCTGTCCTCATTCAGACGTTCGTAGCCTTTCCCAGAGCCGAAGGGGAGACGCATATCAGCGCGACTGAAGCAGAGCGACGGCAGAACCTGGCGCGAAACAGCCCTGCCGGTCGGTGGGTCCCTGAGAGAGAAGGGGCGGCGGCAGCCTGAACCACCACAGGACGCTGGATGAACGAAACAGTCGAATGGTCAGGCGACCATCTGTGTATGCTGGATGCAGCATTCTCCGGCTGTAGCCCCGCCTGCGATTCCACGGTTCTGGTCAGGTGTGGTGCGGTCAGTTTGCATACGAACGCATCCGCTCTCATCGACTGGCCTCTTTCTGTGGAGTCTCATTGTCCGTTCCTCCCCGCCGCGTATCAGCCGTTTACTCACCGTCCACCTGGCCCACCGGGCAGCGGCGGATGTTTCTGCTGGTGGTGATCATCGAGGTGTGTGCCAGTCTGGCGGCGCTGTGGTCCCAGGCACCGGCTTTCGACACGCTGGATGTGTGGGCGCTGCCGCTGCTGTCGGTCACGATGCTGGGGGTGCAACTGCTGCTCGCCAGGGGCGTCATCCGTTTTGAGACCGCCACCTCCGTGGCCTTCGTGGGGGCCTGCCTCTATCTGCTGCTGGCCCTGAGCCACCAGTTTGATCCCTTACCCGCAGGGGTCCGGCGGCTCTCGGAGAACACCTACTGGTTTGCCGTCCTGTACACGTCGGTCTTCTACGTCTACCCGCCGCGCCGCGCCGCCAACCGCGCCCTGCTGATCCTGGGCATCTCCACGGTGATCTGCGGCTGGCACCTGCTCCTGACGGTTCCGCCCGAAATGCAGCTCAATCTGCTCAGCGCCACGGCACAGTTTCTGCTCAGCAGCAGCGTGCTGATCCTGATCCAGGCCACCTTCGGAGTACAGCGGGCGCAGCTTCTGGCCTCGCGCTCGGCGGCCCTGATCGACGTGCTGACGGGCGTCGCCAACCGCCGCGCTGCCGAGGAACGCTTGCGTGAACTGTCGGGCAAAAGGGCCATCTACACGGTGGTGCTGTTCGATCTGGATCACTTTAAACAGATCAACGACAGGCACGGCCACGCCACTGGCGATCAGGTGCTGCGCGGGGTGGCGCAACTGACCCGCGACCTGTTGCCGCAGAACAGCGTGGTGGCCCGCTGGGGCGGCGAGGAATTCCTGCTGATTTTACCCGCGCTGGGCGACACCCAGGTCAGGAAGCTGCTGAACAACCTGCGAAACGAAATCCGTCAGCAACGTCACGGCGAGGTGGTGGGCGTCACGGCCAGCTTCGGGGTGGCCAGCGCCGCCGCCGGGGAATCCTCCGACGCCGTCGTGGCCCGCGCCGACGAGGCGATGTACAGCGCCAAGCAGCAGGGGCGCAACGACATCCGTCTGGCCGAGTGGCGGCGCAATACGGTTGGCTGATGCGGACTCCGATTAATTAGCACAGAGAGGCAAACAGCGGAGCAGGGTCTGCTGGGTCATGAGGTCCGACTGATTTTCAAGCCGGGCAGACTGTTGGCGCAGCACGTCCTAGAGTTCTTTCAGCGACTCTGAAAAACGATTCGCCAGTGGCCCATCCGTCAACTTCCAGACGCGCTCAGCCGGTTGCCATTCCGGTGAATACGCGGACAGTCTGACTGTTTCGGTGCCTGGATGATGTCCTTGCACTGGAGGGACATGATGATGCGGGCCAGCATCCGCGTTGGCGGCAAACGCGGCAGTCAAGAATCGGCACGCCCTTTGCCTCACTTCGGGCACCAGTCGGAACTGGCTGGCCCCTGTTGCTGGGCAGATGAGGGCATACAGGTAGAACCATTCTTAATGCGGCAAAAACCGGAACAGCGCTACTTCCTACGCTCCATGCCCGGAGGGACGTTTTTCTCGCTCCCTTCAGATATTCATGTGTTTCCTAGCGCCCTTCAATCGGAAGCCGTGTCATTCCCACTCAATCGTGGCGGGCGGCTTGCCGGTGATGTCGTAGACCACGCGGTTGATCTCATGGACCCCATTGACGATGCGGTTGCTCATGGTGGCCAGAAATTCCCAGGGCAGCCGCGCCCATTCGGCAGTCATGTAGTCGTCGGTGGTCACGGCCCGTAGCGCCGCCGTGTAGCTGTAGGTGCGCTCGTCCCCCATCACGCCCACGCTTCTGATGGGGGTCAGGATCGCCAGCGCCTGCGAACAGCCGTCGTACAGCCCGAATTCACGCAGGCCCGAGATGAAGATGTCGTCCACCCGGCGCAGGATGTCCATCTTTTCCTCTGAAATTGCGCCCAGGCAGCGGATCGCCAGCCCCGGCCCCGGAAAGGGATGGCGCATGCGGATGTGTTCAGGCAGCCCCAGCAACTTGGCAATCTGGCGCACCTCGTCCTTGAAGAGCGTGCGGAAGGGTTCCACCAGCTTGAAATTCAGGTCTTCGGGCAGGCCGCCCACATTGTGGTGGCTCTTGATGTTGGCCGCGCCGGACTTGTCGGCGCTCAGTCCGCCCGCCGACTCGATCACGTCCGGGTAAAGGGTGCCCTGGGCCAGAAAGTCGAACGGGCCGTGTTCCTTCGCCTGGATCGCCGCCTCGCGCTCGAAGGCCCGGATGAATTCGCGCCCGATGATCTTGCGCTTCTGCTCGGGGTCCGAGACGCCCTCCAGCGCGCCCATAAACTCGGCTCGGGCGTCCACCGTGACCAGATGCACGCCGAGGGGAATCAGCGCGGCCTCCACCTGTTCGCGTTCCCCCAGGCGCAGCAGGCCGTGGTCAATGAATACGGCGGTCAGCCTCTCCCCCACCGCCCGCGCCAGCAGCAGCCCCAGCGTGGAACTGTCCACACCGCCGCTGATCGCCAGCAACACGCGCCCGCTCTGTACCTGCTTCTGCACGTCCGCGATCAGATCGTCGATGATGTGTTCCGCCGTCCAGTCGCGCGCCACACCGCAGATGGTCAGGAAATTGCCCAGAATCTGACCGCCCTTGGGGGTGTGGACCACTTCCGGGTGAAATTGCAAGCCGTAGCGCCGGGTCTGCGGATTTTCGATGGCGGCGACGGGCGTATCCGCCGTTTCGGCAATGACCTCATAGCCCTGCGGCAACTGGGTCACGCTGTCGCTGTGGCTCATCCAGGCGACAAATTCGCCGCTGATCCCCTCAAACAATTGGCCGCCGTAACGGGTCAGGTCCGCCTTGCCGTACTCGCGCTTGCCCGCCCGTTTCACGTCGCCGCCCGCCTCATGCGCGAGGTACTGCATGCCGTAGCACACACCCAGGATCGGGATGTCCAACTCCATCACGCCGGGGGCGGGCCTGGGAGCGGTCTCGTCGTACACGCTGCTGGGGCCACCCGACAGCACGATGCCCTGCGGACTTTCCTGCTGAATCCGCTCCAGCGAGGCCGAGCCGGGCAGAATCACGCTGTAGGCCCCCAGCTCGCGGAACCGCCGCGCGATCAGGCGGGTAAATTGACTGCCGAAATCCAGAATGACAACGCTCATTGGGGCCGATTGTGCCACGAAGGGGCGGGGTCTGGCGGGGACTCTCTTCCTCTGGCCGGAGAGCCAGCGATCAGTACCCCCGGTGGGTCACCCGTCCACCCGCTTCTTCCAGCCAGTCCGTGACTGCGCCCACCGCCGCCTTGACCCCCGGCGTGATGATCGGGCCGCCAAATTTGGCGAGGCGCACCAGATGGCTGCCGTCCTCGCGCCCGGTAATGCCGATCAGCACTTCCTGCGTGAGTTCCCCTTCCACGACATGCGCCAGCGCCACCCAGCCGTCCCGGCGCAGGCTGGCGTACAGATCCAGCAGGATAACGGTCCAGCCGTTCGCGCGGGCCGTGCGCTTCTCGAAGGGCTGGCCGGGGGCAGCGGGGATAAAGTCTGCGGGCAGGGTCAGGATGGCGTGTGGCACGAGGTCAGGGTCCTCCGGGTAGGGGTGGATGTCGCCGTGTGGGACAACCGGGTGGGCGGTGGGCGTGAAGAGGGCGTGCTGGGCACTGAGGCCCAGATCACGCCATTTGAGGGCGTACTTGGTTTCCAGCGCGGCGGGCGGCGGTTCGGTCAGTTCCACGTTCATCACGCCGCTGTCCCGCGCAGCCTGACACGCGAAGTCGAAATACTCGTCGTGATCGGTGGTCAGCAGCACCGCGCCGCCAGGTTTCAGGCGCGAGGCCGCGAGCTGAAAGAAAGGCACGCGCAGCAAACGGTGGTCCAGATGCCCGGCTTTCGGCCAGGGATCGGGAAAGTTGACGACGATACTGTCCAGTCCACCATGCGGCACCACCTCGCGCAGCAGCACGTCGGCGGGCAGCTTGGTCAGGATGGCGTTGTCCAGGCCCGCGTTTTTGAGGCGGCGCTGGGCCTTGAGCAGCGAGACGCCCGACAACTCCACGCCCAGATAATTGGGGGCAGTCTCGAATGTGGCGGCGTAGTGCGGCCAGAAGCGCCCGTCCCCGAAGCCGATTTCCAGCACCCAGGGGCGATCCGGCGTCTGCGGGTACAAGCGGGAGGCCGAGTCGGGGAAGTGGAAATCGCCCAACGGGTAAATCATGCGCCCACCACGCCCAGTTCCAGCAACTCATCCGAGAGACGGGCCGCGTCCTCCAGCACGCTGCGGTAGGAACACTCGCCGGGCAACACGCGGCCCACGGCGCGCACGCGGTCAAAGCGGGTGAGCTGAAAGCCGTCCAGCTCCCCCGGTGCGGGCGTCAGGAAGCGCACGTCGTAGGACGGCGCACCCTCCACCGCCGCCGCCGTGGCCTCCGAGCCGATCAGAAAGACCCCGGAGCGGGCCAGATCGTCGGCCAGGAAGTCGTAGGCCACCTCCGAGAGTCGCCCGGCCTCCTCCATGCTGTCGCCGATCAGCAGACGGCCTTTCAGGAACGCGCCTACCGCCAGCACGGCCTGACGGGCGTGCAGCTTCGGCCCCTCCCAGGTGGACAGCACGACTTCATCGCCCGTTTCGTCCAGCTCGGTCACGGTGCTTTGCAGCAGGTGAATGCCGGATGTTCCCTCGATCTCCGCCTTGAGCTGGCGGTGGAAAGTCCAGCCGTCGGTGTCGGGGGCAATCCCGTCACGGATCAGGGCGAAGACGCTGCCAGGGGGGAAACCAGCATCGTTAATCGTCGGCGCGTACAGGTTGCCCAGGTGGTCCAGCGCCTGAGACACCAGCAGCACGTCTGCGCCAGCACGCGCCAGCCGCCACGCCAGCTCGGTTCCGGCCAGGCCCGCGCCCACCACGGCCACGTCGTACAGGTGGCCCGGCTGCGGCTGGCTGCGGGGGGTATGGGGTCCAAACATCACTGGGCAGAGTGTAGCAAGCAGGATGCGGGCGAAAGAGGCGGTGACGATGTCCAACGCCGTCTCTACGCCCCCGCGCCGCCCCGCGCTACAGTGGCCCCCATATGTCCGAGTCCATCAGCATCAAGCAGACCATCGTGGTCCGGTCCCGCCCAGACGTCCTCTACCGCCTGGCGCTGGAACCGCGCCGCCGCGTCAAGTGGGATCCCAATCTGGCAAAAGCCGAGTACCAGGGCGGTGAGGGCCGATTGATCAACAACGCCCTGGTGCGCTTCAAATTCGCCCGCAAACTGCTGGGGCTGGGGTTCACCGCCAAATACGGCCAGTTGCAGGCCCCCCAGCGCGGCGGCTGGGAAAGCGTGCGCAACGTGGGGCCGCTGGAAAAACTGACGCAGAGCTGGCAGTTCAAGCCTATGCCCGGCGGCACCGAGGTCACGCTGAGCATTCATGGCCGTATCCGCTACAAGTGGATCAGAACCCCTGTGGAGCGCCTACTGAACAACATGGTCATCACCACGCTGGTGCAGTTGCAGCGCACCGTGGACGCCCAAGGCGCGCAGCTCATGGAAGACATGGGCCGCGAGGTGCAGGAAAAGCAGAGGGCGCAGGCCAAGGCCGCGAAGGAAGCGGCGAAAGCGAACAAGGGCAAGAAAAAGAAATAGCCGTCAGAACGCAGGTTGGCCCTCCCGATACCGGGCGTCCACCAGCACCACCGAGGTCTCTATCTGCCGCTCTGGAATGTTCCAGTAGGTGCGGAGCAGGAGGTCTTTCTCGTCTTCCGGGACGACAGAAAAGCCGTGTTTCTGATAGAAGCTGATAGCCCACGTCGCCGCTGCCCAGGTGCCGATCAGCACGGGCCTGTCGGTGGAATCCAGCAGCTCCCGCAGTAATCTGGAGCCGATGCCGCCGCCACGCACGCTGGTGGCGACGTAGGCGTGGCGGATCAGTTTGACGTCTCCCCGGTCCTGAATCCCCATGACGCCAATGACGTGGCCGCCGTCTTCAAAGCATGAAAACTCCACGCCATCGGCAATCTGTTGATGCAGTTCATCACTGGGCATATACGGCTCGTGCCAGCGGTCTGCGGGAATCGCGTCACGGTACGCCTGCGCGGCGTCGTTGATGATCTCGTGAATGCGTTCAAAGTCGGCGGCGGTGGCGCGGCGAATCATGCCCTGGAGTTTACCCAGCGTCCACTGAAAGCAGCAGCACGCTTCCCTCTTTGGTGTCGAAGGCCGTCCAAGACTCATTGGCCGTGATGCGGTAGCCCTCGCCGGGGCGCAGCCGCACAAAGTTGTTCTGGGGCAGATCAACCACCGCCTCGCCGCTCAGGCAGATCAGCCAGCCGGTTACGGCTTCGCCCGTCAATTTGCCGCTCAGGTTAAGCACGCGCAGTTCGCCTCCGGGCAGACCCACCCATTGCCCCGGCGAACTCTGGGCGAGTCGGGTCAGGTGCAACGCCTGCGGCACGGCAGCTCTTTCGCGGGCCATCTCCTTACTCTCCGCGCGCCGCCTGATTCAGTTTCTTGCTGGCTTGCAGGGCCATGCCCTTGGCCTTCTTGACGTCCAGGCCCAGTTCGCCCGCCACGTCGTCCACCTTGCGGCCCAGTTCGCGGGTGGCGGTGACCAGTTGCTGCTCCTGCGCCGAGAGGACATTTAGGTGCGGCTTGAGCTGCGCCCAGGTAAAGGTGGGCTTGGCCGGGGCTTTTGCGGGCACTTTCTTGGCCGCCATCTTGGCCGCCGTTTTCGAGGCAGGTGCTTTGGTGGCCGTCTTTTTAGCAGGAGCTTTCCTCGCTGCCCCTGTCTTCGCCGCCGCCTTCTTCGGCTTGCCCACCTTCGCCTTGGGTTCCTTGCCCCTCTCCTCCAGAATTTCCAGCGCGCGTTCAGCGGTCAGGTTGTCCTCGGATTCGCCCTTGCGGAGGGTGGCATTGCGCTCACCGTCGGTCAGGTAGGGGCCGAAACGCCCGGATTTGAGGACGATATCGGCGCGGCCCTCGTATTTATAGGTGCTGAGCGGCGGCGTGGGCGAGCGGCCCTTGCCAAAGCGCGGTTGCTGGAACAGCGCCTCGGCCTCGGCCAGTGTCACCGTGAACAGTTCCTCGTGGGTGGTCAGGCTGCGGCTGTCGTTCGCACGCTTCAGATATGGGCCGTATTTGCCGTTCAACGCCCAGACTTCCTCGCCCTCAGAGGTGCCGACGAGCCGGGGCAGGCTCAGGAGTTTCAGGGCACGCGGTAGCGTCAACGTGGCCAGATCATCGGTGGGAAACAGGCTGGCGGTACGAATCGGGGGATTCTCAGCACCCAGCGTGACATAAGGCCCGTAGCGTCCGGCACGGGCCACCACCGGATGTCCGCTGGCTTCATCCACGCCCAAGGGGCGGTCTCCGCTGGGGCGACTCAGGATGTCCTCGGCCATTTCCAGGTTCAGCTCGTCGGGCGCGAGACCTTCAGGCAGGTTGGCCTTGTCCTCGCCGCGCTGCATATAGGGGCCATAACGGCCCACGCGAACCTCGATGCCGCTGCCCTCCAGCTTTGGAACGGCGATGGTGGCAATGCCGCGTGCGTCGATCTCGCCCATCTGGCGGTCAATCAGGGGACGCAGGGCCATGCCCTCGCCGTTGACGCCCAGATAGAAACGTTGCAGGTATGGCACGCGCTTGGCCCGGCCTCCGGCAATGTCGTCCAGATCCTCTTCCATCTTGGCGGTGAAGTCGTAATCCACCAGATTGCCGAAATGGTGTTCCAGCAGCGCAGAGGTGGCGAACGCTGTCCAGCTCGGCACCAGCGCCTGCCCCTTCTTGGTGGCGTAGCCCCGGTCCTGAATGGTGCCCAGGATGCTGGCATACGTGCTGGGGCGGCCAATGCCCGCGCCTTCCATGTTCTGAACCAGACTGGCCTCGGTATAGCGGGCGGGGGGCTGGGTTTCGTGGCCCTCGGGCTTCACCGTTTCGGCGGTCACACGCTCACCCTGTTTCAGTGGCGGTAGCGGCGTTTCACGGTCTTCCAGCGCCGCGCTGGGATCGTCGCTACCTTCCACATAGGCGCGCAGGAAGCCGGGAAAGTCGATGGTGCGGCCAGAGGCGCTGAGGCCGACTTCCTCGCCAGCCCCTCCTGAACTGCCCCGCGCCTTGCCGCCCAGACGCACGCGCAGGCTGCGGCCCCGCGCATCGGCCATCTGGCAGGCCACGGTACGCTTCCAGATCAGGTCGTACAGACGCCATTCGTCGCCGCTCAGCTCACCGCGCAGAGAATCCGGCGTGCGGAAGCTGCTGCCAGCGGGCCGGATCGCCTCGTGGGCTTCCTGGGCGTTCTTGGCCTTCTTGGCGTACACGCGCGGCTGCGGCGAGAGATACGGCCGCCCGTACATCTGCGACACCTGCGTGCGGGCAGCGGTCACAGCTTCGACGCTGAGATTGGTGCTGTCGGTCCGCATATAGGTGATGTATCCGCCCTCGTAGAGCCGCTGGGCGGCACGCATGGTGCGGGTGGCGGCGAAGCCCAGTTTGCGGCTGCCCTCCTGCTGCAAGGTGGACGTAATAAAAGGTGGATAGGGTTTTTGCGTGAACGGCTTTTCCTCGGCAGAGGTCACGGTCAGCGGCTGCCCGGTTAGACCGTCTGCCAGTGCTTTCGCTTCCACCTCGGACAGCATGCGAACTTTCGCCTCAGGCTTGAGCTTACCCGTCAATGGATCAAAGTCCTTGCCCACCGCCAGTTTCTGTGCGGCCACATCCGTTAGACGGGCGGGAAAGGTGGCGTCCTCCGCCGTGCGCCCGGTGATCAGCAGGTCCCACCACGGGGCACTGATAAAACGCATCCGCTCGCGCTCACGCTCCACCAGCATGCGGGTGGCCACGCTCTGTACACGGCCCGCCGACAGCTTGGGGGCCACCTTCTTCCACAGCACCGGGCTGACCTCGTAGCCGTACAGCCGGTCCAGCGCGCGGCGGGCTTCCTGCGCCTCCACCAGATTGGTGTCGATCTGGCGCGGCGAGGCAATCGCGGCCTGAATGGCTTCCTTGGTGATCTCGTGAAAGACCATGCGCTTGACCGGCACCTTGGGCTTCAGCTCCTGAAACAGGTGCCACGCGATGCTCTCGCCCTCGCGGTCATCGTCTGTCGCTAGGATGATCTCGTCGGCCTCGGCGGCCATCTTCCGCAACTTGGCGACGTGCTGGCGTTTCTCCGGCGACACCACATAGAGAGGCTGGAAGTCGTTCTCGATGTCCAGTCCCAGCCGCGCCCAGGCCAGCCCCTTGTATTTCTCGGGAATGTCCGCCGCACTCTTGGGCAGGTCACGGATATGCCCGATCGACGACTCCACCGCGTACCCTTTTCCCAGGTACTTCTCGATGGTGCGGGCTTTGGCGGGGGATTCGACAATAACAAGTGTTTTAGACATGGGGGGCCTTGGACATAGGGGGCAACACTCCTGGCGCACTTTGCGAAGACGTCAGGTCAATCACTCTCAGCGTGACCTGACGTTTGAAAGGCAGGCCCGAGGGTAGCACGGCCCCCAAACAGCTTTCGGGAGGTAGAGCGCAAAAGGCGGACAGGCCGTTGTGGGCGCAGATCACGGCGTCAGCAGCCCACGGTCTGGTGGGAAATACCGATCTGCATGGCCGCCATGCCACTTTAAGAATATCTTCATGCTACGCTGCCCGCCATGCGCTCCAGGGGGTCCACCCTCTCTCTTCTTCCGCTGACCGTGCTGGCCCTGCTGGCGGTGGGTTTTCTGGCGCTGCCCAATCTGCGTGTGCCCAATACCGAGCGCCCCCATCCCACCCTGATCGTGCTGGGTGCGGCGCAGTACGCAGGACGGCCCAGCCCGGCCTTTCAGCGGCGGCTGAACCACGCACTGGCGCTTTATCAGGGCGGCGGCGTGACCCGTATCGTGGTCACGGGCGGCAGACGCCCCGGCGATCCCTTCAGCGAGGGCGAGGTGGGGCAGGCGTACCTGGAGAAATACGGCGTCCCGGCCTCTGCCCTGCTGGCCGAGGCACGCAGCCGGACCACCCTCGAAAACCTGCGCTTTGCCCGCACCATGCTGCCGCCCCACACGCCCATCACGCTGGTCACCGACGAGGCCCACGCGCCACGCGCCCTGGCCCTGGCCCGCGCGCTGGGCATGGAAGCCGATGTCAGTGCCAGCCCGCTGAGCAAGGGCGTCAGCCGCAGTTACCTGCTGCGCGAGAAGGTGGCGCTGGTGGCTTACGCGCTGATCGGCATTCGGCTGTGATACGGATTCCGTCTGTTTCGCGTAGAAATCGGGACAGCGCCGATTCCTCCGCTCCACGCCCGGAACCCGTTTTTCTCCCACTCACTCCGTTCGGATTTCCAGGTGTTTCCAACACCTTTCAATCGGAGTCCGTATAAAGCGTGATCCGCGTCACTTTGCGTTAGAGTGGTGATGTCCCGCAAGGGACGGGGTGCATGACAACTGGGGAAAAGCGAGCAGGCCATGAACTCCGAGCGTGAAGAAGCGCCCGGATTCGCACTCCGGGCGCTTCAAAGGAGGTGATATTCCTATGACTAAACATCGTAAGGATACACCGAAACGCCGACGTAAACCGAGCGCGGGTGACGTTGCTGTGATCTTAACAGCAATCGCTGCCCTGCTCACCGGTTTCGCGGCGGTCCTGACAGCCCTGAAGTAACGCCCCTCGCCCCCCAGTTGCACCTTTATACAGATATCGCAGTAAAGATGACGCCCGGAGGGGCGATTTTTCGTTTTGACCCCTCAGCGCCTCAACCTTCTGACCAGACCGCCCATCTCCGGCATTCTCAGCACCAGTGCGCCCAGCAGGTAGGCAACCAGTCCTGCGCCGCCCGCCACCATGAGGCCGATCAGGCCAGCGACGATAGAACCGGGAGCGGGAATGAACGGGACGAAGCGCAGGGCAAGCCACGCCACCAGACCCGCGATCACCGACAGCGGCAGCACCCGCGCCAGATGCGCCGTGATCTCGCGGCCCGGGAAGCCCAGCGCACGGCGGTACAGCAGGGCCAACGCCCCGGCCATCAGAATGCCGGAAATGGCGGTGCTGACCCCGAAACCCAGCAAGCCCAGCGGCGGCACCAGCAGGCGGTACAGCCCTACCTCCAGCACAAAGCCCACAGCGCTGACGATCACGGCTTCCATCGTGCGTTCGCGGGCGTAGAAGGTCCGCAGCAGCAGGGTCACGATGGCCCAGGGAACGAGGGCCAGCGCCCAGCCGGTCAGGATGCCGCTGCCTGCCTCGAACCGGGTCAGGGAGTAGTCGGCGCGCAGGTTGAACAGACTGACGGCGTAGGGGGCCAGCGTGACCAGCAGGGCGCTGATCGGGGCGGCCAGAAAGGTGGTGGTGCGGATGCCCTGCACGGTCAGCGCCTTGAAAGCAGGCCAGTCGCGCGCGGCAGCGTATTCGGAAAAACGGGGAAACAGCGCCAGCGCGGGGGACACCACGAACAGCCCGTTCGCCATCGTGAACAGCGCCTCGGCGTTGCCGTACCCCGTTTGTGTGCCCTGCGGAAACTGCGAGGCATTGGTCAACAGCCGGGTCACGTACAGGTTCAGAAACTGCCGCGCCCCGGCGGTCAGGGTGAACGGGGCCATCTGCCGCAGCACCCGCAACAGCGCCGGATTGGGCTTCAGGCTGGGCGTGGGCAGCAGGCCAAAACGGTTCAGCGAGGGCAACTGCACCACCAGTTGCGCCACCCCGCCGATCAGCCAGCCGAAGGCCAGCCAGGTGGCGGTGTTGGGCAGCAGCAGCAGCGCCACGATGCTGGCAATGTTGAAGGCCACCGGGGCGAAACTGCTCTCGCGGAAATGCTCGTCGGCGTTCAGCAGGCCCATCGCCACGGCAGACAGGCTGATCAGCATCAGAAAGGGCATGACCAGTTGCGTCATGTACACGGCCACGGCGCGGTCGATGTTGGCATCCGCCGCCGTCAGCAGGCCCACGATCCACGGCGCGGCCAGAATACCCACCGCCATCAGGATCAGGTTGACCGCGATCAGCACGCCGCTGAAGGTCTGCGCCAGCTTCCTGCGCTCGGCGGTGTCCAGCGACTTGTAGACCGGGATAAAGGAGTTGACCAGCGCGCCCTCGGCCAGCAGTTCGCGCAGCAGGTTGGGTACCTTGACCGCCACGTTAAAGGCGTCGGTCAGCGTGTCTCCGAACAGGTTGATGATCTGCTGGCGCACGATGCCCGACAGCCGCGAACCCAGCGTGCCCGCCATGACGATCAGGGTATTGGCGCGCAGAGATTTGCGTGGGCCACCCGTGGGCGGAACGGGGGCGGGGTTCGCGGGGCCTTGCTTGGATTCACGGGGATCAGGGGCGGCGGGCGGGACGGTCACGCGGTCAACTGTAGTGGATTGGGCTGCGGGATGTGAGGAAACAGACAGACGGGGGCACAACGCGGTCTTCTGGCCGCCCGCTGAAAGTGAGGCCACCGGGCAGACCATCCCCTCAAACAGACTGGAAGGGCATCTGGGCAACACCCGTGAAAAGGTCCTTGCTCTCCCCTTTCTCTGGCCCGGCGAAGAGCCAGAAAAAGCCCTCTCCGTGGGGAAAGGGCCAGCGGAGTGATCGTGCGCGTGTAACGACTACACCTCCTTCGTTACACGCGCCGTCCCATCCGCCCCCACCCGTAACCGCGCCTCCCCGAACGACGCATCCAGCGTCAGTCCTTTCAGATACACGCGGAGATGTTCGGGTAGGTCATTCACGGTAAACGGCGTGCGCGGCGCGGCCACCAGACGGTAAACGCTGGACTCATCGGGCACGCGGTCATACACGAAGGCTCCCCGGCGCTGGGGCGGGGTCAGGTGTTCGTCGAAACCACCTGCGGGGGCGTTGGGCGGCTCGGTTTCGGGGCGGGTGTCGATCCAGACGTGCAGGGCCTCCAGCAATTCCTCGGAGGCCAGGGCCGCGTCCGGCACCCCGGCGTCGTCGCCCGCCGCCATGAACTGCGCGACATGCCCGCGTGCATCGGCGGCGAACCAGTCGAATTCCACGCCGCGCAGTTCCTCACGGGTAATGACGGTGTGCGGCGCACTCTCCCCCACCCTACTTGCCCCCCAGCGCCTCGGAAACCACGTCGCGGGCCTCCTCCATCACCTGCTTCAGATGGTCCGCGCCCTTGAAGCTCTCGGCATAAATTTTGTACACGTCCTCGGTGCCGCTGGGCCGGGCGGCGAACCATGCCTCGGCTGTTGTTACCTTCAGGCCGCCGATGGGCGCGTCGTTGCCGGGGGCGCGGGTCAGGCGGGCGGTGATCGGATCGCCTCCCAGGGTCTGCGCCTTCACGTCCTCGGGCGACAGGTTGCCCAGAATCTTCTTCTGCGCGGGTGTGGCGGGGGCATCCTGACGGTCATAGGCGGTTGCGCCGTATTTCTCGGTCAGGTCCGCAAAGCGCTGACTGGGGGTCTTGCCCGTCTTGGCGGTCATCTCGGCGGCCAGCAGACCGGGGATCAGGCCATCCTTGTCGGTACTCCACGGGCTGCCGTCCAGGCGCAGGAAGCTGGCCCCGGCGGATTCCTCGCCGCCAAAGCCTAGATCACCCGTCAGCAGGCCGTCCACAAAATATTTGAAGCCCACTGGGACTTCCACCAGATTGCGGCCCAGTCCATTGGCCACACGGTCGATCAGCGCACTCGAAACCAGTGTTTTGCCCACGCCTGCCTCGGCACGCCAGCCGGGACGGTGCTGGAACAGGTAATCGATCATCACCGCCAGATAGTGATTGGGGTTCATCAGGCCGTCGGCGGTCACGATGCCGTGCCTGTCCGCATCCGGGTCGTTGCCCACCGCCACGTCGAAATCGTCTTTGAGACGCAGCAGCCCGGCCATCGCGTAGGGGCTGGAGCAGTCCATGCGGATCTTGCCGTCCTTATCGACGCTCATGAAGGCGAAACGTGGATCGACGGTGTTGTTGACGATCTCGAAATTCAGGTTGTACTCGGCCAGGATCGCCTGCCAGACGGGCAGACTGGCCCCGCCCAGCGGATCGATACCGACATGCACGCCGCTTTCGCGGATGGCGTCCAGATCGATCACCTCGGGGAGCTGGCGCACGTAGGGGGTGATGAAGTCGAATTCTTCCAGCTTGCCCATCGCGTCTTCCAGGGACAGGCGTTTCACGTCGCGCATTTCATTTTCCAGAATGGCGTTGGCGCGGGCCTGCACCGCCCCGGTCACGTCGGTGTCGGCGGGACCGCCACTGGGCGGGTTGTACTTGAAACCGCCGTCCTGCGGGGGGTTGTGGCTGGGCGTGATCACGATGCCATCCGCCGTTCCGCCCTGGCCCGCGCGGTTGTGTTGCAAGATCGCGTGGCTGATCAGGGGCGTGGGGGTCATCACGCCGGGCTGCACGCACACGCGCACGCCGTTGGCGGTCAGCACCTCCAGGGCACTCATCCACGCGGGTTCGGACAGGGCGTGGGAATCCAGGCCCATGAACAGCGGCCCGCTGATGCCCGCCGCTGCGCGGTGTTCGGCCACCGCCTGCGCCACCGCCAGAATGTGCGCCTCGTTGAAGGTGCCGTTCAGGCTGGTTCCCCGGTGGCCGCTGGTGCCAAATGCCACGCGCTGGAGGGGATCGGAGACATCCGGGCGCGTCTCATAATAGTGCGCCACCAGACGGGGGATGTTGGTCAGCAGGCTCTGAGGAGCGGGTTTTCCGGCCAGTTCGCTGATGGTCATAGTGGGCAGTTTAGCGGGGGACGGCCCGGCAGCCGGGCAACATGAGCAAAGGTCAGGCCCAGGCTGGACAAAAAGCCTGTCGCCCGCCCCGGCGCTCACGTTTCATAAATGTAACGGTCACCCAATTTGGCGTGGGATGGGGCAAAGTGAGCAGCATGAAGAAAATGATGATGGCGGCTATGGGCGTGGGACTGACCGGGATGCTGGCGAGTTGCGGAAGCGGAAGTGCGCCAGACGGCAGCGCCGAGGGTAGAATTACCAGCGTTCGCACAGAATATCGCCAGGGTTCAGCCACAGGTGGTTTTATCGCCTGCAACAATGTGACCAACAACCCAGGACGCACACAGCAGACCCAGGTGGCAATGCGTTTCACGCTGGCCGGAACTATTGAGTCCATCAAGATTGGCCTCAAGGGCAACACCAATGGCGACAGAGATGACAACTTCACCACCACCGCGACAGGGCAACAACTGGCAGACCTCGGCAATGGAAACTACAAAGTTCTGTTCAACGCCAATTCGGGAGCAGCGGGGGAAATGCTGCCTCAGAGCATCGTCGTGACCCCTGCTGCCGTGAAAGTCAAAGTGGTCACGGCAAGCAACTTCCTCGGGAGTTTCTACCCACGAATTGATGTCAAGACGGGAACTGCCAACTTTCCCATCATTGCCCTGAATCTCAGCACCAATGTTTACCGTGACTGTGCCGTCACGAGCGTTACGGGCGAAGATATCTGATCCGACTTTCAGTCGTGCGCCGGAGCCTCGTGCCCCGGCGTTTTTTATGGTCTGTCCTCAGCTTTCCTGAAGGCAGGCGTCACGCTCGGATCAGCTTCATAGGCCACAGTGAGCAGCATGAAAAGACTGTTGATGGCGGCTGTAGGACTGACGGGCGTGCTGGCGAGTTGTGGCGGCGTGGAAGTCATCATTGATCCTGGCATCGTGCCCGTGAGCAACCTGCGCCTCCTGAGCTACACCAGTCAGTACACGCTGGCAAATGACGCTGTGGATACCAAAAGTGGGACTGTCTACTCCAAGGGAACGCCGATCATCTGCAACAACCTGAACACCCGCCTGAGCGTTGATGTCACGTTCAACGGCACCATCAACCAGTTCGGGGCGCGACTGGAAGGCCGGGATACTGGAATGACCAAGACGATCTATTCCAACGCTCTCGGTAATGTTCCTTCGGGCAATCCCTCCACCTTTGAGTTCGTTGTTGGGCCAAACACCGCGCCCCTGAGTGTTCAGCCCAGAGGCTTGAGCGCCCAAGCCATTGTCGTTACACCCGTCAACACCATCTCGGTTCAGGGGGCGTCCTTCGTGACCGTGCAGGCCCAGAGCGGCGACGGAACGGTCAGCAATTCTGTGTCCAGCGTGCAGGCCCTGCCCATCGCAAATTGCAATACGGGCGGCGCTCAGCCCCTCTCGAACTGAGCTTTCACCATCTGCAAGCCGCCCCAATATCGGGGCGGCTTTTTCATTGCAATACTCAGGCAATCAGCGGATGCAACTCGCCTGCGCTGACCAGCCCCAGCCAGTGCAGGGCGCGGCTGGCGCTGACGTACAGCAACCGGCGTTCGTACTCGGTACTTTCATCATAGGTCTGCACATTGGCGCTGCTCACGATAGCCGCGCTAAATTCCAGCCCCTTGGCGAGACTGACCGGCAGGATGACCAGCCCGCCCCGGAAACGGTGTTCCTGCGTGGTGATCGGCTGGGCGTCGGTGTCGAAGTCGCGCAATGCTTCGGCCAGTCGGTCCGCGTCCACGGCGCGGCGGGTCACGATGGCGATGTTGACGTGTCCGGCGGCCTGCGCGTCCTTGACGGCCTGGGCGATCAAGGGGAGTTCGCCGTTCGGGGCATCTGCGGGTCCGGTGTAGCGCTGGACCTCGGCCCCGTCGCGGTCCACGCCCTGCACCTGCGCGGCGCGGTTGTAGGTGGCGGCAATCCGTGCGCCCAGTTCGGTGATCTGCTTGGTACTGCGGTAGGTGCGGCCCAGCGTCAGCACCTCCGCGCCGGGCAGCACGGCCTGCACCGCCTCCCAGTTGCTTGGCCCCTTGTAGCCGTGCATGCCCTGATTCAGATCGCCCAGCGCGGTCAGGTGTCCGGCCCGCGTGGCACGGCCCAGCAGCGCGTACAGCAGCGGCGAATAGTCCTGCGCCTCGTCCAGCACCACATGGTCAAAGGGTTCCAGAACGCGCCCCACCTGCCGCCCGATCCCCCCCGTGAACGCCTGCACCGCCAGCATGAGCGGCAACTCGGTGGCGTCGGCGTGGGCGCGGCGGGGGGTGGGAATGCCGCTCAGGGGATCGGTGGCGAGCAGGGCAATCTCGCGTTCAGTCAACAGGCCGCTGGCTGCCAATGCCTCAGGGCTGCCCAGCAGGCGGCGGGCCTCGGTGACGGGGGTGGTGCTGGCGAAGATGCGGCCCAGGAGCGCGGTAATGGGCGCGGAGAGCTGGCGCAGCACACTGGCTTCCTCGTCGTCGGGGACGTTCAGGTGCGAGATGGCCAGATCTTCCACGGCCCGGCGAAAGCCCGCGCGGTAGCCGCTCAGCGGATCGGCGGCGAACACGTCCCGCAGGATGGCGTGCAAGTCGGTATCGCTCAGGGCAAAGATTTGCGGATCACGTCTGTTCAGGGCCACCTCTTCCCGCAATGACTGGCCGCGCAAGGAGGCGTTAAAGCGGTTCCACAGATGGGTGCGGATCACGTCCAGCATGCGGGCGTCCCCCAGCAACTTGGCCCGCCTCCAGGCCAGCGCGCGGCGGGTGTTGTCGTGATCGGTCAGCAGCAGCGTCAGAGTGCGGTCCGTGACCTCCAGCTTTTCCAGACCCAGCAGCCCTATCGCCCAGCTTTCGGGCGTGGTCACATTGACGGCCCCGATGCCCAGTTCGGGCAGGATTCGAGCGGCGTAGGTGGCCAGCACGCGGTTGGGCATCAGCACCATGCACGCCTCGGCCCGCGCCTGATGCGGCCCGCGTTCGGCGTTGGTCATCCAGGCCAGACGGTGAAAGCCGATGGTGGTCTTGCCCGAACCCGCCGCACCCTGAATGATCACCGGAGTTCCGGCGGGGTAACGCATGGCGGTGTTCTGCTCGGGCTGGAGCGTCTCCACCACGTCGCGCATTCCGGCGGTGCTGCCTTCTTCCAGCCTTCGCAGCAGCACTTCCTCGCGGCCCCCGGTGTCGCCTCCGGCCTCGTCGTCGTACAGATCGGTAACGCGGTGCAGCGTTTTGGCCGCAATGTCCAGTTGCCGCCGCCGCTTGATGGTGCCCTCACCGCCCCGGCGCGGTGTCCAGCCCAGCGCATCGGAGTAGAACAGGCTGCCCACCTCGCTGTCCCAGCCCACCACGCTGTGCGGCCCCTTCACGTCGCGAAAGCCGTGCTTGCCGATGTACAGCGTCTGCTCGCGCCCGCCCACGCGCACCTTCAGGCTGCCGAAGTACGGATGATGCACATGCGGAGACAGCATGGCGGCATGTTCGCCCGCCTCGTCGGCCAGGATGATGCTGGTTTCCAGGTCCGCGCCCATCTGGCGGTCCCGGTCCTCCCAGAAATCGATCTGGCGCAGCATGGCGTCCACCGTGCCTTTCAAGTGCGTGGTCTCGGGTTGGAAGTCTGGATGGTTGTCGTGGATGGGTGGGCGGGCAGAAGCAGGGGCAGACATCGCCGCCCAGAATACGGGGTCTGGGCAGCGGGAAAAGGGATGCTTGGGATTGACTTTAAGGGGGTGGGTTGTTCGGGGATTTTGTTGCTCAGCGGGAGGGGTGGCTGTTTGCGGTTTAACCCCTCCGGCGCTCCGCGCCACCTCCCCTTAGAAGGGAGGCAAGGGGCAGTTTGATTTACGTTTACACCCTCCTAGACGAGATCTTTTAGCTCCCTCCCTCCTTGCGGGGGAGGGTTGGGGAGGGGGGTGGCGGGCGCAGCCTGCCCTTCTCTTACCCCGCCACCGCTTCAGCTTCCGCCAGCTCCCCGATCTGCTCGCCCGACTCGTCCAGCACAAACTTGTCAATATATGGCGAGTTCATCAGATGCAGCGCGCCCATGTACTTGAGGCGGAATTTGACATAGCTGCCCACCTTCAGCCCGGCCTCGTTTTCGCCCACGTTCAGCACCAGCATGTCACTGCTGCCGCCGATCACTTCCAGACGCTCGTCCACAGGTTCCAGATACTGCGGCGAGATGTCCAGGTAACCCACGTCCAGAATGGCGCGGTGGCTGGTGCTGCCGCTGCTCTCGGCCTCGGCGGTGACGCCAAAGGGGTTCTTACCCAGCGTGCCGGAGGGCATCGTGGGCTTCTCGGCCAGTTCGATGACCTGGGCGTGCAATTCCAGCACGTCGTCGTGCATGCCGGCGAAGGTGTCCTCGGCAACTAAATCCTGCCCGAAGAACAGCGCCTCGCCAATGCGGAAGTGGTTGATGGCCTGGGGCAAGCCGCCCGCGATCAGTAGTGGGATGGTCACGGTGGTCCCGGCGCTGACCCACTGGATTTCCACGTTGTTCTTCAGCTCGATGATCTTCTTGTACAGGCCCAGTTGAATCAGCTTGTCCTCGCTGGGCATCACACCGTTCAGACAATTCAGGTTGGTGCCGATACCGATAATTTTGATGTTCGGAAGCTGAAAGACCTGGGCGTAAAACGCCTCGATGTCCTCGCGCAGCACGCCCTCGCGCAGATCGCCCATCTCGATCATGATGATGATCAGGTGCTGCCGGTCCTGACGCACGGCCTCGGCAGAGATGGCGCGGATGGTCTCCAGTTCGGTGTTGAAGCTCACGTCCGCCCAGGTCACGAGGTCCTCGATTAAAGCGGAGGCGGGCGGCTTGATGTACACCGTCTGCGCCCCCGGACTCAGCTCCTTGATGGCCCGCAGGTTGCTGATACGCGAGTCCAGCAGTTCCAGACGGCCCAGGCGAATCACTTCGTTCAGAAACAACTTGTTGCCGCACAGCAGCTTGGTGGTGATGCCCCAGTCGATGTGATGCTCACCAAACAGGGTTTCCAGAAAGTCGAAATTGGCCTGCAATTTGGGGCGGTTCAGCGTCAGATATGCCATAAGTTCGCCTCCCTAGCGTTGCAGGCGCATTTCGAGATACTTGTTGGTGAAGCCCAGTCGCTCGTACAGCTTCCTGGCGGGATTGTGAGGCTCGACGTGCAGGGCAACGTTCCCCTCCACATTCGCCAGCACGGTTTCCATCAATTGTTTGCCCAGGCCACGCCCGCGCGTCTTGCCGTGGACGGCAATGTAGACCAGGATATTTTCGGGAATGAAGCCGCCCATGCCGGTGCGGTTGGTGATCACCGCGCCCAGGATTTCCCCATCTTCTTCGGCGTAAGTGACGCTGCCGCCTCGCTCACGGGCGTAGGCAAGGCACGCCTGAATGTCGTGCAGGGCGTCGCCGTACTCATCCAGATGCGTATGCAGAAATTCGGCGACGCGCCCGCCGTCCTCGGCGCTCAGGGTCTCCGGGGCATCTGGCCCCAACGTGTAATTTTTGATGTTCAGGGTTTGAATGGTCATTCTTCCCCTCCTCTTTGCCCCCAAGGTTAAGGGCAGATGTGTCATGGCCGCCTCTCGCCCGCTTGAGCAAAATTTGAGCTTGAGGACGGCAATCCGTAGGGCGACAAAAGAAAAGGCCGCCCCGCAGCAACAGGGCAGCCTAACGCAGGGGGGCGGAACGATTTGGAAGATGCGGCACGGCGCAAGGAGAAGGAAACTACTCGCGCCTGTTTGGCTCGGTGCGAATGGCCCAGTTCAGACCGAAGATGGATAACCACGAGACAAATCCGTACCAGGGACTGTAATGGCCCCAAATCTGATCAACGCCCCACGAGAGGACGAGTAACAAGAGCAGCAAAGGCAACGAGCGCAACAGATAACGGCGAAAGCGGGGACTCATGGCCGGATTGTTCGCCCGGCCAGTCAATCGCAATGTGGCCCTCTCCACGGCTATCAGGCTTTCAGAAGCCTCGCCCAGAACCGTTCCACCCGCACTCTACCCAGCTCTAACCAGACCAGAGACACCCTCCGCCCCACGCCAAAGAGGACGGCAGCCTGAGCAAAACGCCGCCCCAGTTGTGCTGCCTGCTTCAAGGTCAGGCCGGGCAAGATCACGGACGGTTCGGCCCACTGCCCCTCGCCGTTGACACCGGGCAAATGTGGGCGCGAGGCGATCAGGGCTAGCAATTCACGCCCGGCCCACAGGTTATCGGCTTCCGGCTGATGCTGCCCGCCCGGATTCCAGGCCGTGACGATGGCCCAGGTTCCAGCAGCCCAGGAAGGCGCGGCGGCTGAGGGTTCGGAGACAAGGCGAAAGCGTTCACCCGGTGTGCCGTAGCTGGCTGACAGGAAGGCGGCGCGCTGTGCCGTCATTCCCGGCTACCGGTTCACGATGGCTGCCGTGTTCAGAACCACGCCCTGGCGGAAGCGCAGCACGACGCTGACCTTCTGACCCGGCTTGAAATTGCCACCCAGCACCACGCGGTAGCCCGAGCCGCCGCTGAGAACCAGATTGCCAGTGATCGGCACGGACGCCACCACCTCGCAGCGGGGGGCGCATTTCATCAGGCGGGCGCGGCCCAGGCTGCTCCAGACACCCAGCAACTCATCCGGCTTGGACGCGCCGATGCGGCCCGTCAGGAGTGCGCCGCCGTAACTGGGCATCAATTTCAGATCGGCAGACAGTCCGGCAGGATTCTGGGCCGACGCGCCCGGAACCAGCAGGAAGACCGCCAGCGCCGCCGCTTTCAGCTTCATTCCTCTCCTCCGGCGTCTTCAGCGCTGTCCGCGTCCACCGGCCCGGCGCTGTCCACCTCGGTCTTCATCACCTCGCGCAAGACGCTGGTGGCGAAGCTGCCCTTGGGCAGGGTGAAAGACAGCGTGTAGCCGTCCTCCTGCGGGGTGACGCTGGCCTCCTCGGGGAACACGCGGGTTAATCGGCGGTCCCCACGCCGGGAGGAGAACACGCCCGGCGTCAGGTCAAAGAGGGCCAGGGCCTCGGCTTCCAGCGCCCCGGCTTCCAGCGTCAGCGGTTTGGTCTTCTTGCCGAACAACGTGCCGGTGGCGCTGACCTCGCCGCGTTCGGCGCGGGGCGACTCGGCAGCGGCGTCCTCGACCAGAAAGACCCCGCCCGTATCGTGCTTCTTTGCCATATCGCCCGCCAGCAACGAGGCGAACAGACCGCGTTCCAGACGCAGGCTGAGAGAAGCGTTGAACACCGCACTCTGCACGCTGGAGATCAGGAAGCGGCGCACGCGTGGGTCACGCAGACGCGATTCGCCGCGCAGCACGCGGAGACCCTCCTCGGCATTCAGGCCGCCCAGGCCGAAGCGTTGCGGACCAAAGTAATTGGGCACGCCCCCCACACCGAGCAGATTCAGGACGGCTTCAGCCTCGGCTGCGCCGCCCGCCGCGTCCCGCACGCGCACCACGAAGCGGTTGCCGCGCAGGTGGCCCATGCCCAGTTTGTTGCCGTGCCGGGTGGTGTCCAGAATCCGCACGCCGTCCAGCGCAAATTCGCCCAGCCGCCGCTCGTACTTGGCGGGCACGCTGAGCCACTGCGTTGTCACGGCGTGTCGGTCTTTCAGGCCCGCCACGCCAATGTCGCGGTCACGCACGCCCACCTGGGCGCTCAGTTCGCGCAGGACATGGGCGGTGGTGTGCCCGGTCTTCTCCACATGCAGGTACAGATGATCGCCCTCACCCGAAAGCGGATACGCACCCACTTCCTCTACCCGGAAATCCTGGGCTTCAGCGCGCAGCGTTCCGCCCGTTCCTGCCGATTCCGTCAGCGCCCGCAGGGCTGCCCATTCAAACACCAGACTCACGATTGCAGCAGCCTATCCCGGCTTCCTGCGGCGGGCGTGAGAGGGCGCGGGCGGGGGAGCCATGCTCAGTTCAGGACGCGCCCATCGGCCCGGCCCAGCGGAGTCCAGTCGGCGCGGAACAGGTGGGCTTCCTGTTCCTTGCCGGGGCCGTACCACACGCGCACGCCGCTGTCGCGCTCGCCCACGGGCAGCAGCGCCTCCTGCCCGGCGCGCAGTTCGGACAGCACCTCGCCGTCGGGGCCGCGCACCCGGTACCACGCGTTAATTCCAGCGGGGGACCAGCCCGCCAGCCGCACCGGACGCTTGGAGATGTTCTTCAGGTGCGCGCCCTGCTCGCTGAGGGTCACGCTCAGGTCCGGCCATTCCGGGGTGACGGTGCGGTGCCAGCGGGTCTGGAAATTCAGCGTGGGGCGGGTCCTGGCGGCTGCGCCTTTCGCCGGATACAGCGCCACGCCCAGCAGTCCCGCCATGCCCGCCAGCAGCGCGCACAGGGTCGCCACGAAGGCCACCGGCTCGGGACGCTGATTCTGGAGGATGCCGAAGGCCAGCGCCGCACCGATAAGAACGGACACCAGCGGCCACGCGGGCGAGGGGCGAGCAGGGGCGCGGCGGTAGGGCAGCGGCCAGTACTCGGCCAGCAGCAGCGCCGCCGCACCCAGCCCGAACAATGCGGGTACGTCCAGCGTGGGCGTCAGCAGCAGCAGCGCCAGCCCCGGCACAGCCCACCACGCCACGCGCGGCAGATAGCCCAGCCGGGCCTCGCGCCCCGTTCGCAGCAGCCATTGCAGCGCGATCAGACCGATGACCACGGCATACAGACCGCTCACCTCGGTCAGCGGGGTCAGGTCCAGCAGTGAGCCGAGGCCGCCCAGCCCAACCGATGACACCAGACCAGCCCATGAAACCAGTCCGGCCCGTAAAGCCTCCAACTCTTGCACGTCAGTCTCCTCGTGGGTGGACCAGGCAGCCTCCCAACCGGCTTAAAATACCGTCCAGGGGCCAGACGGAATGGAAGATGGACAGAAGAAGCCCCACATCAAGAATGTCTGCGGATCAGGTGGACTGCAACAGAAGATGGACTGAAACAGAGACCGGACTTTACAGACGCGGGTCTTCTTTCTTATGGCGGCCCAGCCTGCCCATCAGGTTGCCTGGGCCTCTGGACTGCGGCTGAGCCGGATCGGCAGCCCCAGTCCCTTCCACCACTGCCGCAGCCGGGGACAGAGGGGGGGTCATGGGCGGCGTCAGTGGATCAGTGGTAGGAGGGGTCTTCCCTGCCGCCACAAGCGACTGGGCCAGCGGCGACAGCGCCGGGGCCACCACTCCCGGCTGCACTATCCCCGGCTGCCCGTGGCGCTCGATCTCGAAAGCCAGGTGGCCGATCTCATCCCGTAGGATGCCTTCCCAGGCGGTCTTGACTGCGTTCAGGCTACCGGGCATGGCAAAGATCGCCGAACCCCGGCACAGCCCGCCCAGCGCCCGCGACAGCATGGCCGCGCCGCCCACCTCGCGGTAGCTGAGCATGCGGAACAGTTCGCCAAAGCCGGGGATGGGCTTGGTGATCATCGATTCCACCACCGGCACGGTCACGTCGCGCCCGGTCAGCCCCGTGCCGCCCGTGCTGAGAACCACCGTTGCCTCACGCACAAAAAGGGTCAGCGCGGTGCGGATGTCCAGCGCGTCGTCGCGGACCACCCGGTAATGCACCACGCTGTGCCCCGCCGCCTTCAGTTCAGCCAGCAGGTACTGACCGCTGGTGTCCGTCTCGGGCGTGCGCGTGTCGCTGATGGTCAGCACCGCCACCCGCACACTCTGCGGCGCGGCAGCGCGGTGCTGCTGGGACGAGAGTTGTTTAGAGCGGGCCGATGGGCTGCCACCCGCTGCGGCGTTGCCAGAGGTGCTGGGCGGTCCAGGGGGGCGGGAGGCGTCCGTCATGGGGCCACGATACCGCCCAGGGCAAGGGCGGCGTCAGTCCCACGCCGGGGGTGACACGACGGCTTTTTCCACACTTCCTGTGTCCAGACTGCCCGTATCCAGACTGCCCGCTGTTCTGCTCCCTGCCCTCAGCGGCCCGCGTTCAGCACATTGCGCGCCCGTTCCGGCAGCAGGGCGCGGTCCGAGCGCTTCAGGTCCGCGCGGGGGCGGCGCAGGTACAGGGAGAGGTACATGCCCGCCTGCTGGTTCAGAAATTCGCGGTAGCCGTCTTCCTGGCCGCTGCGGACGCATTCCAGGGCCAGCAGGTCCAGTTGTTCTTCCAGCCGCGCCAGTGCCAGATAGCGGGCCGCGTTCGCGCCGCTGTCGCCCAGGGTGCCCAGAAAGGCGAGAAGCTGCTCGGGCTGCTGCATCAGCACCCTGGCCGCGCGGCGCACGTTGGGATCGTCCAGGGTCAGGGTGCAGGCCCGGCAGGGTTGCTCCTGGCTGGCCTCGCCGCAGACCGGGCAGGGCCGCCAGCCCTGTTCCTCACGCCACTTGCGCGAGCGGGTGATCGCCTCGGCGGCGCGCAGGGCGGCGGGGCGCAGGTCCTCACCCACATCCTGCACCAGTTCACGGGCGCGGGCGCGGTCCGGGGCGGGCAGGGGCGGCGGCGCGGGGGCCATCACCGGCTCGCGCACGCTGCCCACGCTGAAGCGGATATCGCTGAGGGGCGCGTCGGGCAGCAGCGCGTTCAGGGCCTTGAGAAAGTGATGGCGCTGCATGCTCAGGTGATGGGCGGCGGCGCTGTCTCTAACGTCCACGAACAGCACGCTGCCCTGCTGGGTGCGTGGGCGGGTGATGCGGGCAATTTCTGGCCCCACCGCCCCCGGCCACGCCAGAATGGCCCGCGCCCGCCCGATGCCCTTGGCGATGCGCGCCGTGCCCAGCGTCGCGCCCATCAGTTCGCCCAGGCCGCGCGGCCCGCTCAGGCGGCGGCCCCGGTTGTTGCGGCCCTCGTTGTAGCGGTCCCAGGCCACTAGCGCACTTCCTCAAGTCGCGGTGCCATTAGCTCGTCCTCTTCTGAATCGTCCGCGTTCAGGTCAGCCAGAGCCAGATCAGCCAGGGGAGGCGCGTCCACGGGCGTAAACCTCCCCGACTGCGCCCAGAACTGCGCCGACGCACCGGGCGGGCGTTCGGTTCCGGTCACGATGGCCTGCGGCACCCCCGCCGCCAGTTCCAGCAAAAATGTGCGGCGTCCGGGGTCCAGCTCGGCGCTGAAATCGTCGATCAGCAGGATGGGCTGCTCGCCAAAGCGTTCGGCCAGCAGCTCCAGCTCGGCGCGGCGCAGGGCAAGCGCAACGGTGCGCCCCTCGCCCCGGCTGGCGTATTCACTGGCCGAGAATCCGCCCAGGGTCAGCACCAGATCGTCGCGGTGCGGACCGGAGACAGTGGAGCCGCGCGCCAGTTCCTCGGCCCGTCTGGAGGTCAGATCGTGGGCATAGGTTTCAGGTGTCGTCGTTTCCAGCAGCGTCAGCGTGAGCGTCTTGCGGCTGCCCAGCGCGGCGTTGGCGTCGGTGGCCAGTTCGCCCAGGCGGGTCAGGGCGCGGCGGCGAAAGGTGATGATCTCGGTGCCCAGCTTGACCAGGGCGTCGTCCCACACCGACATGGCCCACTGTTCGCCGCCTTTCAGGGCCGCGTTGCGCTGCGAAACCGTGCGCTCGTAACGGCCCAGTTGCTGGCCGTAGCGGGCGCTCAAGCGCGACAGCAGAGAGTCCAGATAGGCGCGGCGCAGGCTGGGCGAACCGAAGACCAGTTCGGAATCCTCCGGGCGAATCCACACGGCGCTGCCACGGGGCAGGTCGCCTGCGCGCACGCGCACGCCGTCCACCTTGAGCTGCCGTCGCCCACGCCCCAGCCCCACCTCCTGCACGCTCAGGCTGCCGCCGGATTCCAGATCGGCGCGCACATACGCCTCGCTTTCGCCGGACTGCACCAGTTGTTCCAGGCGGCCCACGTCGGTCTGCCCGGTCAGCGCCAGATAAATGGCCTCCAGCAGGTTGGTCTTGCCCGCTCCATTCTCGCCATACACGCCCGTTACGCCCCCTCCGAAGCGCAGCGTACACGGCGCGAGGTTGCGGTAATTCAAAGTTGAGAGGGACTCCAGACGCACGCCCCGCATTCTAGTCGGGACGGGCGCGGGGTTCTGTGGGACGGTGCGGGGATGGAGACAGGATTAAAGGTCTGAACGCAAAAGCGAGAGCTGCCCAACCACATCACCAGCCTCTAATGTGCGGTTTGTTACACTGGCTTGCATGCGGCGACAGCCTGAACTTGCCCTGGCCCTGATTCGCGTGGTGGTGGGGCTGGTGTTCGCGTGGCACGGCTTTCACAAGATTTTTGATCTGGGCCTGGGAAACGTGACCGCCAGTTACGGGGCGGCGGGCGTGCCCCTGCCCCTGCTGTTCGCGCCGCTGGTGGCCGTGCTGGAACTGGTGGGCGGTCCGCTGCTGGTGCTGGGGCTGGGCGCACGCGGGCTGGCCGGGGCGCTGGCGCTGCTGACGGCGGGCGTGGCCCTCGCGCCGCTGCTGGCCGGACGCCTTGGCTTCGCAGAGCTGGAAGTTCCGCTGCTGCTGCTGGCGGGCAGTCTGGCGGTGACGCTGGGCGGCCCAGGCTCCCCGGCCTTGCGGGACCGCAGCGCGGCGGTGTTGCCACAGGCACGCACGGCCAGCAACGCGCCTAGTAAGAGAAGAGACTGACAAACAAACGGTCAGCCTCTCTCTGAAAAGTGGTGACTCAGCGCAGCGGCTGACCCGCCTCGTCCACCACCTGCACGTTCTGATACTTGCCGTCCACCTGCACGATGGTCCACGGGCTGGTGATCGCCTGCGTGGTGATGGACCCCGGCTTCGGCGCACGCACCTGCGCCACCAGGGTCAGGGTGCCGCCCGACACGCTGGCTCCAGTAACGCTCACGCCGTAGCCGCCCGTGGCGCGCTGCCCCAGGAAAACCCCGACGATGGTGGCGTTGCCGGGATTGGGGGCAGCAGGCGCTCCGGTCTGACGTGAGTATGCCTGCGCGTACAGAGCGGCAGCCTCTGCTGGCGTGGCGGCAACGGTCACGGCAGCTCCGGTGACGCCTGACTGGCTTCCGCTGGCAAGTTCAGTAAAGTTCACGCGCGCTCCTGTGGGCTGGGGGGCGGGAGAGGACGGCGTAGGGTTCAGCACCCCGGCTGCGGGAATCTGAGCGGCGGTGGTGGCAACATTCGGCAGCACGTACAGCGCCGTCCGCAGGTATTCCCCGGCTTTGGGTTCAACGTCCAGGGCGGCGTCGGCAGCGGGGACAGCGGCCAACACGCCCACCGCCAGCGGTCCTTGACCCAGCAGCGCCTTGCTCAACACGCCCGCTTCCTCTGCAGTCAACTGGCCCGCACTTTGAAGACCGTTCACGGAGGACGCCCCCACCGTTCCGCTCAGGCCGCTCAGCTTGCTCCAGGTCTGCCCGTCGGTGTAATACACGGCGCTCAGGCCGCCAGGGGTGACCACATCAAAAGAACCGTTTGCGCGGCGGGTGACGTTCAGGGGCGCGGTGATACTGGACGTGGGCTGGCGGTAGGTGGCCTTGCCGTTGACGCTGAGGGTGCCGGGAACGGCCACCGCGTCCTCCACCTGGGCGCGCAGTTCGGCGGTCTGGCCGCCCAGTTTCAGGCTGCCGCCCGCGCCGCCCGTCAGCGAGCCGTAGACCCACACGATGCGTTCCTGCGTGCCGCCGTACAGCAGCGCCTCATGCACGCGCAGGTTGCCGGGGCCGGTCATGGTGCAGGCGCTGAACAGGCCCGCGCTCAGCAGAAAGACGGGCAACAGAGATTTCTTCATGCTCCCAGCTTAGGCAGCCGGGCTGATGGCACCCTGAACGCGGTCTTGGGCAAACACACATCTGGGGGAGGGGCTGTCTAACAGTCAAACGGTCAAGCTGCTCAAAGACAGGAGCGAAAGCCGCCTGCCGTTTTGCTCTTGCCGTTAGACCTTGAGACGGTTAGATGGTTTGACCTCTTTTCCTTCCATCAGCTCCCGCGCATGCCCCAGCGCGGCTTCAGAGGTGTTGCCGCCCAGCATCCGGGCAATTTCTTCCAGGCGTTCGGCGGGCGACAGCGGGCGCACCCGGCTGACGGTGCGGCCCTCCTCCACCGCCTTTTCCACCTTGAAATGGTGGTCCGCGCGGGCGGCGATCTGCGCCAGATGCGTGACCACCATCACCTGACGGCTGCGGGCCAGACGGTGCAACTGCTCGGCCACCGCCAGAGCTGCGCCGCCACCGATTCCGGCGTCCACCTCGTCAAAAACCACGGCGGGGGTGTCCGCGCCCAACACCGTGCTGATCGCCAGCATCACCCGCGACAGCTCGCCGCCGGAGGCCACGTCGGACAGCGGGGCCAGATCCTCGCCGGGGTTGGCGGTGAACTGGATGGTGACGTCGCTGGGGCCGTACAGGGCGGGTTCGGACAGCGGGGAGAGGCGGAATTCCAGGCGGGCGTGCGGCATCCCCAGTTCGCGGATCACGGCCAGCAGCTCGGCGGCCAGCGGCGCGGCGCGTTTCTGGCGGGCGCTGTCCAGCTTTGCCCCGACGCGGCGCAGCTCATCAAGCAGCGCTTCCACATCGGCGTCCAGGGTTCCGGCGGTCTGCTCGTCACTGGTCAGGGCGGCGAGTTCCTCCTCCACCCCGGCCTGAAATTCCAGCACGTCGTCCAGCGTGGGGCCGTACTTGGTCCGCAATTTTCCCAGCGCGCCCAGGCGGCCCTCCACGTGGGCCAGTTGCTCGGGGTCCGCCGCGCCGTCCTCGGCCACCGCCCGCAGCTCGCCAGACACGGCCTGAAGGCTGTCCAGGGCGGCGCGCAGTTCCTGTTGCAACGCCGCGCTGGCGTCATCGTAACGGGCGCTGGCGTTCAGGGCGCGCACCGCCTCTCCCAGAAAGCCCAATGCGTTTTCCTCGCCGTCCGAGATCAGGGTCAGCGCCCCCGCCGCGCTCTGGGCGATGGTTTCCAGGTTGGCCAGACGGTTCAGCTCGGCTTGCAAGGGTTCTTCCTCGCCGGGCAGGGGGGCCACCTCGGCAATCTCGCGGGCCTGGAAGGTCAGCAGGTCCAGTTGCCGGGCGCGTTCGCGCTCACCCGTCCGCAGGCGCTCCAGCCGGGCGCGGGCCTCCTGCCACTCGCGGTAGGCGTGGGTGTAGGCCCCCGTTTGCTCGGGCAGGCCCCGGTCCAGCAGGGCGCGCTGGTTGGCTGGCCCCAGCAGGCTCACGGCACTGTGTTGCCAGTGAATCGTCAGGCGGGTCTGCGCCCACTCCTGCAACTCGCGCACGCTGACCACCTCGCCGTCCAGCCGGGCCACGCCGCGCCCCTGGGCCGCGAGACGGCGGCTGGCGCTGCTCTCATCTCCATGCTCGTTCCAGAAGCCGGTCACCAGCAGATCGCTCTCCCCGGTGCGGATCAGGTCCGTGTTGGCACGCGATCCCAGCAGCAGCCCCAGCGCGTCCACGATGATGCTCTTGCCCGCTCCGGTCTCGCCGGTAAAGACGCTCAGGCCGCCCGCGAAATCCAGTTCCAGCTCGCGGATGGTGGCGAGGTTGCGGACCTCCAGCCGGGCCAGCGCAGGGCCAGCCGAAACCGCTGGAGACGGTCTGGAAAGGGTAGCAGTCTTCTCTGCGCGGGGTCTATCTTCGCGGGGGGCGCGGGCCTTGCGGGTCATCTCCAGCAGTCTAAGGCCTCTCGCCACTCAGGTTTCCGAGTGTGAGGCGAGGCAGCATCCGCCACCTCAAAACCGACTGTATGAAACCGTCGGCAGCCATTTCCTCACCAAGCATGAATCTTCCGTTACAGTTCCCCCACGTTGCCTCTCACCGTGCGCGGCACAATGGCGGCATTGTTCGCGCCGTTTTCAAGGCGGCGGCGGACGCAAAGGAGTTCATCATGTCCACGAAACACGATTCCACCGGCGGCGTCAGCAAACGCAGCCTGTTGCTGCTGGGCGGCCTGGCCGCGCTGGCGCTGAATAAAGACGTTCGCCGCTCTGTCGTGGGCGGCACCCGCCACGCCTGGAGCGACGCCCAGGGAACACTGCAAGACACCGTGAAGCCCGCGCTGGCCGACGCCGCCGTGCAGGCGCAGCACACCGCGCAGCATCTGTCTCACGAAGCGCAGAAGTCAGCGCAGCATCTGGCCCACGAGGCGGCCAGACGTGGGGCCACCGCGCTGGAAACGTGGAAGGAAGAGGGCGTGCCGCAGGCCCAGGCGTGGCTGGACAGCGCCCGCGAGACGGCGGCTGGGCTGGCCTCCACCGCGCAGGACAGGGCGGCGGATCTGGCCGAAAGCGCACAGAAGCGCAGCGGCGAACTGGCAGAAACGGCCCAGAAGAGTGGCAACCGACTGGCCGCAGTCGCCCAGGACCGCGCCGCAGAGCTTTCGGCGGAAGCGCAGAAACGGGCCGCAGAGGCACAGAAAGAAATGCAGAAGCGGGCTGCCCATCTGGAAAAAGAAGCCCACAAGGTGGCCGACACGCGTGGCAGGCAGGCCCAGCAGGCTGTTCAGGCGGCCCGCAAATCCGCCGCGCACACGCTGGACGAGGTGCAGGGCGGTGGCCTGGGCCTGCTGAGCAGCGTGCAGGATACGGGCGTGGGGCTGCTCAGCAACCTCCAGGGCTGGCTGGGCGACACCCTGAGCGACACGGGTGACGCACTGGAAAACCGCCGCCGCACCGCCGAGAAGGCCCTGGACCGCGCCCGCCGTCAGGCCGAGAAGGAACTGCGCGCCGGCAGGAAGAACTGGAGCGTCAAGAAGCTGGAAAAGGCGGTCACGAAGAAGATCGCACCGCTGCAAAAAGAACTGGGCAGGGAAATCAAGCTGCTGGAAAAGCAGGCGAAACTGGCCCGCAAGAGCGACAACGGCGGCAGCGGTGGCCTGGGCGCAGGCGTCACGGCGCTGCTGCTGGTGGGGGCAGGCGCGGTGATCCTGGCGCGGGTGCCTGCCGCGCGCAAGGGCATCCTGAGCGCCGTGGAAGCGGTCAGCCCGGACGCCGCGCGCAGCCTGCACAAATTCAGCCGCGACGCCCGCAACCTGATCGGCTCGGCATGGCTGGACCAGATTGAGGAACCGGCAGCGACGCCTGCACCCGGCGCGGCGGCCTCTACCCAGGGCGCGACGACAGGTGCCTCGGCAGGGGCTTCGGTGGCCCCCGGTGCGCCCGCCGCCGCCCGCACCCAGGCAGAAGAACAGGCTGGCAAGCCCGCAGATACGGGCGCGGCCAGCAAGCCGGATTCCAAAACCGAGAAGGATTCCCAGCACAAGACGAACTGATCCATCAGCAGTCCAGAACCCAGGACCACGATACAGAACCACAACCCAGAAGGAGCGCGGCGGAAAATATCTCCCGTGCTCCTTCTTTTCTTTGTCGGTCACGGTCATGAATCAGATGTGTCTGTCTAGACCGGACGCCTCGCCTTGTTGTTTCCTCCACCGTGACACCCAAAAGGTTGGGTTGGAACCGCTTCATAGGCCACAATCAGGGAGTTCGCTTTTACACCAATTCAGCCGCGCCCAGTGGTGCCAACCCGTGCGCGGCCTCTTGTTCATCCAAGGAGCTGATTCCATGAGCCTGACCGCCAACAGTCCGCTGACCGATCTGGGCATCAACAAAGCCACCATTCACCTCAACCCCGGCGTCGACGAGTTGTACGCGCAGGCCATCCGGCTGGGCGAAGGAGTCAGGGCAAGTGGCGGCCCGCTGACCGTCCACACCGACAAGACCGGACGCAGCCCCAAAGACCGTTTCATCGTCGAGGACGACCAGACCCGCGACGCCGTGTGGTGGGAGGGCTTTAACCGCCCCATCGGCCAGGATATCTTTGATGGGCTGCTGAAGAAGATGACGAAGTACGCCGACGAGCGGGAACTGTTCGTTCAGCAGGTCTTCGCCGGGACCGATAAGACCCAGCGCATCGCCGTACGGATGGTCACCGAGATGGCGTACCACTCGCTGTTCGTCCACAACATGTTCGTGCGGCCCACACTGGAAGAACTGGCGGACTTTGAAGCGGACTGGACGGTGCTGAACATCCCCAGCTTCAAGGCCGATCCGGCGGCGGACGGCGTGCGGAGCGAGACCTTCATTCTGGTCAACTTTGGCAGGAAGATGATCATTGCGGGCGGCACGCAATACGCGGGCGAGAACAAGAAGGGCATCTTCAGCGTCATGAATTTCCTGCTGCCCGCGCGCGGCGTGATGCCCATGCACTGCTCGGCCAATGTGGGCGAGGGCGGCGACGTGGCGCTGTTCTTCGGCCTCAGCGGCACGGGCAAGACCACCCTGAGCGCGGACCCCAGCCGCAAGCTGATCGGCGACGACGAACACGGCTGGACCGATACCGGGGTGTTTAATTTCGAGGGCGGCTGCTACGCCAAAGTCATTCGCCTGAACCCGCAGGCTGAACCCGACATCTACCGCACCACCCAGACCTACGGCACGGTGCTGGAAAACGTGGTGCTGAAAGCGGACGGCACCCCTGATCTGGACGACGACAGCCTGACCGAGAACACCCGTAGCGCCTATCCCATCGAGCAGATTGACAACATTCAGCCGGGTAGCATCGCGGAACACCCGAAGAACATCATCTTCCTGACCGCCGACGCCTTCGGGGTGCTACCGCCGCTGAGCCGTCTGTCTCCCGAACAGACCATGTACCAGTTCATCAGCGGGTTTACCGCCAAGATTCCCGGCACCGAGGAAGGCGTCACCGAACCCAGCCCCACCTTCAGCGCGTGCTTCGGCGCACCGTTCATGCCGCGCCACCCCGGCGAGTACGCCCGTCTGCTGGCCAAAAAGGTCCAGGACAGCGGCGCAACCGTATGGCTGGTCAACACCGGCTGGAGCGGCGGCATGTACGGCGAGGGCAAACGCATGAGCATCGGCCATACCCGCGCCCTGATCCACGCGGCCCTGGGCGGCGAACTGGACAGCGTGAAGTTCGAGCAGGAGCCGTTCTTCAATCTGGAGATTCCCACCGAAGTGTCCGGGGTGCCACGCGAGGTCCTGAATCCGCGCGACGCCTGGACCGACAGGGCCTCCTACGACGAAACCGCCCGGAAGCTGGCGCGCATGTTCCGCGACAACTTCAAGCGCTTCGAGGCGGGAGTGGACCAATCCGTGACGGACAGCATGCCGGACCCAGACGCGGAGAGCTAAAGACTTCAATATCTTGCAGAAGCCCCCGCAATTGACGCGGGGGCTTTGCTGTTTGAGCGGGAGAAGGGCAGGAAACGGAGGAAGATGGAAGGGCTTTCGCTACTCCTTGACCCCACCCGACACCGTGCCGCCCACGAAGTATCCCTGGAAGCCGTAGAACAGCGCCACGATGGGCAGCGCCCCCAGCGTCGCGGCGGCGGCGAACACGCCCCATTTGGTGCTGAACTGGCCCTGCGTGAAAGAGAGCAGCATGATCCCCACCGTCCACTTCTCCACCCCAGTCAGGAGGATGTTCGCCAGGATGAACTCGGCGTAGGTGCCGATGAACTGATTCAGGAAAATGAAGACCAGAATGCCGCCCGACAGCGGAATGACCACCTTGATAAAGGTCTGCCAGCGCGTCGCGCCGTCCACCATCGCCGCTTCCTCCAACGATTCGGGCAGGCTTTCCACATAACCCTTGAAAATCCAGGTATTGAAGGCGATTGCGCCGCCACTGTAGGCCAGGATCAGGCCGGTGAAGGTGTTGCTCAGGCCCAGCAGCACCATCAGGGTGTAGACGGCCACCAGTGCCAGAAACACCGGGAACATCTGGATAAAGATAAAAAAGAGGAGCGTCTGAAAGCGGCCCGGAAAGCGCAGGCGGGCCATCGCGTACCCGGCAGTGGTGGACAACAAGATCGCCAGGATGCCCGTGATGCCTGACACCAGCAGCGTGTTGCGCACCGACAGCAGGAACTTGCTCTCGTTGGTACTGCCCCCGAACTGCGCTGGCCCCATGAAGATCACCAGCACGGCCACCGTCACCATCAGGATGCGCAGGATCCAGGTGCGGGTGTTGTTCAGGCCCTCGCTCTCGCGGCCCGCGCGCCCGATGACCGCCATGATGCCCAGAGCGGTCAGCGCCGCGCCAGAAATCCCGGCCAGCGCCAGTTGCCACAGCGGAATCGCCACGCCCTCGAACAGCTTCTGGAAATTCTCCAGGCTCAGCACTTGCAGACTGGGCAGCAGACCGGTCTTGTAAAAAATGTTGGGGTTGGAAAAATCCGGGAAGGCGAACAGGCTGTTGCGCGGATCGAAGGCGGCGATCAACACGTAAAACAGCGGGTAGATCGCCACCAGGACCACCAGCATTAAAAACAGGTGCGTGAGCTGCACGCCCAGCACGGCGCTGTAACTGATCTTGCGCCCGGTGCGCGCCATGCCGATGCGCTGGCCCAGCAGACTGGTCAGGGCCAGCACGCCGCTGGCCGCCAGCAGGAACAGCAGGAAACGCACCCAGCCGCGTTCCACGAAGTAGATGGTGAAGCTCTTCTGGCGGCCCACCATACTCCTGTTGAGGTAAAAGGCCAGCACGCCCAGGGCGAGGACCAGCGCGGCCACCACCAGCCACGGCAGCGCCTTTCTCAGCAGCCCCGGTTCGCGGTGAACATAGACCTCGGGGGCGGCGTCCTGGGTAGGGATGGCGGTCATTTGCGGGCCTCCTCAAAGACGCCTGCGGCCTTGAAGTTCACCAGACTGATCGCCAGCGTGAGAAAGAAGATGATCATCGCGATGGCGCTGGCAAGGGAATAGTTGGACTGGCCGCTGGAGGAAAAGGCCGTGTTGTAGCCCCAGGACAGCAGAATGTCGGTGCTGCGGGCCGTGGCCTCACGCCCCTGCTGGTCCGGCCCGCCCTGCGTGAGCAGGTAGATGATGCCGAAGTTGTTGAAGTTGAAGGCGAAGCCCGAGAGCAAAATGGGCGTGAAGCTGTTCTTCAGCAGCGGCAGCGTGATGTTGGAAATCTGTTGCAGGCGGCTGGCCCCGTCGATGCTGGCCGCCTCGTACAGGTCCTCGTTGATGGTACTCAGGGCGCTGATGGTGGCGGTCATCATGTACGGAAAGCCCAGCCACAGGTTGACCAGCAACACCGTCACTTTGGCCCACAGCGGATCGCCCAGCCACGGCACGGCGGCGAAGCCCAGCAGCCCCAGCCCCTTGTTGACGATCCCGAACTGCTGGTTGTACAGCGCCACCCACATCTGCACGCTGATCACGGCGGGAATGGCCCACGGCAGGAACAGCAGCGTGCGGTAGATGTTGCGGCCCTTGAGGTTCTTGTTGTATAGCAGGATGCCCAGCACCAGCCCGGCGATGGCGTTGATGGTCACGGTGGAAAACGCGAACACCACCGTCCAGATGAAGACCGGAATCAGCGCGCGGCTGGCCTCGGCGAAGATCTCGCGGAAATTGGCCAGCCCGATGTAACTGATGGCGTTGAGGCGAGTGGCCCGCGCGACCTCGATGTCGGTGGTAAACGGCGCGGACAGCGTCACTTGCAGGCCGTCCACACTGGCGATCCTGGCCTTGTACGGCACCGACGCCTGCTCATCGAACAGCACCAGCGTCGCGCCCGTGCAGTTTGCCGTCTCGCAGCGCAGGTACTCCTGCACGCTTTCAGACTGCGGCGTCTCGTCCAGCGTCACCACCCGCCTGTCCGCGCTGATGGTGGCGGTGGTCCGTAGCGCCGAATCCGGGTTGCCGCTGTTGACCGCGTTGTAGTTGGTAAAGGCGTAATTGACCGTCAGCACGATGGGCAGGATGGTAAAGGCCGCCAGAAAGACCAGTGCCGGAAACAGGTAGTACCAGCTCACCATCCACGGAAACAGCCGCAGCACCAGCGGCAGCATCAGCAGCAGCGCAGCCGCCCCGTAGATCAGGATCATGTAGGGCGGCGCTTCGGGAGAGATGCGGGCAGTCAGGCCGCTCAGGAGCCAGCCGATCAGGACGGCCCCACCCAGCATCACAGCCAGGATCAGCACAGCGATCAGGACGCCGCGCGTTCCTTCGGGGGGGACAGTGGAGCGGACACCAAAACGGGGGGGGTGGGGAATCGCGGTCATGGGGATGCGCCGTCTCCTTTGAATGGGGCTTTGAATGTGTCAGGGACAATCATAGGGCGATTGCAGGCCGGAAAAGTCAGATGGTGATTTGGTGGACAAAGCGGCGCGGGCAGCACAGCAAATAGGCGGCACGGCAAAGCAGTCGGCACGGCAAAAAAGCGGACAGGCTGCCTTCACCCGTCCGCCTTAAAACAAACTGCTTACTTGATGTTGCCGCTGATTTCCTGCACGGCCTTGTCCAGAATCTGGCTGTAGTCCGGGTTGGGCTTCTGCACGCTCTGGGCAATCGCGGCGCTCCAGGGTGCCCACACTGCGCCCATCGCCGGGACGTTGGGCATGGGGGTGCCCGCGCTGATGGCCTTGCCGAAGCCCGCCACCACAGGATCACTCTTGAGCTTGGTGCGCGCGCTCAGGCTGACTGGAATGCGTCCGCCCGCCTTGTTAAACGCAAACTGCGCGTCGCTGGAGCTGATCTGCTTGGCAAAGCCTGCCGCCGCCACCTTGTTCTTGCTGTAGGCGTTGATCATGGTGCCCTGCACGCCCACGAAGGGACTCCACTTACCGCTCGCGCCGGGAGGCGTGGGGAAGGTGGTAATGCCGTAATCGATCCCGGCCTTCTTGATGTCGCCCATGTCCCAGGGTCCGGTCAGGTACATCGCCAGGCGTCCGTCGGTGAACGCGCCCTTGGCCACGTCGCCGGACACGCCTTCGGGAACCAGGTTGTATTTATAGCGCAGATCGTTCAGGAAGCCGCTGGCCTTGTCGGCTCCGGCGTTCGACAGACCGATGTCCTTGGTGTTCAGCGTGCCGCTCGTGTTCTTGAACACGTAGCCGCCGAAAGCGCTGATCACGCCGTAGTTCTGGTAGGCGTTGGACAGGTCCGTCAGGAAGCCGAACTTGCCGTTGCCGGTATTGGCCTGCGCCACTTTCAGGAAGTCGGCCCAGGTGGTGGGGGCCTTGGGCACCAGTTTCTTGTTGTACACCAGCGCCACAGCCTCAGCGAACATGGGAATGGCGAACAGCTTGCCCTGGTAGGTCATGGCGTTCAGGCCGGTCTTGTCGAAGTCGGTCTTGCTGGTGATGTACTTGTCCATCGGCTCAATGACGCCCGCCGCCGCGAGCTGACCCAGACGGTCCTGCGGCAGCGTGACGATCACGTCGGGACCCTGGCCCTTGGGAGCGCTCTGGATCAGCTTGTCGGGAATCTGGTCAAAAGGCACGCTGACGATGGTGGTCTTGTTGCCCTTCTTGTCGAAGGTGGCAGCCTGCTGCTTGAGCCAGTCGAGTTCCGCACCCCCGAAGTGGGTCCAGACGGTGATGTTGGCGGCGCTGGCTTGGCCCAGCAGGGCGAGGGACAGAATGGTCAGAGCTTTTTTCATATGTTCTCCTTGATCGTCGCGGCGTATGAACCGCTTCCAAATGTTCAGGATTGAGGTGAGGGCCGAACTGAGGGTCCGTCCAGAAACCGCTTCTGCCTCAGACCGAAGCGGAAGATAAGCACCGCAGCGGCGCGGCAGCGGGAAGAGGCTGAACTAGACATGAGGTTGACCCGGCAGACATTATACGTCATTTGACATGCTGACTGACCTACATTTGTTCTCCAGGGTTCGTTCATCAGCACGTCAGTTGAGGATGACTTTAAACCGAGTTCAACATTCGAGTTTATATACTTACCTACCGGTCAGTCGGGATATATACTCTGCGAATGAGCCAGCCAGCCTCTCCCCCACCCACTGCCAGCGGCAAGCCTGCGGGCAGCACCAAGATCATCCTCTTCTTCACCATCTTTATTGCCATGCTGGGCCTCAGTGTGCTGTTCCCGATTCTGGCCCCGCTGGGCCGCCAACTGGGCCTGAGCGAGACGCAGGTGGGCTGGTTTTCCACGGTTTATAGCCTGATGCAGTTCGTGTTCTCGCCCATCTGGGGTTCGCGCAGCGAGCGGGTGGGACGCAAGCCCGTGCTGATCATGGGCCTGATCGGCTTTTCCATCAGCTTTGGGCTGTTCGGCTACTTCGCGCATCTGGGCCTGCAAGGGGCGCTGGCGGGGGGCGTCCTGTTCGGGCTGCTGCTGGCCTCACGCGTGGTCGGCGGCATTCTGAGCAGCGCCACCCTGCCCACCGCGCAGGCCATGATGGCGGACCTGAGCAGCGAGAAAGACCGCGCCGCCAGCTTGGGCCTGATCGGTGCGGCCTTTGGGCTGGGCGTGGTGTTTGGCCCCGCACTGGGCGGCCTGCTGAGTACCTACGGCCTGACCACGCCGATCTACTTCTCCGCCGCACTGGGGCTGGTCACCGCCGCCGTGGCTTACCGGGTGCTGCCCGAAACGCGCCGCGCCGACTCGGTGCCGATGGGTCAGGGGGAACGCCGCGCCCTGCTGACACGCGGGGCCATTCCGTTGTTTCTGGCGATCAGCGCGCTGTCCACCCTGGCCAGCGTGGGCATGGAGCAGACCATCGGCTTTTACGTTGAAGACACCCTGAACCTGAGCAACAGCGACACGGCCCGCACGGTGGGCAGCATGCTGGCGGTCTTCGGCATCGTGGCCGCACTCGTGCAGGGCGGCGCAATCCGCCCGCTGAGCAGGTACGTCCAGCCCACGGTGCTGATCTGGGTGGGGCTGGCGGTCATGGCGCTGGGCATGTTCCTGCTGCCGCAGATGCGGACGTACTGGCCGATTACCGCCGCGCTGGCCGTGATCGGGATCGGCAGCGCGGTCCTGTCGCCCACCCTGAGCGCCGCGCTGAGCCTGAGCGTTCCCGCTAACCAGCAGGGCGCAGTGGCGGGCCTGAACAGCAGCGCGCTGGCGCTGGGCCGCATGACTGGCCCGCTGATCGGCACGGGCCTGTATCAAAGCGTCAGCCACGGCGCACCGTACCTGCTGAGCGGAACGGTGCTGGTGCTGGCCCTGCTGTGGATGCTGGCCGCGCGTCCGAAGGTGGCGATGAAGGCGAAAAGTGGGGCGGTATGAAACGGGTAGAAAATAGAACACCGAGGGGGAGGCCAGATGGACGGCCTCTCCCTTTTCTGGTGGAGGGATTGTTTAGCGCAGACACCACGCCGAAGGCAACGGATGTTCAGCAACAGACGTTCGTGCCGCCGGCTGTTAGCCTGGGCCTATGCGCGAGTTCCTGAACGACTGGTGGCGGCTTCTCAAATTGATCGTCGCCTCGCTGGTGATTCCGGTGGTCCTGTGGGGCCTGCTGGTGTGGACCGGCGTACTGAAGTAGATGGACCTGAAATAAGCAGGGGGACGCCTCAAGACAGTTCCGCTGATTGAGAGATGCGGCGGCAGCCACACGTTTTTCAGTGGCCCGAAAGACGGCCTACCCTCGCCGGGGCCGCAGCACAGATGGACCTCTGAACCACAGCAATGCACGACGCCCTTGCTCAGCAGCAGAACAGAAACGCGGATTTGCCGAATAACGAGAATCGTTCAGCAGGTCTCTGGACACCTCAAACCGGGATGCACCTTTCCGACTGCACACACTGACCACTGGAACTCAGATGGTGGAACCGCTCCCAGACGCCAGAAACCTGGGTGGGCGTGTTAGCGTCCTGGTATGACCTCCAAACGGCAGCCCAGCGAGAAAGCCAGCCCCAGCGCAGATCCCATTGAGACGGCTCCCACCGAACAGGCCACTCCTGCCGGGGCTTCCGCGCCGCAGTCCACGCCCGGCAAGGCCAGAACGGTCCAGAGCTTCGAGCATGCGCTGGTGCTGGAAACGGCCCGCGTGACCGAGGGCGCAGCGCTCGCGGCCAGCAAATTCATGGGCCTGGGCGACAAGAACGCGGTGGACGGCGCAGGCACCGAGGCCATGCGCGAACTGCTGAACTCGCTGGACATCCGGGGCACCGTGGTCATCGGCGAGGGCGAGATGGACGAGGCCCCCATGCTGTACATCGGTGAGCAGGTGGGCAGCGGCCAGTACGAGGTGGACATTGCCGTGGACCCGGTGGAGGGCACCGAAGTCACCGCCAAGGGCCTGCCCAACGGTCTGGCAGTCATTGCCCTATCTGAACGCGGCGGCCTGATGCACGCGCCGGACTGCTACATGGAAAAGCTGATCGTGCCGCCCCCCGCCGCAGGCCGCGTCAATCTGGACTGGCCGGTGGAGGCCAATCTGAACGTGCTGGCCCAGAGCCTTAACCGCGACGTGGACGATCTGATGATCACCATTCTGGACCGTGAACGCCACGCGGACCTGATCCGGCGGGTGCGGGCCACCGGGGCGCGCGTCAAGCTGATCGGTGACGGCGACGTGATCGCGGGCATCGCGGTGGGCGTGCGCGGCAGCGGCGTTCACGCGCTGATGGGTTCAGGGGGCGCGCCCGAGGGGGTGCTGAGCGCGGCGGCCTGTAAATGCCTGGGCGCAGAAATCCAGGGCCGTTTTATCGCCGAGGACGACGCCATGCGCGAGCGCTTCAAGACGATGGGCGTGGACGAGAAACGCATCTACAAGACCGCAGACCTCGCCCCCGGCTCCCAGATGGTCTTTTCCGCCACCGGCATCACTTACGGCGAGATTCTGGACGGGGTGCGGCGTTTTGCGGGCGGGGCGCGCACACACACGCTGGTCATGGGCTACGCCACCCGCGTGGTGCGCTTTATCGACAGCATCCACCTGGAAGACGACAAGGCCCGCGTGACCATCCGGGTTTGACGCCCATCGCACTGAAGAACCTCGGGAGGTCTGGCCGAACGGCTGAGCCTTTTCCACAGACTGGATATCCCATAGATGAGCTATCGCCACAGCTTGACCTCAAATAATTTTTAGGCTATCCTAAATATGTGACCAGACCTCCCAGTCGCTCACGACTCCGGCCTGTCCTTGGCGGGCAGCGTAGCCTCCACTGCGCTGCCCGGCGGGTCAATTCCTGTTTCAGTCCCTCTGTCCCTGCTACGCCAGTTGAATCAGGCGGGCGTGCTGCTGTTCCTGCGCCTCCACGATCAGGTCCGCCAGTGTGGTGCCGCCCAGCACCTCGCGCAGAGCGGCGTTCACCCGGAACCACAGCTCCTGCGTGCCGCAGACGTTCTGGCTGGCACAGGTGTGATCGTCCTCGACGCACTGCACCGGGGCGATGCTGCCCTCCAGGGTGGTGACCACCTCGTAGGCGTTGATCCCGGCAGCAGGGCGTGCGAGTTGGTAGCCGCCCCTGGCTCCACGCACACTCTGCACGAATCCGGCCCGGCGCAACCCCCCGACGATCTGCTCCAGGTAATGCAGGCTGATGCCCTGGCGCGTCGCCACTTCCTTCAAGGAGATGGGTTGCCCCGGCTGACGGCCAATCTCGATCAGGGCACGGAGGCCATACTGCGCCCGCGTTGATATCCACATAAAACTACCTCCCAACGTTTCCTGAATCAATCTTGACTTATTTGCTCAGGATAGTCCACTATGCGGCCATGCGAATTGCCACCATCCTGCTGGGCCTCGGCCTGCTGACGTCTGCCAGTGCCGCCGATCTGAGCGACGTCAAGACCTACCTGAATGGCAAACTGGACACCCAACTGGCCGGAACGCGGGCGCTGAGCGCGGCGGCGGACGGGTATTACGCGCTGGCAAAAGGCGCGGATTTCGATTACGCGGCACTGGCGAGAAACCCCCAGACCCGCGCCGCACTTCAAACGGCCCGCACCGGATGGACGAAGGCCAGCCCCGCCTACGAGGACATCGAGGGCATCGTGGCCGGGGTGGAAGCCCTGAGCGAGTTCGACGTGATTCTGGACGCCGGGACAAGTGCGGCGGACGGCGGCGAGGACGTGGTGCCGTTCGACCTCAAGCTGCCCAATGGCAAGACCCTGACGAAGCCCGGCAACCTCTTTGGCGTGAACGAGGGTACGATTTGGGGCACGGTCAAGGCGTACAGCAGTGGCGTGGCCTTCGACGTAGACGGTAACGGAAACATGGATTTCGGCGATCAACTCCCCGATGCCAATGTGCTGAAGGCCGCCGCCGCCGAGCTACACCGCCAGAGCGGGGAACTTCAGAAGGCGGCCAACGCTTGGAACCCCAGCCGCGAGGACGTGTTCGGGGCTTTGGTGGGCAATGTCCCCACGGTTGGCCCGGTCTTTTTTGAAGACTGGAAATCCAGCCCGTTCGTGATCGGCAGCAAAAGCACCCGCACGGATTTCGTGGTGATCTCGCGCATGTCGGACCTGTCAGGCAACGTCAGTTCGTGGCGGGCGATGTACCGGGGGCTGAGTCCTGACGTGAAAGCGAAAAATGCTGAACTGGACGGCCAGATTCAGTCCGGTCTGAATGAGCTGGCGCTGTATGTGAACAAGCTGGTGGCCCGTGAACAGACCCGCCGTTACACCCCCGAACAGGCCGAGCAGTTGCAGCGCGAAGCGCAGAACCGCGCCACCGCCATTACCGGGCGGATCACCCAGGCGGCGGCGCTGCTGGGCGTGCGGGTAGAGTGATGCCGGGCCTCAGAATCGCCGCGCTGCTGGCCCTATCCGCTGGATTTGCCGGAGCCACGGACCTCGCCACCCCCGCCGAGAAGATGCGTTCCTCGCTGGCCGAGGCGGGGCTGGAAGTCTCGTTTGACCGGGTTGAGGCAGCGAGGCTGGTAACTCAGGCCCAGAGCGCGTATGGGACTGTTGAGGGCGAGTGGAAGAAAGCCGATCCCGCCGCCGCCCGCGAAGTCAGCGCCGCTTTACAGAAAGCCGTCGCTGCCGCGAAAGAGGGGGACGAGATCGCCCTGAACCGTGCCGGGGCCACTGCCTGGACCGCACTTTTACGAGGCGCATACACCGGTCTTGAAAGCAGCGTCCAGACGGGCAACGCCGACAGCGCCCGCGACTGGCTGGCTGCCCGTGAATTCCGCGTCGCCAGCCCGCTGACCCGCCTGAATGCCGACGCCACCGGGGCGATTGAGGCTCTGGCTGCCGGAACCCTGAAGCCGGAGGCGGCCCTGAACGCCGTGCGCTCGGACGTGCTGGACGGATATCAGGCGCGAATGAACGACGCACTGCGTGAACTGGAAACCTCGCAGGCGCGGGGCTTTCGCACGCTGGCTGCTGGGCAGGCCGCGCTGGCGCAGGGGTATTTCCAGTTGCTTCGGCCTGCCTACGTGGCCCAGAACGGAGACGCCGCCGCTGCAAAACTGACACAGCAGTTCGCAACGCTTCCCACATCCCTCTCTGGTGTACAGGCCAGCCTCTCCGGTTTCCGCGCCGCCCCCCTGAGCGAACGTGAAACCCATACACGCGCCGCGCAGGTCACGCGCTTCCTGTCGCTGGTGCCGGTGGAATACGCGCGTGGCGTCAAGCTGGGCAGCGTCAAGTTGAATGGGGGCCGCGCCGTGGTCACGCAGGAGGTAGAGGTCAACGAGGCCCGCACCTTCCTGGGCGGGGCTGTTTCCGCGCTGGCCGATATCGCGCCGCTGCTGCCCGATCAGGACGCAGCCCGCAGTTTGAGCGCCGACTTCGCCGCGCTGAATACCAGCCTTTCCGCGCAGGCTATGAAGGCGCAGCCAAAACCTCCAAGCGAAGTGGAAACGGCGGTCAGCACATTGCTGGGCAGCGTCAAATCCGCCTTCCCCGCCGACTGGCAGAAGGCCGACGCAGGCGCAGATCTGGATGTGGTTCGCACCCAACTGGACGCCGTGGTGGCCGCTGCCGGGGCAGGCGAATGGGCCGCCGCCGAAACCGCCCGTCTCGACGCCTACGCCCTGCTGGAAAGCGGCACCGAGGCGCGAATTGCCGTCTTCAACCCAGAATTGAAAGCGCATCTGGAAAACCTGATGTGGAACGGCACGGCCCCGGCAGGACTGGCCGCACTCATCAGGAAGCAGGATCCGGCGGGCGAGTTCAAATCCACCCGCGCCGAACTTCAGTCCACCCTGGGGGAGATTGCCAGGATTCTGGGCACTGAGGTTGCCCCCGCCGCCGTCGCCACCAATGCTGGAATCATCGTGTTCCGCGAGGGGCTGGAAGCGGTGCTGATCCTGGCGGCGCTGATGGGCAGCCTGCGCCGCGACCCGGTACGCCACCTGCGCCGCCCGATGTGGCTGGGCGCGGCGGCAGCCTTCGGGGCCACCGCCGTGACATGGTTTGTTATGCAGGGCGCGCTGTCTTTGCTGGGGCGCTACGGCGAGAAGCTGGAAGCGGTGGTCAGTCTGGTTGCCATTGGCGTGCTGCTGCTGATCATGAACTGGTTTTTTCATCAGGTGTACTGGACGGACCGCATGGCCTCATTCCAGAAGCACAAGCATGAGTTGACCCATTCCTCTTCCGGGGCGGGTGGCGGCGTTCTCCGCGCCCAGTGGTGGGGGCTGGCCGTGCTGGGCTTCACCAGCATCTACCGCGAGGGTTTCGAGACCACCCTGTTTCTGCAATCGCTGGTGCTTCAGTCGGGCGCAGCTTCGGTGCTGAGCGGTACGGCAGTGGGGCTGGCGCTGGTGATCGGTGTGGGCGTGGCCGTCTTTAAGTGGCAGGCCAAGCTGCCCATGAAAAAACTGCTGATCTGGACCGGGGTGCTGATCGCAGCGGTGCTGGCGGTCATGGTGGGCAACACGGTCCATACCATGCAACTGGTGGGCTGGCTGCCCGTGCATCCGCTGCCCCTTGAGCTGCCCGCCAACCTGGGCCTGTGGCTGGGTCTGCACGCCACCTGGGAAGGTGTGTTGCTCCAAATCGGCTCGGTGGCCGCTGTGATCGGTTCCTTCTTCGCCGCCGAGGCCCTGAAAACGCGCGAACTGCGCCAGCGGCAGCGCGGAGCCGCCGTTCACAGCTAGGCGCAGGCTTTTTCCAGAAAAGTCCAGGAGAAATCGATCTTCCTGGCTTTTTCTGTTCTTGATCGGACTGTCATCAAAGAAGAGTGCCATGACGCTAAAGCCGCCCGCCAACGCCTTTTTCCGCTTCCCTGTCATATCCGACTAAACCACTCTGTTTGATCTCTCTGCTCTGTTTACATGACGCAGCAGCATACTGAAGAAATGCGGTCTGTCTCTTAAAGTATGGGCATGAATGAAAACACCTCCGCCAGCACCACCGTCAGCCGTTGCGACGCCACCTCCTGCCGCTTCAACAGCGATCAGAACTGCACCGCCGGGCAGATCGAGATCAGCATGAGCGCAGGCTCGGCCCAGTGCCTGACGTTCAGCCCCAGCGCCGATGCCCAGGGCAAGCAGCCCAGCGCCCAGCAGTAAACCAACGTACTGACCCAGCAGAGGCTCCCCGTGGGAGCTTCTGCTTTTGCCTGTCCATCCCTTTTCACCCACGTCCATCTGTGCTTTAATCCTGACCAGAGGACTCGGAATTATGCCCAGACTTACTCCATTTCCCGCCCCCACCGCCCTTCCCGATCTGCACGGCACGGCCACACTGGCCGCCGCCGAGGCGGTGTTGGCGCAGTTGTCGGGCCGCGCCCCGCTGCGGATCGACTCGGTTTCGGTGACGGATGGCCCGCTGGTGCGCTACGCCCTGGCCCCTGACCTGGACGCCATGCGCGCCAACCGGGCACTCATGGAGGACGTGGTGATCGCCGCGCTGGCCGCACCTGTAGCCGCCAGGATGCTGGATCTCCGGCAAATCGCCGGGGGCCGCGACGCCCGCGCCCTGCTGGACGCCGCTCTGACCGAACCGGAGGAGCGCGAGGTGCTGGACGCTTATCTGCTGGTCCTGACCGTCCGGACCCGCGCCCTGCTGCGCCGCGCCTGGGCCGAGATCGGTGTGGTGGCCGCGGGCCTGCGCGAACACGGCACGCTGGACGCACAGGATGTCCGGCACCGCATGGCCTGCGCCCAGGGCATCCGGGGCACGCTGTTGAACTGAAGTGAAAACAGAAGAAGACGTTGCACCTTGACCCGGCTGCAACGCCTTCTTGCTGTTCTTGCTGAAATCAATCAGGCGTTATAGGTGCTGCTGGACGTGCTGCCGCCGCGCCCGGTCCAGTTGGTGTGGAAGAACTCGCCGCGCGGTTTGTCCACCCGCTCATAGGTGTGCGCGCCAAAATAGTCGCGCTGGGCCTGCAAGATGTTGGCGCTGAGGCGAGGGTTACGGTAGCCGTCGTAGTACGCCAGGGCGCTGGAAAAGGCCGGAGTCCAGACCCCACGCAACGCCGCCGCCGCCACCACCTGCCGCCACGCGGTCTGGGAAGTGCTGATGGCCTCGGTGAAGTAGGGGTTGAGGAGCAGATTGGGCAGTTCGCTACTGCCGTCGAAGGCCGCCTTGATCTTGTCCAGAAACGCCGCGCGGATGATGCAGCCGCCGCGCCACATCTGGGCGATGCTGCCAAAATCCAGCTTCCAGCCGTACTCCGCCGCCGCCAGTTCCATCATCTGAAAGCCCTGGGCATACGAGCAGATCTTGGAGGCGTACAGCGCCTGACGCACCTGTTCCACGAAGGCAGCCTGACCGGGTTTCTCGCCCGCGTCCTCGGGGCCGCGCAGCACTTTGCTGGCCGCCACACGCTGGTCTTTCAGGGAGCTGAGAATGCGGGCAAACACCGCTTCGGCAATGGTGTTGGCGGGCGCGCCCACATCCAGCGCCGTCACGGAGGTCCACTTGCCCGTGCCCTTCTGGCCTGCGGTGTCCAGAATCACGTCCACCATCGGCTGCCCGGTGTCGCCACACGTCTTCTTCAGGATTTCGGCGGTAATTTCGATCAGGTAGCTGTCCAGCTCTCCCCTGTTCCAATCCTCGAAGATCGCGCCGATCTCGGGGGCAGACAGGCCCAGCACGCCGCTCAAGAGGCTATACGCCTCGGCGATCATCTGCATATCGGCGTATTCGATGCCGTTGTGGACCATCTTGACGAAGTGGCCCGCGCCGCCGTCCCCCACCCAGTCGCAGCACGGCTGACCATTCACCTGCGCGGCAATGCCCTGGAAAATAGGCTTCAGGGCGGGCCAGGCCGCAGAACTGCCTCCCGGCATGATGCTGGGGCCGGTCAGCGCCCCTTCCTCTCCGCCGGACACGCCCGCACCGACAAACAGAATGCCCTGTTCGGCCAGCGCCTTTTCACGCCGCACCGTGTCGGGAAAATGGGTGTTGCCGCCGTCGATGATGATGTCGCCCCTGTCCAGCAGCGGAGAGAGCATGTCGATAAAGGCGTCCACGGCTGGCCCGGCCTTGACCATCAGCATAATCTTGCGCGGGGGTTTCAGCAGGCTGACGAAGGTGGGCAGATCGTCCGCGCCCAGGATGCTCAGTCCCCTGGCGCGCCCGGCCACGAAGTCGTCCACCTTGCTGGTGGTGCGGTTGAAGGCCGCCACCGTGTACCCCCTGGACGCCATGTTCAGGATCAGGTTCTCGCCCATCACGGCCAGCCCGATCACGCCGATGTCGGCGGCGGCCTCGGTCACGGGCGACACGATCAGTTGCTGCGTCGCTCCCGTCGCCACGGCCTCCGAGCGCACGGTTTCGGCCTGGGTCTCTGCGGCAGTGGCGGTCAATTTGGCGGTCTCGGCTTCGGTCATGAAAACTCCTTCGGGATGGGGTGAGGGTGAGGACGGGTTCGGAAGTCAGCATAGACACAAAAGGAGAAAGGAGGCAGGGCCGCCATAGCCCGCCTCCCTTCTTTTCTTTGGGCTGTGCGCCTAGCCGTCCAGCGAGGCCAGTCCGCTTTCAGGCTTCTTGCCGCCCTGGCCCTCGCCCCTGGTGGGCATCTTGAGGTTGGGCATGGGCAGCACGGCCAGCAGCGCCAGCAGCGCGATAAAGATGCTGATCAGGTAGATGCGGCTGATGGTGTTGGCAAACCCGACCTTGACCGCCCGGCTGGACAGGTCGTAGACCTTGCGGGCATCTGAGAGCGCGGTGGCCTGACTGCTGTCCAGTTGCGACTTGATGCGGGCCAGCACTCCGGCGCGGCCCTGCTCGGTCTGGAGGGCGGCGGGGGGAATATTGCCCAGCCCACTACGCAGACCCTCGGGCAGGGACTGGTCCCCGATCAGCGCACTCAGGTTGCCGCTCTGGACTGCCGTTTCCACGCTGCCGAAACTTTTGGCAAAGCCCGCCGTGATCCCGGCCTGAATGCTGTCGAAGGTGGGGGCCGCCTGCTGCGGCGAACCTTCACCGGCCCCAGCGCTGCTGGACTTCTCGGCGCGCACGGCCTGGGCCTCAAGCTGGGCGGCAATGGCGGGCGGCTGACCCGCCTCGGCGGCGCGGAGTTGCGTGGGCAACTGGCTGGCCAGCGAACTGGTCAACACCGCGCCGAAGATGGCGGTGCCGATGGTGCTGCCCATCTGCTGAAAGAACTGCCCGGCACTGGTGGCCACGCCGATTTCCCAGCGCTGCACCGCGTTCTGGATGGCCAGGTTAAACAGCGGCAGCGCGGGGCCGATGCCCAGGCCCAGCACGATCATGTACACGATGACGGTGCCGTAAGCGGTGTCGGCGCTCAGGGTGGACAGCAGGAAGAAGCCGCCCATCATGAACACCAGACCAATCATGATCAGCGGCTTGTAGTACCCCAGGCGCGAGGCGAGCTGCCCGCTCATCACTGCGCCGAAGATCAGGCCCATCGTCAGGGGAATGGTGGCGGTGCCTGCTGCCGTGGCACTGACGCCCTGCACGTTGACCAGATACAGGCTCAGGAACAGGATTGCGCCCAGGAAGGCCGCGCCGATAAAGAAGCGGGCCAGCACACCCCAGGCAAAGGTGGGATTCTTGAACAGACTCAGGGGCAGGATGGGGCTTTCGTGACGCGATTCCACGAACAGGAAGGCGATCAGCGAGGCAATGGCCCCCGCGAACAGCGCCAGCACCGTGGGGTGCGTCCAGCCGTACTGGGCTTCCGCGCCAAAAGTCAGCGCCAGCAGCAGCGGCACCGAGAACGTGATCACCAGAATTGCACCCAGGTAGTCGATCTTGGGTTTCAGACCACTGGCAAGGCGCGGCATCTTGGCGAAGATGAACGCCATGGCGATCAGGCCGATGGGCAGGTTGACGTAAAAGACCCAGCGCCATGACACGTTGTCGGTCAGGAAGCCGCCCAGGAGCGGCCCGATCACGCTTGAAATTCCGAACACTGCGCCGAACAGACCCTGGTACTTGCCGCGTTCGGCGGGGGCAAAGATGTCGGCCACGATGGCGAACGCCACCGAGGTCAATGCCGCCGCGCCGAAGCCCTGCAACCCCCGGAAAATCACGAGCTGCATCATGCCGCCGCCGCCAAAGTTGCCGAACCACGGCTCCCCGGCCATGCCGCACAGCGCCGAGCCGATCAGAAAAACCACGATGCCGAACAGCAAAATGGGCTTGCGTCCGTAGATGTCCGAGAGTTTGCCGTAGATGGGCACCATCGCCGTGCTGGCCAGCAGGTAGGCGGTGGTCACCCAGGCATACAGGTTCAGGCCGTTGAGTTCTTCCACGATACGCGGCAGGGAGGTGGCCACGATGGTCTGGTCCAGCGCCGCCAGAAACAGGCCCAGCAGTGTGCCGATCAGGATCAGAATTTTGGTCCCGTGTGGCAGAACTTCGGCGTAATTGATGCGGTCTTCGGGGCGGGGGCCGCCTGCGGGGGGTACAGCTTGGGTCATAGTGGTTCCTTGGGAAGAGGGGAAGGTGGGACGGGGGGGCGAATCTCGTGGAGCAGGGCGTTGATGGCGGCCTCGGCGCGCCCCAGCGTTTCAGGCTGCGCGCGCTGGAACAGTTCGCTGTACGCGCCGATCATGGTCTTTTCCTTGACGCTCAGAAATTGCTGGCCCTTCTCGCTCAGGGCCAGCAGCTTCTCGCGGCGGTCCTGTGGGTTCTCGCGCCGTTCCATCAGGTTGCGGCGCACCAGTTCCTGAATCAGTTGGCTGGTGGCGGGCAGGCTGACCCCCAGGTGTTCGGCCAGCGCCGTCACGCTGATCGGGGCGAAGGCGCGGACTTTATACAGCGCCGTCATCTGCGTGAAGCTCACGTCCTCGCCCTGCAAGTCGCTTTGCAGACTGCCCATCATGCGGTCCGAAACCAGCCGGTGAAGCTGGCGCATACAGGCGGTCAGGCGCTCGGCAGGACCGGAGATATCGTCTGGGGAGGCGTTGGGGGGCTGGGGAGGGTCGAGGCAGCTCAAGGATTCACCATCATGCTTAAGAGGATGAAACCATTTTGAAAATGCAATTGTTGCTTCGCCCACATGATGAACGGGGGTGAGCTAAGCAGTCTGGCTTAGCTGGTGGAAACATCCCTACGAGGTCTGCGCCACCCTCCTCCCGATCAGTGCGCGAGAAAGTGACCAACCCCGCTCCTGCTGGCGCGTCTGCCGAGGCCAAAGCTGACACCGGCGTAGCAGGGACGCTCAAAGGCACACGGGAGGGAACGATGAACACTGTCTGAACAGGCGCATCTGCTCAATCGACTTAATGTTGAACTATTTTGGAAATTGCAGTAAGCTCACAGCATGACTACCCCAGGCGGAACAGAATCCAAAGCGGTCAAGCTGGCCATCATCTATTACTCCACCTACGGCACCAACCATGCAATGGCGAACGAGGCCGCCGGGGCTGCCCGCGCCGCCGGAGCCGAGGTCCGCGTGCTGAAGGTTCAGGAAACCGCCCCGCAATCGGTCATCGACACCCAGGACGCCTGGAAGGCCCAGCAGGAGCGCAGCGCCGACGTGGCAGTCGCCTCCCCCGACGATCTGGAGTGGGCCAACGCCATCCTGATCAGCTCGCCCACCCGCTTCGGCGGGGCGGCCAGCCAGATCCGCGCCTTTATCGACACGCTGGGCGGGTTGTGGGGAACGGGCAAGCTGGCCGACAAGACCTTCAGCGCCATGACCAGCGCCCAGAACCCCAACGGCGGCCAGGAAACCACTTTGCAGACGCTGTACATCACGGCCATGCACTGGGGCGCGATTCTGGTGCCGCCCGGCTACACCGATCCGGTGATCTTCGCCTCCGGCGGCAACCCCTACGGCGCAAGTGTATCGGCCACAGGCGAGGGCCTGAACAACGCCGACAAGGCCAGCATCCGCCATCAGGCGCGGCGGCAGGTAGAGGTCACGGCGAAGCTGCAATAGCGCCAGACCACAGGCAAATTACGGTTTGCGGAGACTTGAACTCCTGCCAGCGCGGTTTAGACCCGAAGCTGGCAGGAGTTCAATGCTGCACCGATAACCACAGGCAGAAGCGCTAGCCTGACCGCCATGCAACCCGGTTTTCCACGCGGAATGGGGCGGTGGGCGGGGTGAGAAAGCGGGGTTTCTCGTCCCAGTTGCAAGCCGCCCATCTGGCCCTGACATTTCTGACCACCCTGCCGCTGCCGCACATCAAAGAAGTGCGGGACGGCGACTTTGCGCGGGCCAGCGCGTATTACCCGCTGGCGGGCTACGCGGTGGGCGGGCTGGTCTCGCTGCTGCTGTGGCTGGGGCAGCCCCTGCCCGGCGGCGTGGTGGCCGCGCTGGCGGTGGGCGCGTGGCTGGCGATCACCGGGATGCTGCACTTCGACGGTCTGGTGGACAGCGCTGACGCCCTGTTCGCAGTCAAAACTCCGGCCCAGCGCCTGGAAATTCTGCGTGACCTGCATGTGGGGGCCTTCGGGCTGGCGACTGGCGTGCTGGCCCTGCTGACGCTGTGGAGCCTGCTGGCTGCGCCAATTCCGTGGTACGCGCCATTGGTTGCCGCCGTCTCCGCACGCACTTTGCTACTGCTGCCCATGAACCTGTATCCGGCGGCCCGCGCCGAATCCCTGGGCGCACGCTCGCGCGAGGGGCGCTGGGGCGTGGCGCTGCTGCTGGCCGCGCCCACACTGCTGTTTCCGGGAGCGTGGATCGCGTGGCTGGCGGCGCTGGCGGCCTGCCTGGGGGTGGCGTCCTTCAGCGCGCGGCGGCTGGGCGGCGGCCTCAGCGGGGACATCTACGGCATGATCGTGGTCACGGCGGAACTGGCCGCGCTGTGTGCGTTTGCCTGGGGCCGAGGGTGACCCTCACGCTGTCTCTGGTTCGCCACGCTGCCACTGCGCCGAACGCCCAGCGCCGCTACCCACACGCAAACGAGGACGCGCCGCTCTCGCCGGAAGGCCGTGCGGTGGCTGCCGGGTTGAGGTTGCCGCTGCACGCTACCCCACACACTTCCCCAACCCTGAGAACCAGACAGACGGCAGAACTGGCCGGATTTCCCCATTGCATCGCCGCCCCCGCACTTGCCGAGGCGGCGTTTGGCGTGATGGCCGGACAGACTTGGGCCGAACTGGAGGCGCAGTTTGGCGAGGAACCGCGCGGCTGGATAGACGCGCTGGGTGATCCTGAAAGTGAGGCTGGCCCGCCAGGAGGCGAAACGGGCCGCACCTTTCACGCCCGCGTTCAGAACTGGCTGACCCAACTCCCGCAAGACGGTGACGTGATCGCCTTCACCCACGCTGGGCCACTGCTGGCCGCGCTGCGCCTGTGCGTGGGCCTACGCGCCGCCGAGATCGCGCCGGGTGGTGTGGCCGTTCTCAAACGGGCGGAAGGGCACTGGTGGCTGCGGGAATTGCGGCAGGCACGGGGCAACTGAAGACAAGGCAACCCCGCCTCCCCACCGTTCCGCTCTGCTAACCTGCGCGCACCTGGGGAAGGGGAAGTCCGGTGAGATTCCGGCGCTGTCGCGCAACGGTATGCCACTCTGTCAAAACAACAGAGCTGTGGTGAAGCCCGAATGCCTCTCAGGGACGCTGACTCTACTGAATTTATTCTTTAAGTCAGCACCTCTCGCCGTCAGAGGGCCGCATTCTGAGTGCCGAATTTCCCGTGGCCTGCCCACGCGCGCTTCCGCTCTGGCCCCCGGCTGGAGCGGGCTTTTTCTTTGCTGCGTCGCCCGCTTCCGCTGCCGCCCACACGCAAGCCGGAGTTTCACATGCGCCAATTCTCTGTTCAATCTGTTTTTGCCCTGTCCACCCTTGCCCTGCTGTCCACTGCCGCCGCCACCTCTTACCCCCTGACCGTGACCGACGATCTGGGGCGCAAGGTCACGCTGAACAGCGAGCCGAAGCGGATCATCGCCATGCTGCCCAGCCACACCGAAACGTTGATCGCCATCGGCGCGGGGGGCAAGCTGGTGGCGATTGACGTGTATAGCAATTACCCGAAGGCCATCACCGACAAACTGCCAAAGGTGGGGAGCGGTTTCCAGCCCGATCTGGAAGCGATTGTGGCCCTCAAGCCGGATCTGGTGCTGGGCGACGAGTCCTCCGGCTCACGCCTGACCGAGAAGCTGGCAGCGGCAGGTCTGACCGTGTACGGCGGCACCGCCCAGACCTACAACGAGGTCTTTGAAAAGATCGCCGTGCTGGGCAAGCTGACCAACCATGAAACCGGGGCGCTGAACCTGATCACGAAGATGCGAACCGAGCTGAATACCCTTCAGGCCAGCGTAGCAAAGCTGCCCAGAGTCAGCACCTACTACGAGATTGATCCCACGCCGTACAGTGTCGGCCCCAACTCGTTTATCGGTGCGCTGATCAGTCGGGCAGGCGGGCAGACCATCGTGCCTGCCGCGCTGGGCGACTTTCCCAAGCTGGACCCCGAACTGATCGTGAAGGCCAATCCGCAGGTGATGGTGGGACTGCCGCTGGCGGAGGCGGCCAAACGCCCCGGCTGGTCCAACCTGAAGGCGGTGCAGAGCGGCAAGATTTTTAACCCCACCTCTGAGGAAGGTGACGCCATCTCGCGCCCCGGCCCGCGCCTGCCCGCCGCCCTGCGCGCCCTGATCAAGTACATCCACCCTGAGGCCCTGAAGTGACCGACATGGACGGGGCCACCGCCGCCCGCCGCGAGACCGCCATGCGCGAGTTGCAGGCAGACCGCGACAACTACAAGAAAGCCGAGGGGATTACCAAGGGGCGGCGCGGCCTGCTGATCGTCAACACCGGCAACGGCAAGGGCAAGACCACCGCCGCACTGGGCCTGATGATGCGGGCGCATGGGCGCGGCCTGACCACACGCATGTTCCAGTTTCTGAAACACGAGAACGCCAAATTCGGCGAACACCGCACGATGGACGCGCTGGGCCTGCCCTACGAGGGCCTGGGCGACGGCTTTACATGGCGTTCGCGCGATCTGGACAATTCGGCAGAGATGGCCGCGCACGGCTGGGCACTGGCGCGGGCCGCGATTGAGGCAGGGGAACACGATCTGATCGTGCTGGACGAGTTTACCTATCCCCTCAAATTCGGCTGGGTGCCCTGGCCGGAGGTGGAGGCCGTGCTGAAAACCCGCGATCCGAAGATGCACATCGTCATCACCGGACGCGACGCCCTGCCCGAACTGGTGGAACTGGCCGACACCGTGAGCGAGATCAATCCGGTGAAGCACGCTTACGCGGCAGGGATCGGGGCGCAGACCGGGATTGAGTATTGAGGCACGGGTCATTCACCATTCGGCTGCTGGACTGGACTAAGCTTGGTCTATGTCTGAAGTCGTCAATATCCATGCTGCAAAGACCCAGCTCTCGCGTCTGGTGGAGCGCGCCCACTTGGGCGAGGAAATTATTCTTGCCAAGGCGGGTAAGCCTTACGCGCGGCTGGTGCCACTGGCCCCGGCCCGCAAGCGTGAGTTTGGTTTTCTGGCCGGGACGGTGGAACTCAGCGACGAGGAAAACTACGAGCTACTCCGTCCACTCAGTGAGGAAGAATTGGCGGACTGGGAGTGAGGCTGCTGTTGGATACGCACATTCTGGTGTGGCTGGTTGCAGGCGATCCGAAGCTCCCAGCTTCCCTGGCGGCGCAATTGCGCTCATCCGAACACACCCTCTATCTGAGCGCCGTGGTGGCCTGGGAACTGAGCATCAAGTTTCACATGGGCAAGCTCCCCAGCGCTGCCTCCCTGCTGGCCGACTTTCCCGCCGTCGCCGCCCGGCTGGGGGCCGACGTGCTGGACATCTCGCCCGCACATGCCATCCGCGCGGGGGCGCTGGAATGGGCGCACCGCGATCCCTTCGACCGGATGCTGGTGGCACAGGCACTGGAGGAAGGGTTGCGGCTGGTCACACTGGACGGCCATATCACCGGGTTTGCCCAGGCTCCGATTCTGCGTTAATCGCGGCTGAAGCGTGAGCAGCAGGCAAAAATCCATGCTGCTGGCCCTCGCCCTGGATCTGCTGGGCGAACCACCCACGCCATTTCATCCGGTGGTCTGGATGGGGAATTACCTCAAGGCAGCCCGGAAACGGTGGAGGGCCGAAACACCCTCTGAGCAACTGCGCGAGGGGGCTATGTGGTGGGCGCTGGGTGCGGGGGCTTCGGCTGGAGTCGGACACTTGACCCAGCATCTACCGGGCGGCTGGATCACACAGGGCATCCTCCTGAAGCCGTTGCTGGCGCGGCGGGCGCTGTTCGCGGCGGTAGCTGAGGTTCACGCGGCTCTGGTTGGGGATGATCTGCCAGAAGCAAGACGCCTCCTATCCTGGCATCTGGTCAGTCGCGAGACATCCGAGTTGACGGCGGCAGAGGTGGCGGGCGCGGCCATAGAAAGTCTGGCGGAAAACCTGTCGGACAGCGTGGTTGCACCGCTGCTGTGCTTTCGCGTGGGCGGGCTGCCGCTGGCCGCGCTTTACCGCTATGCCAACACCGCCGACGCCATGTGGGGCTACCGCACCCCGGAGCTGGAACACGTCGGGAAGGTGGCTGCCCACGCCGACGACGTATTCAATCTGGCCCCGGCCCGCCTGACCGCGCTGTGTACTTTGCTGGCCTCTGGTGGGCGCGGCCTAGGCGTATGGACGCGTGACCGCCGCAACACCGCCAGCCCCAATGCCGGACATCCCATGAGCGCCTTTGCCGGAGCGTTGGGCGTCCGGTTGGACAAGCGTGGCGTGTACGTCCTGAACGCCGGGGGGCACGTGCCGGAAGCGGCAGACCTGCCCCGCGCTCTGACGCTGGCCCGCCGCACCTTTGCGCTGGCAACCCTGTTCTTGCTCTTGCCCTGGAAACAACATGCTTGAATTGCCGCCCCTCATTCCCCGCATCCGTCACGGCGGACCCACTTCCGAAGCCTTCACGGGGCTGGATTTCAGCGTGAATACCAATCCCTACAGCCCCAATCCGGCGCTGGTGCGGGCACTGCGGGAAGCCGATCACACCCAATATCCTGATCCGGCCTACCGCGCGGTGAGGGAGCGACTGGCCGCGTGGCATGGTGTTTCCCCTCCAGAAGTCGCGCTGGCGGTGGGCGCATCCGATCTGCTGCACCGCATCGTCCGCGCTTATTTGCCGCCCAGTGGCATCTTGCTCAGCGTTCACGCCCCCTTCGGAGAATTGGCCCGCGCTGCCACGTTGAACCGGGTAGAAGTGCGCGTACCCACACCCGAAACCGTCCTCAACGAGATTCAGCCCGGCGTTTCACTGGTGTATATCGGCCATCCGCACAACCCCACAGGCCACCGCTTTACAGAAGGCGAACTGGAAGCCCTCGCCGCCGCCTGCTCGTCTGCCGATGCCCTGCTGATCGTGGACGAGGCGTATGCGCCATTTCTCCCCGCATCCAGCATCCCGCGCACAGCGTCCGTGATTCGGCTGCTCTCACCCGGCAAGGCGCATGGGCTGGTGGGCGCACGTCCCGCCTACGCTCTGGCTGCGCCGGAAGTTGTCGCCCGACTGGACAACCTCGCGCCCGCGTGGCACGTTCCGGCGGGAACGGCGGCGGTCCTGGCGGCGCTGCCGGAGGCTAGAGGATTTCTGGATGAAACATTGCCGCGCGTGCGACAGGAGGCAGAGGCGCTGGCCGCTGCTTTGCGCCTTCTCGGCCCGGTGGAGCGTCACGGCACGCCATACATGACGCTAGAAGTGGGGAATGCGGCGGCGGTGGCGGCAAAGTTGCTCAAGCTCGGCATCCGGGTACGCGATTGCGCCAGCTACGGCCTGCCTGAGCGCATTCGCGTCTCCACCCGCAGACCGCAGGAGAATGCGCGGCTCATCCAAGCGCTCAAAGCTGTTCTGGAGGACACTTATGGGTAAAGCCATCATGATTCAGGGCTGCACCAGCAGCGCGGGCAAGAGCTACCTGACGGCGGCGCTGTGCCGCATCCTGGCCAACGAGGGCGTGCGCGTGGCCCCCTTCAAGGCCCAGAACATGAGCAACAACGCGGGCGTGACCCCGGCGGGTCTGGAAATGGGCCGCGCCCAACTGGTGCAGGCCCAGGCGGCGCGGGTGGTCCCCGACGTGCGGATGAATCCCGTGCTGCTCAAGCCGGAGGCCGACACCCGCTCGCAGGTGGTGCTGCTGGGCCGCGCCAGTGCCGAACTGACCGCGCTGGGCTGGCGGGAACGCAAACCGTACCTCTGGCCCCACGTTCAAAAGGCCCTGCACAGCCTGCTGGACCAGTATGAAGTGGTGGTCATCGAGGGTGCGGGCAGCCCCGCCGAGGTCAACCTGCGTGAATCGGACATCGTGAATATGCGTGTGGCGCGGGAAGCACAGGCCGCTGTGCTGCTGGCCGCCGACATTGACCGGGGCGGGGCCTTCGCGCACCTGCTGGGAACGTGGCATTGCCTGACGCCGCAGGAACGCGCACTGATGAAGGGCTTCATCCTCAACCGCTTCCGGGGCGACGCGCGGTTGCTGTCGCCCGCCCCCGAATGGCTGGAGGAACAGACCGGGGTGCCGACGGTGGGCGTGGTTCCCATGCTGGATATTCCCCTGCCCGAAGAGGACGGGTTCTGGACCGAGAAACAGCCTGTGGGTGGGGAGGAGGGCTTCGTCGCCATCGCCCGCCTGCCGCGCGTGTCCAATCTGGACGAGTTCGCGCCGCTGGGACCGCTGGCCCGCTGGGTCACCACGCCTGCGGAAATGGAAGGTGCGCGGGCCATCATCCTTCCCGGCAGCAAAAGCACCGCCGCCGATCTGAACTGGCTGCGGGCCTCCGGGCTGGCGGCGGCGGTCACGCGGGCGGCCCACGCGGGCGTTCCCGTGCTGGGCATCTGCGGCGGCCTGCAAATGCTGGGCCAGACCCTGAGTGACCCACACCAGGTAGAGGGCGGTGGGGAGGTTCCTGGCCTGGGCCTGCTGGACCTTGTCACCAACCTCGCCGCCGACAAGACCACCCGCCTGACCACCGTGACCGACGCCGAAACCGGCCTGAGCCTGAGCGGTTACGAGATTCACCACGGACGGACGCACTCCGGCCCAGGCGTGCAGGAACTCGCGCCGGAACTGCTGTGGCGTGCGGGCAACGTGCGCGGCACCTACTTGCATGGTCTGCTGGAAAATTCAGCCTATCTGGAACGCTTCCTGGGCTGGGCGGGTCTGGCCTCACCCGCTGGGCTGGACAGTCTGGACGCCCGCCTGGACGCCATCGCCACCCAGGTTCGCGCCAGTCTGGACTGGGAGTTCGTGCGGGGGTTGCTGTGATCCTGTACGTCACCGGAGGCGCACGCAGCGGCAAGAGCAGCTTTGCCGAGGCCCGCGCCGCCGCGTCCGGGGGGGCAGTGACCTACCTCGCCACCGCGCAGGCGTTTGACGCCGAGATGACCACGCGCATCGGGCGGCACCGCGCAGACCGTCCGGCCCACTGGACGACGGTGGAAGAACCGCTGGACGTGCCGCAAGCTATGCAAGACGCCTCCACGCACACCATTTTGCTGGACTGCCTGAGCCTGTGGGTCAGCAACATGCTGCTTCTGGACTGGACCGACGAGGCCATGCTCGCGGCGGCAGATGACCTGTTGAACGCCGCCCGCGCCCGCCCCGGCCTGACCGTGCTGGTCTCCAACGAGGTGGGCCTGGGCATCGTGCCGGACAACGCCCTGGCCCGCCGTTACCGCGACGTGCTGGGCTGGGTCAATCAGCGTTGCGCCGCCGCCAGCGACGAGGCAATCTTCCTCGTGAGTGGCCTTCCACTGCAACTCAAACCCTCTAGAGCAGTTCTCCGAATTACGTCACCAGAATAAAAGACTTCCGGCGACTCCATTCTCCGTCCTGCTCAGTCAAAGTCACTCGCTCCGCTCGGTCATAAAAATGGTCTTTTTATGACAACTGCTCCAAGGAGTTCCATGCATCCTGAATTAACAGCCCTGATCGGGTCCGTCCAGTCCGCCGATGCCGCCGCCATGTCCCGCGCCAGTGAACGTCAGTCCCAACTGACCAAACCCGCTGGGGCGCTGGGCGATCTGGAGGAACTGGCCGTGCGACTGGCGGGCGTCTTTGGCACAGAAAGACCCCATCCACGCGGCGTGGCCGTGCTGGTGGCCGCCGGGGATCATGGCGTGGCCGCTGGCGGCGTCAGCGCCTACCCGCCCGAAGTCACGCCCGCGATGGTGGCGAACTTCCTGGCCGACACGCCCGCTGGACCGGGGGGAGCCGCCGTCAACGCCATCGCCCGCACGGTGGGCGCGCGGGTCTACGTGATGGACGCCGGGGTGAATGCCGAATTGCCGGACCATCCCGCCCTGATTCGCGCATCGGTGCGGCGCGGCACGCGTGATCTGCGCCTTGAACCCGCCATGACCGTGCAGGAAACGGAGAGCCTGATCCTGGCCGGAGCCGCGCTGGCACGGCGGGCCATTGAGAACGGCGCGGACCTGATCGTTCCCGGCGAGATGGGCATCGGCAACACCACGCCCGCCGCCGCCCTGACCGCCCGATTGCTGAATCTGGATGCGGCAGAGGTGACAGGCCGGGGCACAGGCGTGGACGACGTGACGCTGGCCCGTAAGCTCGGTGCCGTGCGTGAGGCATTGGCCCGCACTGATACCACCGATCCCCTGACCGTGCTGGCCGAATTCGGCGGCTTTGAAATCGCCGCCATGATGGGCATGATGCTTCAGGCCGCCGCACTGCGCCGCGCAGTGGTACTGGACGGCTTCGTGGAAGGCAGTGCGGCTTTGGTAGGCGTATCCCTGGCCCCGGCCCTGCGCGACTTTCTGTTCCCGGCAGGCGAGTGCGCCGAGATCGGCCACGCGGCGCAACTCTCGGCCCTGGGGTTGAAACCGATGTTCAGACTGGGCCTGCGCCTGGGCGAGGGCACGGGGGGTGTGCTGGCTGCACCCCTGCTTCTGGCGGCAGCCGCCACCCTGCGCGAGATGCGGACCTTTGAGGAAGCGGGGGTGCCGGGCGGGGGCTGACCCGGCGGCCCTTTCCCCGCTCTCATTCAGTCCCCTCCACTTTCGCTAGCCTGTACTGGTCAGCCTTAGCCGCTGCATGTCTTTGCGCACCGCACCCTCTGGAGGAACCGCCGATGATCACCGTCATGAACCGCATTGCCGTCCACGCCGAATACGCCGATCAGTTTGAAGCCCGCTTTCTGGACCGCGCCCGGCTGGTAGACGAGATGCCCGGCTTCGTCAGCAATCAGGTGCTGCGCCCGGTCAATCCCGGCGATCCCTACGTGGTGCTGACCCTCTGGGAAAGCCGCGCGGCCTTCGAGGCGTGGACCAGTTCGGACGCCTTCGTACAGGGCCACGCCCGCAGCGGCTCGCTGCCGAAAGAGGCATTCAGCGGTCCCAACAAACTGGAAATCCACGAGGTCCTTCAGGACTCCAGCCGCCCTGACCTGACTGCCGAGCCTCGGGGCACAGCGTTCGGAATGCACTGACGCCGTTGCCTGTGGGCCTCTTCTGTTCGGGGTCACGTCTCTGAAAAATCCTGGACAGAATGTATAGGCATCGAGTGGGCAAACGAAAAAGCACCGTCTGGAGCGGTGTTTCATTTTGATAGGCGGTAGAGGATTTAAACCTTTAATGCGAACTCCGCTTGAAAGGTGTCGGCTCCGCCTCTCTGTCAAAATTCGGGCCGACGAGGACGAGCAAGGCAGGCTGCTCCAGATGCTCATGCCCGCCTATCCCAGCCGTGCCCCGAAAGAGTTTCATACTTCCAGACGGCGCAGATGGACGCGGGTGATCTTGAGACCCTCAGTGGCCTCGGCAGTCAGTTCGTAGCCCTGGATCTGGATCACGGTGCCGGGCGGCGGAACCGTGCCGTGGGCGTTCAGCAGCAGGCCCGCCACGGTGGTGGCCTCGTCGCTGTGCAGGGTCAGGCCGTGGTCCCCCCGCAGATCGCTCAGGGTCACCCCGCCGTCAAGAGAAAACGAGCCGTCGGGGTTGACCAGAATCCACTGATCCCCCGTTTCCGGGCCGGAGTCCATGACATCTTCAATCAGGTCGTCCATCGTGACAAAGCCCAGAGTGCCGCCGAATTCGTCCACCACCAGGGCGGCGTGGCCGCGCCCGTGCTTGAACAGGGTCATCAGGTCCTCGGCGGGAGAACTGGCCGCCACGCTGGGCAGCGGGCGGATCAGCCCGGCCAGTCTCAGTGAACGGCCCTGCGTGCGCGCCCGGATGAAGTCCTTGATATGCAGCACGCCCACCACGTTGTCCAGATCACCGTCAAAGACCGGATAGCGGCTGCGGGGCGAACGGGCGAGCGAATTCAGGATCTCGCTGACGGGGGCGGAGAGGGACAGCGCCTCCACGCTGCGGCGGGGGGTCATCAGTTCCTCGGCGGTGCGGTCTTCCAGGGCAAAGATGTTCTGGATCAGGTCGCGCTGCTGCTCGCCCAGTTGGCCGCCCTCGGCGCTTTCCTCGGTAACGATGCTCAGTTCCTTGCTGGTGTACAGCAGCGCGCCCTCGCCGGGTTCGCGGATCTTGAGCAGGCGCATGAGGCCCAGGGCCAGCGCCGTGAGCAGCGAGATCATGGGCCGGAAGATGAAGGCAAAGACCTGCATCAGCGGATGCACCCGCACGCTGACCGCTTCCGGGGTTTGCAGCGCCAGCGCTTTGGGGATCATCTCGCCAAAGACGACGTGCATGAATGTGATCAGGCTCAGGGCGACGATAAAGCCCACCGTGTGCGCCGCCGCATACGATAGCCCCCAGCCCTCGAAGGGGCCGTACAGCCACGCCGCAATTGCGGGTTCGCCGTACATCCCCAGCCCGATAGAAGCCAGCGTGATCCCCAGTTGCGCCACGGCGATATAGCGGTCCTTGCCGGTGAGCTGCGCGGTCAGGTCATACAGCCAGCGGGCTGGCCCACTTCCGCCCTCGGCCAGCACCAGCAGGCGGCTGCGGCGCGAGGCCACCAGCGCAAATTCGGCGGCCACGAACACGGCGTTGAGCAGCACCAGCAGCAGGATAATAACGATGGGCAGAACGTAGGTCAGCACTATTGATCGCCCCCGATGCTGCCGTCGTCCTCGCCGCGCTCCAGCGTGAAGCCCACCCGCTGCACCGTGCGGCGCTCCATCGCCTCGACGCGCAGGGTGGTGTCGCCCAGCGTCAGTTCGTCGCCCACCTCAGGCCAGCGCCCCAGGCCCTGCCACATCAGCCCGCCGATGGTGTCCACCTCGTCGGTGGGCAGGCGCAGCCCGAAGCGGTCATTCAGGGTGTCTACCAGCACGTCGCCGCGAACGCTGACCTGCTGGGTCTGTCCCGCCAGTCCTTGGACCGTCACGGGATCGTCTTCGTGATCAAACTCGTCCTGCATCTCGCCAAAGATTTCTTCCAGCGTGTCTTCCAGCGTGACGATCCCCGCCACGCTGCCGTATTCGTCCACCACCACGGCGCTGTGGCGGCCCTTCTCGCGCAGACGCAGCCACAAGCGCGGCACACTCAGACCCTCGGCCACGATCAGCGGTGGAACCATGATCTCGGAGACCGGGGCGTCGGGACGGGTTTCGGCGGTCAGGAAGAGTTCGCGCAGGTGGATCATGCCGATCACGTCGTCTGGGTTGCTGCCGTCCGGGCCGCCTTCCGGGCGCTCACCCGTGACTGGAAAGCGCGTGTAGGGGGTCTGCGCCAGCCGGGCCAGGGCCTCACGGACACCCAGGGAAGCGGGCACGCTGACCAGTCGCACGCGCGGGGTCATGATCTCGCGGGCCACCCGTTCCTCCACGCCCAGCACGCCGGAGACCATCTCGCGCTCTGCGGCGTCGATCAGGCCGCCGCGTGCGCTCTGGCGGTACAGATCTTCCAGTTCTTCCGGCGAGTGGACGTGGGCGTGGCTGTGGTCCGTGTTCAGCCCCCAGGCCCGCATGGCCGCGAAGGCCGCGCCATTAAAGACGGCGATCAGGGGCCGGAACAGCAGCAGGCTGAGTTGCAGCGGGCGTAGCACGGCCACCGCCAGCCGTTCGGGGTAGCGTAGCGCCACCGTCTTGGGCAGCAGTTCGCCCAGCACCACCTGCAAGACGGTGATGAAGACCAGCACGATCACCGTGGCCGCCACGTTGCCGCCCACGCTTCCCAGCACGGGCGTCAGCAGCGGCGTCAGCCGGGCCTGCCCGAAGGAGCCGGCCACCAGACTGCTGAGGGTAATGCCGATCTGACAGGCGGCCACGTAGGTGTCCAGCCGCCTGGGGTCGCTCAGAATCTCCAGCAGGGCGGCGGCAGAGCGGTTGCCGTTCTCGGCGGCAGCCTGCACCCGTGAGCGGCGCGAACCCACCGTGGCAAACTCGGCGGCCACGTACAGGGCGTTGAAGCCCACCATGATCAGGATGACGGCCAGGGTCAGTGCGAGGCTCATACGGCGCTGGCACCGCCTTCAGGGGCTGTGCCTTGCCGGGAGTCAGAACCGGCGTCCGGTTTGGGAAGAAACATGTGGCTGGAGCATAACGCAAGTGGAGGAACGGGCCGCATCTGGCTGGATGAGTGATGGACCGCCTCGGAAGACCGGGCGGTCTCTTCGCACATAGGTGATACTGACTCCGATTGAATCGTTTGCAAAAACGATGAACATCCGAGTGGAGTGAGAACGAGAAGAACGGGTTCCGGGCGTGGAGTTGGCAAACTGGCGCTTTCCCAGTTTGTTAACGAAACAGACGGAATCCGTATCAGACATCGCGAGATTTCGCCCTTCAGATCAGGCCAGTCTGCCACACGGCTGGAGAGGTCTTGGGCAGAGAATGTCACGCTGGTCAGCAATTCCCGAAAAGTGGGCGCTGAACCTGTCTGATCTGGTGGCGTCGGATTGAGCAGTTACGCACGCGCTACGCACGCGGCACCGTGGACCGCTCTATACAAACGAAAAAACCCGCGCTGGGCGGGTCTTAATTGGTGGGCGGTATAGGACTTGAACCTACGACCTCTCGCGTGTGAAGAGCCAAAAATGCCCTCTGGGTCGCGTAAACTGCCCTTAAACTCGCACTTTCGGCTGGAGGGTCATCCTTCAGTCTCTACGGGTCACCCCCGTATTCACGCGCTTGATCGAGAGCGCTGGCTGTCAATGGCGGTCAAGGCAGAATCGCGGATGCGGAACAGCACGGGATGACTGTCTTCTGTGGACCCAGCGCAGTCCGGCAGTGCTGAAACTGAGAGAATCAGTCCGCTACACGTAACTACTCAGCAGGGGGACTTGCGGAGTGGAATCAGATAGAGTAGGCGCATCAAGAACGCTCTTTGCCCCAATTGCCTGATCCTTCAAGCTCGCCTTGACGAGCTTGAACTGCGATTGCTGACCCTGGAAGCTCGCCTTGCCGCCACAAGCCGAACTTCTAGCCAACCGCCCAGCCAGGACAAACCGTGGGTCCCCAAGAGTGAGCGCCAGAAGAGCAACCGCTCTTCTGGCGGGCAACGTGGCCATCCCGGCAAGACGCTCAAAATGAGTGAGCATCCTGATGAAATCAGGACGCTCCCGGTCAC
>NZ_JNIV01000010.1 GCF_000701405.1 Deinococcus marmoris DSM 12784
CAGCAATCGCAGTTCAAGCTCGTCAAGGCGAGCTTGAAGGATCAGGCAATTGGGGCAAAGAGCGTTCTTGATGCGCCTACTCTATCTGATTCCACTCCGCAAGTCCCCCTGCTGAGTAGTTACCTTAGTTGTTCTCTTCTTCCAGGGCCGCCGTGTTGTAGCGGTTCGACAGGATGAAGAACGTCGGTGCCCACAGGCCCACGAAGATGCCGAAGCGCTCGCCGTGGGACTTTTCCTCGTGGGTCTTGTCGGTGCCGCCCTGGGTGGCCCAGATGATGATCGAGGCGATGATGGACGCGAATCCGGCGACGCTCAGAAAGTTGGAAATGCTGCGGTTGGACATAGGTGTTGCCTCCTGGTGGGCGCTGGGGTGTCTTGCCGGGCTGACGTTTCCGGTTCCGACTGCACTGTGACCCACTACACCCTCCACATTTGCACGAAGACCGACAGAGGCGGGCAGGAGTGACCTTTATCAGAGGTTGACGCAGGGCAACTTCCGCCTGGGCACAGCGGGGCACAACGCTGAGTCTGGCGCGCTCAGGTTGCCTACGCGCGCCACTGTGAACTTGTGAGGTCATGGTCAGGTCTGGAGCGGTATACTTGCTCGTCATGTTCCGTGTCCTCAATAAACTATTCGATAACAACCAACGCGACGTGCAGCAGATCGTGAAAACCATCGTGCAGCCGGTCAACGCGCTGGAAGAAGAGATGATGGGGGTGGAAGACCTTCCCGCCGCCTTCGGTGAACTGCGCCGCCGCGTGCAGGAGGGCGGCGAGTCCCTGGACGACGTGATCATCCCCGCCTTCGCCCTGATCCGCGAGGCCGGACGCCGCTCCATCGGCAAGCGGCATTACGACGTGCAACTGATCGGCGGCTACGCCCTGCACAAGGGCCGCATTGCCGAGATGCGCACCGGCGAGGGCAAGACCCTGGTGGCGACGCTGGCGCTGGCGCTGAACTCGCTGGCCGGACGCGGCTGCCACCTGGTCACGGTTAACGACTACCTGGCGCGCGTGGGCGCAGACGAGATGGGGCTGCTGTACCGCTCGCTGGGCCTGACGGTGGGGCTGGCCAGCCGCGAACTGCAACCCGCGCAGAAGCAGGCCGCCTACGCCTGCGACATTACCTACGTCACCAACTCCGAACTGGGCTTCGACTACCTGCGCGACAACATGGCCCAGAGCCGCGAGGCGCTCTCCTTGCGCGCCGAACACCCGCTGAACTTCGCCATCGTGGATGAGGTAGACAGCATTCTGATCGACGAGGCCCGTACGCCGCTGATCATCTCGGGGGCGGCAGAAAAGGCCACCGACCTGTATTACGTGTACGCCAAGCTGATCCGGCGGCTCCAGAAGGGTGAACCCGCCGTTCCCGGTGAGCGCCTCGAGGCCACGGGCGACTACACCATCGACGAGAAGACCAAACAGGTCCACATGAACGAGAGCGGCATTTCCAAGATCGAACGGCTGCTGAGCATCCCGGACCTGTTCAGCCCCGAGAACATGGACAAGGCCCACATGATCACCCAGGCCGTGCGCGCCTTTGAACTGTACAAGCGCGAGAAGGATTACATCGTCAACGCCGAGGGCGAGGTCATCATCATCGACGAGTTTACCGGGCGCAGCATGCCGGGCCGCCGCTACGGCGAGGGGCTGCATCAGGCAATCGAGGCCAAGGAAGGCGTCAAGATCGAGAACGAGAACCAGACGCTGGCCACCATCACCTACCAGAACTTCTTCCGTCTGTACAACAAATTTTCCGGCATGACCGGCACCGCCAAGACCGAGGAAAAGGAATTCCTGGACATCTACGGCTCCGACGTGCTGGTGATTCCCACCAACCGCGACGTGATCCGCAAGGATTCCGAGGATCTGGTGTACCGCAGCAAGCTGGGCAAGTACAACGCGGTGGTAGAAGAGGTCAAGGAGATGCACGCCACGGGCCGCCCGGTGCTGATCGGCACCGCCAGCATCGTGACCAGTGAGCAGCTCAGCGAACTGCTGACCGCCGCCGGGGTCAAGCACAGCGTCCTGAACGCCAAGTTCGAGGCGCAGGAGGCCAGCATCATCGCGCAGGCCGGGCGCAGCAGCACGGTCACGATTGCCACCAACATGGCCGGGCGCGGCACCGACATCAAGCTGGGCGGCGACGCCGAGTCGATCATCGGGGCCAGCATCGAGGCCAGCCTGGGCCTGAACCGCTACGTACCGGAGGTGGAGGCGTTCATCACCGCGCTGAACCGCAAGGACCCCCGGACCGTTGAGATTGGCATGCAGATTCCCGGCATGACCGAGGAATTCATCGGGCAGGCGCAGCAGCTCCATACGGAAACGGTGGCGGACCACGCGCGCGTGCAGGAGGTGGGTGGGCTGCACATCATCGGCACCGAACGCCACGAATCGCGCCGCATCGACAACCAGTTGCGCGGACGCGCCGGGCGACAGGGCGATCCTGGCAGCAGCCGCTTCTACGTGTCGTTCGAGGATGACCTGATGCGCCTGTTTGCCAACGAGCGCGTGGTGGCCATGATGGACCGCCTGGGCATGGACGACACCCAGCCCATCGAGGCCAAGATGGTCACGGGCGCAATCGAGAAGGCACAGGCCCGCGTGGAAGACCGCAACTTCAGCACGCGCAAGCAACTGCTGGAATTCGACAACGTGATGAGCAAGCAGCGCGACACCGTGTACGCCCAGCGCCGTGAAGTGCTGCTGGGGCCAGACGAGGCCGTCGAGGAATCCACCGAGGGCATGATCGCCGACTTCGTGGACATGCAGCTCGCCACCTACCTACCCATCGAGGCCAATGCCGATTCCTGGGACATCGAGGGCTTGCAGGCCGCCATTCTGGACGCCGTGCCGCAGATGGAGGGCTTCGACTTCGAGGGCCTGCGCGCCCTGTCCCCCGCCGACGCGCAGAACGCCATGCTGGGCGCGGTGGCCGACTCCTTCGACGCCCGCAAGGACGAGCTGAGTCCCACCATGCTCAACAGCCTGTCGCGCTACGTACTGCTGCAAACGGTAGACCAGCACTGGAAGGAACATCTGCACGGCATGGACGTGCTGCGCCAGGGCATCGGCCTGCGCGGTTACGGCCAGCGCGATCCCTTCACCGAATACAAGTTCGAGGCCACCAACATGTTCAACGAGATGATCGACAACCTGAAGACGGACGTGACCAAGTTCGTGTTCAGGATGCAGTTCGGTCAGACCGGGTAAAGCAGACAGAGGCAGCGCGGGAAGCAGCGAAAGGTTGCTTCCCGCGTTGCTTTTGCTAACGGCCTCCAACAGCGAGAGAGGGCAGTCGATTCAGGGCATCAGACGTTCGATCTGCCAGCCCTCGCCCTGCCGCGTGTAACGGAAGCGGTCGTGCATGCGGTTGGGACGGCCCTGCCAGAATTCCCATTCCTGCACGGTCACGCGGTAGCCGCCCCAGAAGTCCGGGCGGGGAACGGGCTGGCCTTCGGGGAAGCGTTCGTGCAGGGCAGCAAATTTAGCTTCCAGCGCCTCGCGGTTTTCAATCGGCGCACTCTGCGGATCGCTGGCGTGGGCGGCCAGTTGGCTGTCGCGTGGGCGGACATGGAAATAGTCGTCGGCCTCGGCATCCGGCACGCGGGCGATAGAGCCGTATGCGCGGACCTGACGCTCCAGTTCGGCCCAGTAGAACAGGAGTTCGGCCTGCGGATTGGCAGCCAGATCGTGGCCCTTGTGGGACTCGAAATTGGTGTAGAAGGTCAGCCCGCGCTCATCCGCGCCGCGCAGCAGCACCGTGCGGACACTGGGCCGCCCCGAGGCGTCTGCCGTCGCCAGCGACAGGGCGTAGGGTTCAGGCAACTCAGCCTGCTGTGCGGCATCGAACCAGCCTTTGAACTGCGTCAGAGGATCAGGGTTCAGGTCAGTCCGCCGCAGCGCGTCGCGGGTATAAGAAATTCGCAGGGAAGTGAGATCGGTCATGGAAGCTCCTGTGCGCCCGGAGGCGCGTCTAAGGGTCAAGGGTCTGAGAGTCCAGGGAAAGGCGGAAGAGACAGGGGTTGTTAGCCCTTGGACCCTTGACTCTTAGACCTCTCTTTGAGCGTCTGACACTTCGGGCAGAAATGCGTTCCACGCTGGGCCAGCACGATCTTTGCAATGTCGGTGCCGCAGCGGGGGCAGGGCTGGCCGCCTTTGCCGTAGACGTGGTGTTCGAGCTGAAAGAGGCCGCTCACGCCGTCGTGCTGGCGGTAATTGCCCACGCCGTTGCCCAGGCTACTGCCGCCCGCCTCCACTGCCTTTGCCATGACCTCGCGGATGGCTGTGTACAGCTTCTTGCCCTCGGCGGAGGTCAGGCGCGTCTGGGCCGGGTGAATCTGGGCCTGCCACAGGCTTTCGTCGGCGTAGATGTTGCCCACCCCGCTGACCGGCTTCTGGGACAGCAACCACGGCTTGACCGCGCCTGCCTCACGCGCCAGCTTCACGAAATCGGCCTCGTTGAAGTCGTCCGAGAGGGGTTCGGGTCCCATCGCGGCCAGGGTAGGCATACTTCCGTACTCACCGGGACGGACCACGGCCATCTTTCCGAAGCGGCGCGGATCGTTGAAGAAGAGTTGTTCGCCGTCCTCAGTGGTCAGGGTCACGCGAGTGTGCGCCCCCGGCTCCAGTCGAAAGCCCCCGGTCATGCCCAGATGAACGATGAATTCCAGATCGTGGGGATCCGCCTCTGCCGCGTCTGCCGCTGCGAGTTGCAGCATCAGGTACTTGCCGCGCCGGGACAGGCCCTGCACCCGCCGTCCCACCGCCAGATGCGTATCGCGGTACTTGTGCGGCGCGTCATGTTCGACATTCGCAATGACGCGCCCGCGCAGCAGCGGCTCGATCTTGCGGCGCGTGGTCTCGACTTCCGGCAGCTCTGGCATACCCGCCCAGCATAGCGGCGCGGCTGCGGGGCGAAGGTAGCGAAGGCTCCGGGAAAGGCTCATACGGATTCCGTCTGTTTCGCGCAGAAATCGGGACAGCGCCGATTCCTGCACTCCACGCCCGGAACCCGTTTTTCTCCTGCTCGCTCTGCTCGGATTTCCAGGCGTTTTCAACACCTTTCAATCGGAGTCCGTATCAGGCCACGTCTATCTCTTCTAACACCGTCACCACCGGAGCCTCCTGAAACCAGTCCCCGGCCTTGGCACGGTAAGCCTTGTAATGCGCCGAGTCGCGGTGGGCCTGCACGGCGTCCATATCGCGGTAGCGCTCCTGCACATGCAGGCGCACGGTTCCGGCGTCGTCCTGGCGCAGCAGGTCATAGCGCAGGCAGCCGGGTTCCTGGCGGCTGCCCTGGACCATGCCCAGCATCTCGCTCAGGACATTCTCGACGTGTTCCGGCGCCACGAAAGTCTTCAGATCCACGCGTTGAAACTGGTCAGGATCACTGTCGGCCAGACAGACCAGATCAAAGGTGGTCCGGCGGTCCGTCTTCAGGGTGCGGAGTTTCGGATTGGTATTGCTGGAGTAAAATCCCGCCGGATTGGCATCGTAAGCCTCATCAGGTGTCCGGTAGCCACCCAGTTTCATCACCTGCCTGACGTTGCTGGTGTCGATCACGAAGAAGTCGATGTAGTCCAGCGTGAGCGTGGCCGTTTGAGCGGTGATGGTGACCTTCTTCAGATCAGCGTATTGAACGGCAGGAGCAGCCCAGGCCGATGACAGGAAAAACGCCGTGGGCAACAGGAACCTGATGATGCTCTTCATCCGCTCAGCTTACACTCGGGCCATGTCCAAGTTGCTTCTGACCGGATTCGAGCCGTTCCACACGCACCCCGACAATCCCAGCGCGAGGGCGGCAGCAGCACTGGACAGGCTGGAGGTAGGCCACATGCGCGTCGTCTCGGCCCTGCTTCCAGTGGAGCCGCACTCGGCGGGTGTGGCGCTGGAGGCGTTGCTGGAGCAGCATCAACCCGGCGCGGTGCTGCTGACCGGACTGGCGGCGGGCCGTCCCCAGGTCACGCTGGAACGGGTGGCGCTGAATGTCATGGACTTCAATATCCCGGACAATGCAGGCAACACCTACCGCGACGCGCCCGCCCACGCCCATGCGGACGCGCCTCCGGCCTATCTGTCCACGCTGCCCCTGCGCCCGATTCTGGGTGCGTGGCAGGCGGCGGGCATTCCCGGACACATCAGCAACACGGCGGGCCTGTACGTCTGCAATTTCGTGATGTACCGCGCCCGGCACTGGCTGACGCAGAGGGGCCTAAGTGACGTGCCGTGCGGCTTTCTGCATCTGCCCGCCAATCCAGCCGTGGCCCTGGCCGTGCCGGAAGACCGCCCACCTCTCCCCTATCTGCCGCAGGAGGAGATCACGCGGGCGGTGCGGGTGGCGGCGGAGGTTGTGGGAGAAGGTTCCCGCACTCAGAAATAATCCAGCCCCATCGCCTCGCGCACGGCTTTCATCGTTCCAGCCGCCACTTCCCGCCCGCGCTGGGTGCCCAGGCGAACCACCTCCTGCACGCTGTCCATGTTGCGGGCAAAGTCGGCGCGGCGCTCGCGAATAGGGGAAAGCGTGGCTTCCAACACGTCGGTCAGGTGGCGTTTGACCTTCACGTCGCCCAGCCCACCCCGGCGGTAATGATCCTTCATGGCCTCCAGCCCCGCGTGATCCGGGTCAAAGGCGTCCAGATAGGCAAAGACCGGATTGCCCTCCACCCGTCCAGGATCTTCGGCGCGCAGATGCCCTGGATCGGTGTACGTGCCGCGCACCTTGCGGGCCACGGTGTCGGCACTGTCGGAGAGGAAGATGGCATTATTCAGCGACTTGCTCATCTTGCCGCCGCCGTCCAGACCGGGCAGCCGCGCGGCCTGACCCACCAGCGCCTGTGGCTCGGTCAGCACGGGCGCGTACAGGTGGTTGAAGCGCCGCACGATCTCACGCGTCTGCTCGATCATGGGCAGTTGGTCCTCGCCCACAGGGACCAGATGCGCGCCGAACGCAGTGATGTCGGCGGCCTGCGACACCGGGTAGACGAAGAATCCGGCGGGCACCGATTCGCCGTAGCCCTTCTGCGCGATCTCGGCCTTGACGGTGGGGTTCTGGCGCAGATGGGAGACGGTGACCAGATTCAGGTAAAAGACCGTCAGCTCCGCGATTTCGGGAAGCTGGGACTGGATGACGAAGGTGCAGATGTCCGGGTCCAGGCCCACGGCCAGATAATCCAGCGCCACCTCCAGCACGTTGTCACGGACCTTCTGCGGGTTCTCGAAGTTGTCGGTCAGCGCCTGCATGTCGGCCAGCAGCACGAAGGTTTCATAGTCGTGTTGCAGGGCCACGCGGTTGCGGAGCGATCCGGCCAGGTGGCCGATGTGCAGCGGGCCGGTGGGGCGGTCTCCGGTCAGGATGCGTTTTCTGGGCGGGTTGGTGGTCATGGTCTATTCCTCCGGGAAATTGAGAGCAACAAAAAAAGCCGCGCCGGGATGTTCTCCGGGCGCGGCCTGTCGGTTCGACGGCACAAAAGGAAGGGTCACCCGGTCAACTGCCGGGCCACCATGCCTGCGTGTGTGCCTGTTTGAAACTCATGGGCGGAGGATAGCGCGTGGGCGAGGAGGGGAGTGTCATTCTGATCCTCTGTAGGAGCCTGGGAGAAAGTCATTCGACGGCGAATGGGCTGCTCCCACGGTCAACCCCTCCGCAGCATCTGGAATGCGCTTTTCCCACACCCGACAACCCACAACCCACAACCCAGCTCAGCCCTCCCAGTCCAGAATGACCTTGCCGCTCTGGCCGCCCAGCATGGCGTCGAAGCCCTGCTGGAAGTCAGAAATGCCGAAGTGGTGGGTAATCACCGGGGTCAGATCGAGGCCGGACTGGATCAGGGCCACCATCTTGTACCAGGTCTCGAACATCTCGCGGCCATAGATACCCTGGATGGTCAGCATCTTGAAGATCACGCTGTCCCAGTCGATGTCCACGCGCCCGGCGGGGATGCCTAGCAGGGCGATCTTGCCGCCGTGATTCATCAACTTCACCATCTGGGCGAAAGCCGCGCCAGAACCGCTCATTTCAAGGCCCACGTCGAAGCCCTCGGTCATATGCAGTTCGTGCTGCGCGACGGTCCACAGATCCTCACGGGCCACGTTGACGGCGCGGGTCACGCCCATCTCGCGGGCCAGAGCCAGACGGTACTCGTTGACATCGGTGATGACCACGTTCCGCGCCCCGACATGCCGGGCGACAGCGGCGGCCATCACGCCAATCGGCCCCGCCCCGGTGATCAGCACGTCCTCGCCCACCAGATCGAACTTCAGGGCGGTGTGGACCGCGTTGCCGAAGGGATCGAAGATGGCGGCCAGATCGTCGGAGATGTCGTCTGGGAGCTTAAAGGCGTTGAAGGCCGGCAGCACCAGATATTCGGCGAACGAGCCGGGACGCTGCACGCCCACGCCCTGGGTGTTGCGGCAAAGGTGGCGGCGGCCCGCGCGGCAGTTGCGGCAATGCCCGCAGGTGATGTGACCCTCGCCGCTCACCCGGTCACCAACCTCAAATCCCCGGACCTCGGACCCCATTCCAGCCACCACACCCACGTATTCGTGGCCCACCACCATCGGCGTGGGCACCGTGCGCTGCGCCCAGTCATCCCAGTTGTAGATATGTACGTCGGTGCCGCAGATGCTGCTCTTTTTGATGCGGATCAGCAGATCGTTGGGGCCGGGAACGGGCACGTCCGTCCGGGTCAGCCAGATGCCGGGTTCGGGTTTCAGTTTGCTCAGGGCGCGCATGGTGGGAGAGGAAGAGGTCACGCCAGCCGTTTTACTCTCAGTCGGCGCTGTTCGCCGTGACCGCGTTCACCAGGGCTGGACACCCGGTCTCAACACTCCCTAAGCCCGGCCCGCTGACAACCGCCGCCCGCAGTGTCGTACCCTGACTTCATGATCAAGTACCGCAAGCAAAATCCCCTGGAACCCGAAAAGGACTCCGAGGTCACCCTGAACGTCACGCCGCTGCTGTTCTTCGTGGTGGGCTACCTGGCCGTGCGGGCGCTGATCCGCACCGCGCGCACCTATAGCGAGTAGACCGCAGCCAAGAGACACCCGGGAATGAATATGGGTCTGGCCTTCTGCGGGCGGCCAATCCGTTAGGCTAGGCGCATGACCGATGCCAGCAACCCCCAGCAGTTCAAAAGCGCCGCCAGCAACCGTTTTGTCGTCCCCGGCTGGACCAATCTGGTCGAGGGCATGCCCGACAGTGTGGAAGTCCAGCTCGATCTGGACCAGGCCGATATCGGGCGGGAACAGGCCAGCCTACTCGTCGAGTACTGGGCCACCAACGCCGACATGACCCTGCAAAGCATTCTGCCCGTGCGGGCCTTCACCACCACCCCCGAAGGCTGGTGCGTGTTCGTGCCCGCGCAGGGGCGGGTGCTGGTGCGCGCCGTCGATCCGCAGCCCACGCCCCCGGTGCTGGTCAGCCACTGGATCAACATCGATCCGGCCACCCCTGCCGGGACCACCGTGAACGTGAAGGTCAATTTCCCCGGCAACGTGCCGAACACCACCAGCAAGAAACTGTCCCTGAACAGCTAGGCCGGGCTTCAACCCCCCAGCTCTTCCCAGACTTCCAGCGCCGCCGCCACGCCCCTCCGGGTGGCGGCGAGCGCCTGTGGAATCCGCCAGGACGCGCGGTCACGCGGACCCACCGCGTTGCTCACGCCGCGCACTTCCAGCACCGGCACCCCGGCCAGCAGGGCGGCGTGGGCAATGCCTGCACCCTCCATGCCCTCGGTGAGTGCGCCCGAAAAGCGTTCCTGTAAAGAGGCGGCGGTTTCCAGACTGCCCGTCACGCTGCTCAGGGTCAGCAGCGGTCCCAGGCGTGCGCCCGTGCGCCGCGCGACTTCGGGAGCGGCGGCCCAGGTCGAGAAGCGTCCAGCGTGCGGGGCGTCCGGGAGGATGGACAGCCCCAGCCCGTCAAAATCCAGAAACCGCTCGCCGTCCCACGCTCCCAGATCGGCCTGAACAATCTGGGATGAGAGGGCCAGATCACCGGGCAGCAGGCCGGACGACGGATAGGCCCCGCCGATGCCCGCGCTGATGACCAGTCCAGCGTTCTGCTCTTGCAGCGCCCGCGCCGTCGCCATTGCGGCGGCCACGACGCCCACCCCGGAGACGATCACGCGGGCATTCATATCTAGCAGGCGTTCGGCCTCGGCATGTGTGGCGACGACGATCAGGGGCAGCATGGGCCACAGGGTAAGGGGTAACGGTGCGGGGCATCTCCCCTTCCCCGCACCGCGCCGGGTGTAGCCTGCCCGCATGACGTTGTTTCGGCTGGACGGAAAACGCGCCCTGGTGACGGGCGGCAGCAAGGGCATCGGGCTGGCGGCGGCACATGACCTGATCCGGTTGGGCGCGCAGGTGACACTGGCCGCGCGGCACGAGGACACGCTGAAGGCCGCAGCAGACGCCATCGGGGCGCGCTGGGTGGTGGCCGATGTCAGCACGCAGGAGGGCGTCTCAGCCGCCGTGCAGGAGGCAGGTGACGTGGACATTCTGGTCAGCAACGCGGGCGGCCCCCCACCGGGGAAACCCAGCGAGGTCACTGAGGACGCGTGGCAGGCCGGATACGACACCACCTTCCTCAGCACCGTGCGGCTGGCGAACGCGGTGCTGACCGGGATGCGTGAGCGCCAGTGGGGCCGCATTATCGCCGTCACCAGCCTGACAGTGGGGCGGCCCTCGCCCGCGCTGCCAGTCAGCAACGCCATGCGCGCCGCCGTGACCAACTACCTGCGGACGCTGGCGCTGGAGGTGGCCGCCGATGGCGTGACCTGCAACACGGTTGCGCCCGGTTACACCGCCACGGACCGCCTGAAAGCCCTGAACAGCAGTCCCGACGACGCCGCCCGCTTGACCGCCCGTATCCCCGCCCGCCGCTTTGGGCAGCCGAACGAGGTGGGGGCGGCCATCGCCTTTCTGGCCACCCACGAGGCCGCCTATATGACCGGGCAGGAGTTGCTGGTAGACGGCGGCTGGAGCATCTGAAGACAAGCATCGGGAGGGCAGATTGCACGCCAACTGTCACTTGTCCCTGAGCCATTAAGGTTTAATAGGCAATCCGCCCGGCCCGCCGCCGCATATCTACAGGACAGAGTGAGACCGCTTCACCGTCCGCCCAGTGTTCATAGCAGTCCAGTTCACAGCAGTTGTGCTTCACGCCCCATCCATCCCCGGCAATTCATCCCCTTCAACAGTAATAAGCACGCCCGGCCACCGCCGCGCCCGGCACGCAAAGGAGCAACACTTATGGGTCCCCTTGAAATCATTCTGATCGTCGTCGTGATCGCCCTGGTCTTCGGGGCCAGCAAGTTGCCGCAACTGGGCAAGGGCCTGGGCCAGGGCATCAAGGAATTCAAGCGCGAGACGGGCAAGACCGACGCCGACACCACCGAAGTCGTCACGCCCATTACCGACGTGTCTTCACGCCAGATCGATCCCGTGACCGGCGCGCCGATGCCCACCGAGCGTGAACGCGAGACCGCCGGCAACCGCCGCGCGTAAGGGAAAGGCCACGCCATGTCCCCCAAAACTGTTCCTGCGACGGATTTAAAGAGCGCTCCGCTGTTCGATCACTTGGACGAACTGCGAAAACGGCTGGTCTTCAGCGTGATCTTTCTGGTCATCGGGATGTCGGTGGCCTTTGTCTACCGCATTCAACTGATCGACTGGGTCAAGGGACCGCTCCAGTATTCGCAGCTCTATGTCGATGGCAAGGTTCAGGTCGTCACCTATACCCTGACCGAACCGCTGCTACTGAGCCTGAACCTGTCGCTGTGGGCCGGGCTGGGACTGGCGCTGCCCTTTATTCTGGGGCAGGTCTGGGGCTTCATCGCGCCGGGGCTGTATCCCGCCGAGCGGCGCTGGGCCATTCCGTTCATCGTCGGGGCAGGGCTGTCCTTCCTGGGCGGCGCAGTCTTCGGCTACAAGCTGGTGCTGCCCACGATGGTTCCCTTTCTGGTGGGCTTTCTGGCCGGGGCCGTCACGCCGATCCTGGGGCTGGGCCAGTACATCGGGACCGTCACGACGTTCCTGGTGGCTTTCGGCATCGCCTTCGAGATGCCCATTCTGTCCATCATCCTGACGCGCATTGGTATCGTGAACCACGGCATGCTGCGCAAGGGCTGGCGCATCGCGCTGGTGGCGATCATGGTGGCCGCCGCCGTCATCACGCCCACGCCGGACCCCACCAACATGATGCTGGTGGCCGTGCCGCTGTACGTGCTGTACGAACTGAGCGTGCTGCTCTCGCGGGCCTTCCGCCTGCCGCCGCCCGAAGAGGAAGAACTGCCTGCGCTGGGCCTGTAACACGGACTGTAAAGACCTCCCATTCCACCCTCTCCCCACGGAGAGGGCTTTTTCGTGCTTCTTGGAGAGGGGGGCAAGTGACCCTGCCGGGCGAGGTCCATCGCACATGGGCGTTTCTCACCGTCCAAAAGGCTTAAACTAGCGCCGACTTATGAATCCAGTATTCCTTCAAATCGGTACCTTCACGATTGCCTGGTACGGCGTGCTGATCACGCTGGGCATCGTGATCGGCGCGTGGCTCGGCACACGCATGGCGCGGCAACGTGGCCTCAACGTCAACCTCTTCAGCGACATGATCCTGTGGATGATCATCTGGGGGCTGGTCGGTGCGCGGCTGGTCTTCGTACTGACCTCCTGGGGACAGTTCGCAGACACCCCTTTCCCCCGCGTGCTGCTGGACATCATCAACCTGCGCTCGGGCGGCATCTCGATCCACGGCGGCCTGATCGGCGGCATCCTGGTGCTGCTGTACTACACCCGGCGCTACAAGCTCAATTTCTACCAGTACGCCGACCTGTGCGTGCCGGGCGTGGCCCTGGCGATCATCGGCGGGCGGATCGGCAACATCATGAACGGCACCGACACGGTGGGGCGCGTGACCGGCTGGCCCATCGGCTTTCGCTGGCCGGACAGCGCGCAGGCCTTTCACGGCGGCATGTGCGTTCCCAACTCCAACCCCGATATGGACCTGTCGCAGTACTGCCAGGAAATCGGCGGACAACTGGTAATGACCGCGCCGGTGCATTTTGCTCAGCTCTATGGCGTGATCATCGGCGTGATCCTCAGCGTCGCTTCATATTTCTGGCTGCGCTCGCATAAGCCGGGCTGGGCCTTCTGGCAGTTCTGGCTGTGGTACAGCATCCTGCGCGCCGGCTGGGAAGAAACCTTCCGCCTCAACCCCCTGACCTTCAACAGCTATCTCAGCCAGGGTCTGGACAAGTCGGGCATCGGCCTGTTTACCGATACGCAGGTCATCAGCATTCCGCTGATCATCGCCAGCATCATCATGCTGATCCGCATTCGCAAGCAGCCGGACACCCCGCTGCCGGTGGAAACGCGAGTGGAGTCTCCTACAGGCGGGCAGACGCAAACGCGTTAGAACAGCTTCAGAAGAAGAGGGCAGCCCACGCATACGGGCTGCCCTTTTCCATTCTCTTCAGGGCGCAACAAACTCGAAGACATGCCCTTCCGGGTCACGCACGGCCAGCCCCTTTTCGTCGTGGACATATGGCAGGCCAGCACCCTTCACCAGCTCTGCCACCGCGTCCACATCGGCATAGAAGCGCACAAAGGCGTGATCGCCGCCCAGCATATCGGCCAGCCCCACCTGCGGGTCCCAGGCGTACAGCCAGCGGCGGGGCGTGCCGTTGCCGTCTGGCTCCGGCTGCGGCCCCAGCGTGAACTGGGCGAAGTCCCGGTCCTCCTGCTCCTTGGCAAAGGCAAATCCGTAGGCGCGGGGCAGGCGCTCCTTCATGGCGGCGTAATCGCTGAAGGCCAGGGCCACCTCACGCAGTCCCATAACGGGCAGGGCGTGGGCGGGGCGCTGAACGGGCACAGGCGCAAAGTGCGGCTGGCGCGTGTCGGCCCGGTCCACGGCGCGCAGTTCCAGGCCGTGCCCGAAGGGATCGAAGAAATACAGCGTCCAGTCGGGGCGGTCCTCTGTGCCCAGATTGATCTCCTCCCAGGCCAGACCGTGCGCGTCCAGAAGCCCCTTGCTCGGCTCCAGATCCTCCAGCTCGATCTGCCAGGCGTAATGGATGTGGGAGGCTCCGCGCGGCCTCAGTGGGGCCAGCCGCGCGTCGTTGGCCTGCCGTGTGACTGGCTGCCACAGCGTCAGCGTCTGGTGCGGATTGACCACGAATTCGGCCACGCCCGCCGCCTCGTCATGACGGGTCAATTCCAGCCCCAGGACTTGCGAGTAGAAGCGCACGCCACGCGCCAGATGATTGACTTCCAGCGTCAGGCCCGCGAGATCCAGGATGGGAGAATTGGACATGCCCGCATTTGAGCGCGTGGAAGCTCCCTGTGAGTCCCAGAGGGTTGAACAGTTCTTTAGGGCTTCCCGTCCGACATCACCCAGATCATCTTCAACACATTCAGACCGCCAGAGCAATGCTGAAACGCCAACCCGAAACGGCCACCAAAGGCCGTCGGGCGCGCAGCGCACGGGCCACACGCAGCGTAACGGAGCATGGCATCAGACCCGGATACCGCCGCCCATCTTCGCCCAGAACGCCCAATCCTCCTGCCCAGTGCAACGCTGGCTCCCCCTGCCCCTCTGGGGGAGGGGGCTGGGGGGCGGGGCTGCCCGAATAAAACCTCAATCCAGCAGCGACCAGAAATCTCTACGCAATCTGCGCGTGCGCCGCGTCCACCAGCGCCTGTGCGCCCTGCCCCAGCGTATCGGCAGCCAGTTCCGCCCCCAACTCGGCACATTCGGCCACGTCACCGCTGGTGGTGGCCCGCAAGACCTGCGAGCCGTCCAGCGCGGCCACCCAGCCTTCCAGGGTCAGGATGCCGCCTTTGACGGTGGCGTGCGCCCCCACCGGGGCCATGCAACCCGCGCCCAGCCCGGCCAGAAACTCGCGCTCGGCGGTAATGCGGTCATCGGTGGTGTGATCGTGAATGGCGTAGGCGACTTCCACCGTCAGATCGTCGTCGGCGCGGGTTTCCAGGGCCAGCGCGCCCTGACCGGGGGCAGGAAGCATGACGTCCTGCTCGATAAATTCGTCGATGCGGTGGCGCATCTCGGTGCGGATCAGTCCGGCAGCGGCCAGGATGATGGCGTCATATTCATCCCCGGCCAGCGCGGCCAGCCGGGTGTCGATGTTGCCGCGCAGGCCGATGATCTGGAGGTCCGGGCGGAAGGCCATCAGGAACGCCTTGCGCCGCACGCTGCTGGTGCCGACGCGTGCGCCGTGGGGCAGATCGGCCAGGCGCTTCATGCCCTCCTTGCCGATCAGCACGTCACGGGCGTCCACCCGCTTGGGAATGGAGGCCACTTCCAGTTCCCCGGGCTGACTGGTGGGCAGGTCCTTGAGAGAATGCACCGCGATGTCGATCCGCTTGGCCAGCAGGGCATCCTCGATCTCCTTGATCCAGAAGCCCTTGTCGCCCTGCTGCGCCATCGAAATCAGGCTGGCGCGGTTGCGGTCCCCCTTGGTCGTGATGGTCTGAATCCGGAAATCCGTTTCAGGCCACTCCTCTTTGAGCCGGGCCACCACCCAGTTGGTCTGTGCCAGCGCCAGCGTGCTGCCGCGCGTTCCTACCGTCACCGTCCGCATAACCTGGGCAGTATAAGGGCTGGGGCGGTCACCGCCTATGCACTTTGTCCTTCATACATAAAAGTGGAGCCAACATGCTCCCGAACATGAAACGGTCCTGCCTGCGGCTGGCTATGATGCCGGGCATGTCCAGCACCACAGCAATCGATGCGCCTCAGACTGAAACCCGGGCCACAGACCCCAGTCCACCGCCGCGCACCCGTACCTATTCCTGGCAGGACCCGCTGATCGGCGTGGGGGCCGTTCCCGGCCTGAGCGGGCTGGAGTACCTGCGCGGCATGGTGCGGGGCGAGTACCCGCCGCCCCCCATCGGGCAGACGCTGGGCTTCAGTATTGGGAATGAAGAAGATGTGCAGGAGGGCAAGGTGACCTTCCGAATGCGCCCCGAGGAATTCCATTACAACCCGATTGGCAGCGTCCACGGCGGCGTGTACGCCACGCTGCTGGACTCGGCACTGGGCTGCGCTATTCACACCATGTTGCCCGCCGGGGTGGGCTACACCACCCTGGATCTGGCGGTGAAATACCTGCGCCCGCTGCGCCTGGGCATGGGCGAGGTCCGCGCGGTGGCCGAGGTGATCAGCGTTTCAAAGCAGGTGGCCACCGCCAGCGCGCAGATCGTCGACGACGCGGGCAAGGTCTACGCCACCGCCACCACCACCTGTCTGGTGATGCGGCCCACCCGCAGCTCTCATGCCGAACAGGCTCAGGAGAAATAAACATGACCGATCCACAGACCACGTCTCAACAGACCCCCTCCGATTTCATCCTCGAACAGCTCGGCGGTCAGCGCGGGCTGGTGGAACATCTGGGCATCACGTTTACGGAGGCCAGCGGTTCAAAAGTGGTGGCGCAGATGCCGGTGGAACCGCGCGTGCATCAGCCCTTCGGCATCCTGCACGGTGGCGCGAGCGTGGTACTGGCCGAGAGTGTCGCCAGTACGGGGGCATACCTGAGTGTCCGGGAACGCGGGATGATGGCCGTGGGCCTGGAGATCAACGCCAACCACCTGCGGAGCGCAGTGTCTGGGACGGTCACAGCCACCGGAACGCCCATCTTTCAGGGGCGCACCACCGAAGTCTGGAACATCGAGATTACCGACGAGCGCGGCAAGATGGTCTGCATCTCGCGCTGCACGCTGGCAGTCATTCCTATGCCGGAGGGCGGAAAGGCGGGTTGATCCCAGCTACAGGCGCGGCGCGGCATCTGAGGAGGGTTTGATGACGGTGGCACTGGTCTCCGTGGGATGTGCGGGCAGATCTTCCTCGATGTCCTCCAGATTCATGGCGCGCAGTTCGGGGGCCAGATACGCCGTCATGCCCACCACGATCAGCGTGACGATGCCGCCCATCCACACGCTGCGGGCCGTTCCCAGCAGGCTGGCCGCCACACCGCTCTCGAAGGCCCCCAGCTCGTTGCTCGCGCCGATGAACATGCCGCTGACCGAATTCACGCGCCCGCGCATATGGTCCGGCGCTTTGAGCTGCAAGGTGGCGCTGCGGATCACCATACTGATGCCGTCGAAGAGGCCGGTGGCGACCAGCGCAGCCACGCTGAGATAGAAGTTCTGCGACAGCCCGAAGACCATGATGCTGACGCCAAAACCCGCCACCGCGATCAGCAGCGTGCGGCCCGCGCCCTTGCCAGGGGGGCGGCGCGTGGCGTAAAGCATCACCCCCAGCGCCCCCACGCTCGGGGCGGCCACCAGCACGCTCAGTCCCAGCGGCCCCACCCGCAGGATGTCCGAGGCGAAGATCGGCAGCAGGGCCACTGCGCCGCCGAACAGCACGCTGAACAGGTCCAGCGCCATGCTGCCCACCAGCACCTGCCGCTGCACCACGAAGGCCAGCCCCTCCTTGACACTTTGCCAGAGGGGTTCGCCGGGAGTAAAGCGGGGCCTGGGCTTGGGTTTCACGTAGGCCACGCACGCCAGCGACACCAGCAGCAGCGCGCAGGCCACGCCGTAGGCCGCCGCCGCTCCCGCAGACGCGTACAGCACCCCGCCCAGCGCCGGACCCATGATCGCCGCCGCCTGCCCCGCGCTGGAGCGCCAAGCCGAGGCCCGCAGCAGCAGCTCACGCGGCACCACCTGCGCCTGAAAAGCGGGCAGCGCCGGATCGGCAAAGCCGCGCGCGATGCCGAGCATGAAGATCAGCGCCAGGACCGGCCAGATGCCGTTCAGGGTGGCGTGCGGCGCGTACAGCGTGAACAGCAGCGCACAGACGACCTCTGCCGAGATGGTCAGCAGCAGGATGCGGCGGCGGTCGTTGCGGTCCGCCACCACACCGCCGAACAGCGCCAGACTCAGGGCCGGAATGGCCTCCACCAGTCCCAGGATGCCCAGCGTCAGCGGATTTTTGGTGATCTGGTAAAGCTGGTAGGCCACCGTCAGGGCCACGGCGCGGCTGGCCAGCGTACTGGTCACGGTGGCCAGCAGCATGGCGCGGAATTCGGGCAGGCGCAGCACGTCCTGACTGGAAGTGGTGGGCGAAGGCGTGAAGCTCACGCGCGCAGTGTAGGGGTGGGTGGGCGTGCCTTCGGGGGTGACACGGCGGGAGGGTTTTGTGGGCGATGTTCAAAGGATGCCGTCTGCGGTTTAACCCCTCAGTCTGCTTCGCAGCCAGCTCCCCTTAAAGGGAGCCAAGGAGCGCAGAAGACCGTGCCACACGCCATCTCCTTGCCTCCCTTCTAAGGGGCTTGGTGATGCAGACAAGTCTCTCATGTTTGGCTTTACGCTGATTTTCGCAAGTTGTCATTTTTCTCTGGCTGCGCTGGGACGGCGTCTGCGGTTCCCCCCTCCCAGCCTCCCCCGCAAGGAGGGAGGAGCTAAAAACGCCGTGTTTATCGGTCTTATCACTTTTATGAGAGAGATCTCTGCATCACCCAGCTTCTAAGGGGAGGTGGCGCGTAGCGCCGGAGGGGTTAACCGTGGGAGCCACCCCAGAAACCCATGAGGCAAATCCACCCATTCTTCGCCTGTCCCGGAACATTCTTTTCCCCTCTCACCCTGTATTCTTGAGGGATGCTGATTCTGGAAGGGAAATATGTGGTGCAGCCGAACAAGAAACTGGCGATCTACGCCGAGGGCAAGACGCTGCCCGCTGGGACGCTGGAGAGCGACATCGAGGCGTTACAGAAAAAGTGCCAGGGCGAGGGCCGCTGCGACGTGCAGGTCAACACCCAGCACGGCATCATGCGCGGAACTTTGATCGAGAAGAAGCCCTACAAGTTTAGCGGCTGGCACTTCGAGGGCCATCTGGCCTTCCCGCCCAAAGCCTGAAGCATTCGCACCTGAAAGCGCCGTGCCTTCCCTGGTTTCTCCGGGAGAGCGCGGCGCTTTTTGCTGTCAGTGCAGGCCGTCCAGTGCGGGCTGTTCAGTCTGTGAACGCTAGCCCTTGACCACCTCTCCCCACCTTCCCAGCACCAGATAGATGATCCAGCCAGTCACGGCCACGTACAGCCACACCGGCACGGTCCAGCGCACCCAGGCGCGGTGGCGGTTAAAAAAGGGCAGGGCGGCGGGGGCGTCGATGTTGTTCAGGTTCCCGGCCCGCTTCAGACCGTTCCAGGCGTTGTACAGCGCCATCAGGGCCAGCGGCAGGTTGGCGGCGGCCAGGATGATGTGGCTGATCAGAAAGACGAAATACGCGGTGCGCCATTCCTGCGGCCCGGTGAAGACCTTCTCGTAGCCCAGGCCCAGGCGGGTCAGGTAAAGCACCAGAAACACCGCTGCCAGGGCGCTGGCCGTGAGCATGGCCCGCATGTGCCACACGCGCTCGCCCCTGCGAATGAAGTACACGCCCGCGCACAGGGCGATCCCGCTTAACACGATCATGATGACCGCCCACTGGTTGATGATTGGTGCCATATCGCCACGGAGTGTAGGGCGGGGGGGGTGGGCGTTATGGCCCGGAAGTCGCAGAGATCCCGGTTCCCCGAGCGGGAAGGCTGAACTGAGAAGATTCCGGGAGCGGACCCGTCCGGTGTTCTCGCCTGCCATTCCCCACCGGGGGACAATCCGCCGCCGGTAGAGGCGGGTAGAATGCCCGTATTATTCGCCGTCCGGTTTGTGGCCGCTGCTGTAAGCGGTAAAGAACCGGACGATCAAGGGAAGAGGTGAGAAGTTGAGCAGAACGCTAACTGCCCCGCGCACAGTGCCGGGCGTCTGGTTGCCCCGGCTGGCGTGGGGGGCGCTGGCCTATAACGTCCTGGTGATCCTGTGGGGCGCGGTGGTGCGGCTGACCGGGGCCGGGGCCGGGTGCGGGGACCACTGGCCGCTGTGCAACGGCGTGGTGGTGCCGCAAGACCCGACGCTGCACACCATCATTGAATTCAGCCACCGCGTGACCAGCAGCGCGAGTGGCCTGCTGGCGATTGCGCTGGTGGTGCTGGCCTACTCGGTCACCCGCCCCGGCCACCCGGCCCGCTTCGGCGCGGTCCTGAGTCTGGGCCTGATCATTCTGGAAGGACTGGTGGGCGGCGTGCAGGTGCTGCTGGGTCTGACCGCCCAGAGTACCGATCCGGCGCGCGGACTGGTGCAGGGGATTCACCTTGGCAACACCTTCCTGCTGCTGGGGGCACTGCTGCTGACCGCGCTGTGGGCTTCCGGTGGGCCGCGCCTGCGGCTGCGTGGGCAGGGGCTGGCCGGGCTGTGGAGCCTGACGGGCCTGGGGCTGATTCTGGTGCTGGGCATGGCCGGAGCGGTCACGGCGCTGGGCGATCTGCTGTTCCTGCCCGCAGACGGCACGCCGCTGGACACCGTGCGGCGCGACTTTTCCGGCACGGCGGGCCTGATCGAGAACCTGCGGATCGTCCACCCCATGCTGGCGGTCCTCACGGCAGCGTTTCTGGTGTGGCTGGGCCTGTTCCTGCGCCGGGAGCGGCCCTCGCCGGAAGTGGGCCGCTGGAGCCTGTTTCTGTGGGGCGTGCTGGCCCTTCAGATGGTGGCAGGCTTCGCCACGGTGGCGCTCAAGGCCCCGGCATGGATGCAACTGACGCACCTGCTGCTGGCCTGCACGCTGTGGCTGGTGGCCGTGATGCTGAGTTACCGCGCCCTGACCGCGCTGCGGGCCTCGCGCCCGGCCCCGACGGGGGTGGCCGCATGACCACCACCGGACTCCGGGGAGGCGTGGCGCGGGCTACATGGCGCGATTACCTGTCGCTGACCAAGCCCAAAGTCATTTCGCTGCTGCTGTGGACCACCGTGACGGCCATGTTCATGGCGGCGCGCGGCTGGCCGGGGCTGTGGCTGCTGGTCGTGGTCAGTGTGGCCGGGTTCATGTCCGCCGGGTCGGCGGGCGTGTTCAACATGATCCTTGACCGCGACATCGATCTCAAGATGGCCCGCACGGCCAAGCGCCCCACCACCAGCGGCCTGATCAGCTCGCGCGACGCGGCCATTTTCGGGACCACGTTGCAGGTGCTGTCGTTCGTCATGCTGTGGGTCTGGGGATCGCCGCTGGCCGCGTGGATGAGTCTGGCGGGCTTCGTGACCTACGTGGTCCTCTACACCATGCTGCTCAAGCGGCACACCTGGCACAACATCGTGCTGGGCGGGGCTGCCGGATGTTTCCCGCCGCTGGTGGGCTGGGCCGCCGTCACGGGCGACCTGAACCTGTTCGCGTGGTTTCTGTTCGCCATCATCTTCTTCTGGACCCCGGTGCATTTCTGGGCGCTGGCGCTGATGATCAAAGACGAGTACCGCGAGGTCGGCATTCCCATGCTGCCGGTGGTCCACGGCGACAAACTGACCGTGGCACAGATCGGCCTGTACGCCATCTACACCGTGGTCCTGTCGCTGATGCCGATCCTTTTGCATGAGGTCGGCGTGATCTACGGTCTCAGTGCAGCGGCGCTGGGCGTGTGGCTGCTGATTCTCTCCTGGCGGCTGTATAAGCACGTGTTCGCGGGCAACAAGATCGAGCGCAAGGTGGCCGTGCCGCTGTACCTGTACTCGATGCTGTATCTGGCCATCCTGTTCGTGATGGGCGCGGTGGACCGCATCGTGTTCGCGCATCTGGGCTAAAGCACGAATAGCCAGATGGGCACGCACAGGAAGTACCGGGCGCGGCAAAGGACACTTGCCCGCCCCCATTTCTGCTTAGATGGGGCCAACGCTTGACCGTTCGGTAAGTCCCGCCTCTTTTTACTGGACGGGAGCGCGGCAGAACTGGCCCAATCTGCCGCGTGAGGCGTTAAACTGCCGGGGATTCACAGACAGACGAACATGGGCCGCAAAACGCACAGCGGCAAGACTCATAGCGCCAGAGCCGGAACACAGGACTTCAGGGCACAGGATAAGGAGCGGAAGTTGAATACCAAACACCGTCACAGCGGCCAGTCTCAGGGGACGCCCCCGCCACACGGGCGGACCCCACACCAGAAGCTGCGGCGCACGCTGAGGACCGCCCTCGCCGCAGGTCTGGGCGTCACGCTCCTGAGCGGCTGTGGTTCAGAGCAGCTCATCACGTTTGGGGATATGGCGTCGGGCTACAACCGCGAAGTCGCCTTCATGAGCATCTTTGCCATTGCCCTGTCGATCATTATTTTCGTGGGCGTGTCCTACGCGCTGTTCTTCACCGTCAACAAGTTCCGCGAGGAAAAGAACACCGCAGAGCCGGCGCAGTTCCACGGCAACAACCGCCTGGAAATCATTCTGGTGGTGGTGCCGGTGATCATCGTGATGTTCCTGGCGATCCTGACCGTGCGCAGCATGGCGATCCTCAATCCCGTCGCCGACACCTCCACCAAGATCGACGTGCTGGGCCGTCAGTTCTGGTGGAACTTCTCGTACCCCGAGACCAAGGCGGACGCGGGCGGCACGGTGGCCAACGGCAACGAAATGATCATGCCCACCAGGCAGGACGTGGCGCTGACCATCACCAGCGGCGACGTGATCCACGGCTTCTGGGCACCCAACGTCGGGGGACAGCGCGCGGCCATGCCCGCCACCCTCAAGACCTGGAACGTGGATACGGACCGCGCCGGCGTGTACCAGGGCAACTGCTCGCAACTGTGCGGCGGCAGCCACGCCAACATGCGTTACAAGGTGGTGGCGCTGGATCAGGAGCGCTACAACACCTTCCTGGCCGCCGCCAAGGCGTACCGCGCCCCCGAACCCGCCGCAGACAGCGCCGAGGCGCGTGGCTACGCCATCTTCATGCAGGGCAAGCCGGCCACTGGCGCGCTGGCCTGCGCCGCCTGCCACCGCGTGCAGGGCACGCCCGCAGCCGGAGCGGCTGGCCCGGACCTGAGTTTCTTCGGCACCCGCCGCACACTGGGCGCGGGCATGTGGGAATTCATGGAAGCGGAAAACCAGTGGGAAACCCCACGGGCCAAAGAGATCTTGCACGAGTGGCTCAAGCACAGCCCCCAGGTCAAGCCCGGCAGCCTGATGCCCACCTACGACGGCAGCGAGTATCTGGCAGGCGGCAAGAAGGTCAAGGGCGGCGTGCTGACCGACGAGGAACTCGACGACGTGGCCGCGTACATCCGCAGCCTGAAACTGCCCGAAGAGGCCAACTACTGGAACGACACGCCCGTCTACGGTTCACCGGACGCGGCTCAGAATGCTCCCGCAAAGATCGCCAAGACCTCTAGTCCCACACCGGGAGGCAACCAGTGACCATCCAGGCCCCACAGCAGATTCCCAGTCATGCTCCCTCTGCCCGGCCCAGCGCCTGGGAGGTCATCAAGGACTACATGATGACCACCGATCACAAAAAGATCGGCACGCTGTACATCCTGACCAGCCTGATCGGGTTCGCCATCGCGGGCTTTCTGGCCGTGGCGATCCGCATTCAACTGGCGGTGCCTGACAACACCTTCCTGATCGGCAACACCTACAACCAGGTACTGACCCTGCACGCCGCGCTGATGATCTTCTTCTTCCTGATTCCGATTGGCCTGTTCGGCTTCGGGAACTGGTTTCTGCCGCTGCAACTCGGCGTGCGCGACGTGGCGCTGCCGCGCATCAACACCTTTGCGGTGTGGCTGTTCATCTTCTCCCTGATTCTGGTCATCACGGGCCTCGCCAACGGCGGCGCACCCGGCGTCGGCTGGACCTTCTATTACCCGCTGAGCGTGGACGCCAACCAGACCGGCGTGGCCGTGCTGATGGTGGCCCTGACCCTCAACGGCATCGCCTCGCTGCTGGGCAGTGCCAACTTCGCGGCCACCATCGTCAACATGCGCGCCCCCGGCATGAGCCTGTGGAAGATGCCCATCTTCGTGTGGAGCATCTTTGCCACCTCGATCCTCCAGCTCATCTCGCTGGGCGGCCTGACGGCGGCGGCGCTGGTCACGTATCTGGAACTCAAGCTGGGCCTGAGCATGTTCAACCCCGGCATCGGCGGCGTTCCGGTGATGTTCCAGCAGTTCTTCTGGTTCTACTCCCACCCCGCCGTGTACGTGATGCTGCTGCCCTACCTGGGCATCGGCGCGGAGGTGGCCTCCACGATGGCGCGCAAGCCGCTGTTCGGCTACCGCGTGATGGTCTACTCGCTGCTGGGCATCGTGCTGGTCAGCCTGCTGGTGTGGGCGCACCACATGTTCGCCGTGGGCCTGCCCGAATCGTGGCAGATCGCCTTCATGATCGCCACCCTGATCGTGGCCGTCCCCACCGGGGTCAAGATCTTCAACCTGATCGGCACGCTGTACGGCGGGCGCATCATCATGAAAACCCCCACGTACTGGCTGGTGGGCTTCATCTTCAACTTCCTGATCGGCGGCATCACCGGCGTGGCACTGGGCATGATTCCCTTTGATTACCAGGTGACCATGTCGTACTTCGTGGTGGCGCACTTCCACAACGTGATGATGTTCGGCACCGCGTTCCTGGCGATGGCGGGCCTGTACTACTGGTGGCCCAAGATGACCGGGCGCTTCATGGACGAGAAGCTGGGCATGTGGCACTTCTGGCTGTTCATGGTGGGATCGTGGATGACCTTCCTGCCGCAGTACATCCTGGGTCTGCTGGGTATGCCCCGCCGCTACTACACCTACCCTGCTGGCAACTTCGCCTGGAGCGAGCTGAACTTCATCTCCACGGTGGGCGCGCTGATCCTGCTGGCCGGGGGCGCAGTGTGGTTCTGGAACATCTACGTCACTTTCAAGAAACCCATCACTGCATCCAACAACCCCTGGGGCGGCTACACGCTGGAATGGACTTCCTCCAGCCCCCCTGCCGCCTACAACTTCGCGCACGAGTTCCCCACCACCTTCCCCACCGAGCGCCCGCTATACGACTGGGAGAAGAACGGCGACACCCTGACCCCGGTGGACCCCAAGACCATCCACCTGCCGCAGGACAGCATCTGGCCCTTCATGACCGCCGTGGGTCTGCTGCTGATGGGCTACGGCCTGAGCTTCGGCTGGTTTACCAACTACACGGCAGCGGGCGGGCTACAGCCCTTCTTTGAAGCCTCTGCAAGCCACGTTTTTGCCAGTCTGGTGCTGTATGTCAGCTTCCCGGTGTTCCTGTACAGCCTGTTCAAATGGGCCGGAACGCGCGAGTACGCTGTGCCCGTCGCCCACCACCACCTGACCAAGTACGACAACGGCTTCATGGGCATGGCGTGGTTCATCATCTCCGAAATCGGGCTGTTCGGCGTGCTGATCGCCGGGTACGTGTACCTGCGAATCAGCGGTCTGGCCGATCCGCCCGCGCTGCGGCCCAACGTCTGGCTGGCCGCGCTGAACACGCTGATTCTGGTGTCGTCCTCGTTCGTGCTGCACCGCGCCGAGCAGGACAACCACCACGGCAAGCTCACGCGCTTCCGCCTGGGCCTGTTCATCACGTTGATGCTGGGCGCGGTCTTCATGCTGTTCCAGGTCTACGAATTCTCGCTGTTCGGTGCGGAAAGCGACTGGAAACAGAACCTGTGGCAGGCGTGCTTCTTCATCATCGTCGGCCTGCACGGTCTGCATATCATCATCGGCGGTATCGGTGTGGCGCTGCCGTACTACCAGGCCATGACCGGCAAGATGGACAAGTACAACCACGGTTCCATCACCCCGGCCAGCATGTACTGGCACCTCGTGGACGTGGTGTGGCTGCTGATCGTGGCAATCTTCTACGCCTGGTAGACAGGTTAAAGAGCAGCAAGAAACGGGAGGCGGGAACGGCAGAGATGCGTTCCCGCCTCCCTTTTTATCGTGGGGACACCCGCCCACAGCAAACGCCCTAGCCTGGGCGCATGAAATGGCTGACGGGCATCTTGTTGGGAGTGGCACTGATTCTGGGCGGGCTGCTGTTCGTGCGGCAGGCCAATCCGGGCGTGACGGCGGGAACGGCACTGGACAACCCGGTGACGTTGCCTGCACTGAAGCTGGTGAATGACCGGGGGCAGGCCACCACGCTGGATCACGGCGACGGGCGAATGCGGCTGGTCTTCTACGGCTTCGTGCGCTGCCCGGACGTCTGCCCCGCAACACTGGCGAGCCTGAAGAACAGCTACGAACTGCTGAAGCCGGAGCAGCAGCAAAAGCTCCAGATTCAGTTCATCACCGTGGACCCCACTTTTGACACGCCGAAGGTGGTCCGCGCCTACTTGGACCGTTTTGACCCGGCCTTCACCGGGCTGACGGGTCAGGCAGAGGTCATTGACGAGGCCGCCAGAGACATGTTCGTGGCGAACGTCAAACCGCAGCCCGTGATGGTCATGGACCACAGCGCCCACATGGAGACTCCTGACGCCAAGGGCGCGGGGAACGCCGAGGCTGCTGGGGCCGCAGCCACCGAGGCCGCCCGCATCCACGGCGATCAGGTCAGCGTGGTGGACCCACAGGGCCAGTTTGTACGCGCCTACAGCAACTCGGAAGTGATCAGCGGCGAGTTGCAGCGTGACCTGCCGGGATTGATTCAGATGTACGGGGGCGGCTGAGAAAAGCTGGAGACTCACCGGACTCCAAACAGAACCGCCCCAGTCAATGCCGGGGCGGTTCTTCTCTTACTGCTGGTGGGGCCGGGTTTAGTTGCGGCTGCCTCCGAACAGGCGCAGGATGAACAGGAACATGTTGATGAAGTCCAGGTACAGGCGCAGCGCTCCGTTGATGGCGGCGCGCTCGGCCTGCTCGCCTTCAATCCCGCTGAGGGCCATGTTCCGCAGCATCTGCGTGTCGTAGGCGGTCAGGCCCGCGAACAGCAGCACGCCGATGACGCTGATGCCAAAGCTCAGGGCGCTGCTGGCGACGAAGATGTTCACGATCATGGCGATGATCAGGCCGATCAGGGCGAACATGAAAAAGCGGCCCATCGCGCTCAGGTCCTTCTTGATCACGTAGCCCACCACGCTCATGGCCCCGAAGGTTCCGGCAGTGGTGGCAAAGGCGCTGATGACGGCGGTGGGGCTGTAGGCGAACAGCAGGGCGCTGAAAGTCAGGCCGGTCAGGGCGGCGTAGGCGATGAACAGCATTCCGGCCACCGTGCTGCTCAGGCGATTGGCGAACATGCTCAGGCCGAAGACCAGAGCGAGCTGGACCAGCAGCAGGGGCATCCGAATCTGCATGATCTGATAGGCGAAGGCTTCGTTCTGGGCGGTGAGAAAGGCGATTCCGGCAGTCAGGGCCAGCCCAGCGGCCATCCACGAGTACGTGCGGGCCATGAACGTGCGGACAATTTCTGCCGTTCGGGCCCCCGATTGGGGCATAGGATAGGTCTGCATACGTTCCATGATACGAGACCGGAATGGGAAACGTTCCCGCCCTGACGCCGCCGATCTTAAACGCCCCTTGACCTGGGTCATGGCCGTGCCCAGCGCCGTCTGCCACACTCTGGACATGACCCATATCATCACCAGTCCGTGTATTGGCACCAAGGATCAGGCTTGCACCGAGGTCTGCCCGGTGGAGTGTATCTACGACGCCGGGGAGATGTACCTGATCCACCCCGACGAGTGCATCGACTGCGGCGCGTGTGTCCCCGCCTGCCCGGTCAGCGCCATCTTCCCCGAAGAGGACGTGCCCGCCGGAGAGGAGAGCTTCATCCCCCGCAATTACGAGTTCTTCGGGGTCTGAGACCATGACGGCACTTGCATTGTTGTCCGGCCTCAACATCCTGCTGGTGGGCCTGTGGGTGGGCATGTACCTGTTCACCACCTTCGTGGTCAGCCCGGCGTTTACCGAACTGTTCCCGGATGCGGAGGTGCGCCGCAGCCACCGCCGACTGGTGGGGCGGCATTACGCGCGGGTGAATGGCCCGCTGACCGCCGTGCTGGGTGGGGTGGCGCTGGTCATGATCTTCACGGGCGGCGCGGCCCCGGTGTTGTGGGCGGAATTGCTGCTGCTGGCGCTGATCGGCGGGACGGTGGCCCTGCATGTCCGCCGGGCCTCGGTGGCGGGCGCAACCGTGCCCGGCTGGATCACCAACGTGACGCTGGGAGCCAGCGTGCTGCTGTGCGTCGCCGCCGTGGGGGCCGCGTGACCGTGCCTTCATCTGGACCGCTGCTGTTGACCGCCGAGGGAGACACGCTGTTCTCTCGCATTGGGGAGGAACGTCTGCGGGCGCTGCTGTGGGGCTTTTACGCCGTAGTTGTGAAGGACGAGGTGCTGGGGCCGATCTTCAGGCAACGCATCGGGCCATTTCCAGGGGCCGGGTGGCCGGTGCATATCGCGCGGCTGGAGGGCTTCTGGCGGGCCGTCACGGGCGGCCCCAGCGCCTACCGGGGGCAGCCCGGCCCGGCCCACAGCAATCTCGGCGCAGAGGCAGCCCACTTTGACCGCTGGCTGGCTCTGTGGGAAACGGCACTGGCCGAACACCTCGGTCCATCAGAAGCACAGGCCCTGCTGGTGATGGCGTCACGCATGCGGGTATCGCTGCAACGCTTCGCACTGGCCGGAGCCGCTTTACAGGGAGAAAAATCATGACCACCGAACACACAGACACCAAACACACAGACATTCAGCGCGCCGCACCTCCGCAGGTGCTGACCGCCACCCCGCACGGACGGTCACTGCTGTTCACGCTGGAGGCCGGGCAGGGCATCCCGCCCCACCGCCATCCCGGCGCGCAGGCCATTCTTACCGTCCTGTCGGGCGAGATTGAGGTCAGGGCGCAGACCACGCAGACGCTGAAGGCGGGCGAGGTGGCGGTCCATGATGGCAACGAACAGATCAGTCTGCTGGCCCTTCAGCCGGGACAGGTGCTAGTGACGCTGCTGGGCGGGTAAAGCATGGCAGCATAGACCCCTGTGACTCCCGAACGCGCCCTGGCCCTCCTGCGTCACGCCCCCATCTTTCAGGGCGCGCAGGAGGCCGATCTGTCGCCGCTGGCCGAACGGGGCCACTTCTTAGGGCTGATGCGTGGGCAACACCTGTTTCAGGCCGGGCAGCCCGTGGAAGCGCTGTATGTCGTCGCCAGTGGCAGCGTGCGGGTCTACCGGCTGGCGCGCGGCGGACGGCGCGAGCTGACCCTGCATGTGGAGGGACCGCGTCAACTGGTGGCCGGTATCGCCGCCTTCCAGAGTCGGGCGGTCTACCCAGCGCACGCCCAGGCCCTCCAGAGTCCCACCGAGGTGCTGGCCCTGCCGGTGGAAGCCGTGCGGCAGGCCGTGTTCAACACGCCGACGCTGGCGCAGGCGGTGATCGCCTATTTTGCGCGGCGACAGGCCGAGTTGCTGGGACGGCTGGACAGTCTGGTGTTCAGTGAACTGGGCGAACGGCTGGCCGCCTACCTGCTGGAGCACGCCGCCGAAACACCGCACGCGCTGCCCACCAATTCGGAACTGGCCGCGCTGCTGGGCACCGTGCCGGAAATCATCAGCCGCAAGCTGGGCGAGTTCTATCGGCTGGGCCTGATCGTGCTGGAACGCCGCACGGTGCGGGTCTGTGATGTGGCAGAACTGGCGCGGCTGGCGGGCCACACAGTGACAGCAGGGGACGCAGCAAGGGAGGCGGGGCGCTAGGGTCTCCCCCACCGCCCCGCCTCTTCTCAACTCTGTTTCCTGCGCTCAGTTGCCGTTCTGGCCGGTCCGTTCGCTCTGGAGACGGCCCTTGCCCACCGCGTCGTCCAGCTTGATGGCCCCGTGCTGGCGCATCAGGCTCAGGGCCTCGTCGGCGCGGGCGCTGCTGGGGTCACGGGCGATCACAATGACGTGGCCGTCGCCGAGGCCAGCGTTGAAGCGCTCGGCCTGTACCGGGGGCACGCCCATGCGGCGCAGCAGGGTCACGTAATCGCCGCTGTCACTGCCCGACAGCGCGCCGAACATGCCGCCCAGCGTCAGGCCGCCGATAGCGCCGTACATGATGCCCAGCAGGCCGCCCTCCTGATAGATGCGGGTGACCGGGAACACCAGGATCAGCAGCCAGATCGGGACGGTCAGCACCAGACTCGCCAGTGTCCCCACCACTGCGCCCCGGATGACGGCTGCCGATCCGGCGGGCGCGCCCTCTTCCGGGCTGACCCCCGTGGACTGCGCCAGCTCCTCTTCGGCCACAGCGTCGTTCAGGGCAAAGCCCAGATGATCGCGTTCAAAACCACGGGATTTCAGGGCTTCCAGAACGACCTTGGCCTGATCCGGCTCACGAAAGAGGGCAACGACGCTTTCCATGCCTGCATTTTTACCACGTACAGCGCAGAAAAGGGAGGGACAGAGAAGAAACGATCCTTTAGGTCCGGGCACGCGGGACTGCGGGCGCATCCCCCACCCTGCGCTTTCCGGTACGTTTTGCCCCCCCGCCCCCTCATATACTGTGGGCCATGACCGGCGTGCTGGCCCTGAGCGTTCCAGATGCGACTTTCGAGACGCGTCTGAAAGCGGTGCTGCGTTCGCGCGTGGAATTTATCGAGTTGATCGGTGACGATCTGGTGGCGGCGGGGGGCAAGCGCATCCGGCCCCTGCTGGCGCTGCTCTCGGCGCAGATGCTGGGGGCCTCGCCCACCCGCCCCGGCTGGGACGCCGTGCTGGACCTGGCGGTGTGCGTGGAACTGCTGCACTCGGCCTCGCTGCTGCACGACGACCTGATTGACGACGCCGACACCCGGCGCGGGCAGCAGTCCGCCTTCCGGCGTTTCGGCAACGTGGTCAGCGTGATGAGCGGCGATTTCATGCTGGCGCGGCTGCTGACTCTGCTCTCGGGCATGAGCGGCGGCCCGGCGCTGACCCGCGCCTTTGGCGAGACGGCCAGTGTCATCTGCGAGGGCGAGGTGCTGCAATTTCAGGTGGCGGCCTACCAGGAATACGATCTGGCGCATTACCTGACCGTGATCCACGGCAAGACGGCGGCCCTGACCGAGCTGGCCGCCAGCGCCCCGGCCACGCTGCTGGGAGCGGGTGAGGGCGCGCACGAGGCGCTGTGCATCTTCGGGCGCGAGTATGGGCTGGCCTTTCAGATGCAGGACGATCTGCTGGACCTGGCCGGAACCGAGGCACAGATCGGCAAGCCCGTGGGCGGCGACCTGCGCGAGGGCAAGGCCACCTACCCGTCCCTGCTGCTGCTGGACGGGCCGCACGGGGCCGAGGTACGCCGCATCCTGGAACGCCGCGCCGCGCGTGACGGCGATGTGGACCGCGTACGTGAGCTGGCGCTGGAGACGGGCGCATTCACGCGGACCCGCGAGGAAATCCGCCGCCGCGCCGCTCTGGCTGCTGCTGCCCTGCAAGCCTTTCCTGCCTCCGAGGCGCGGCACGCCCTGGAAGATTTGGCTCGCCGCGAGATCGAACGGGCGCGCTGAGCCGCCTCGTCGTCCTGCCTGAGCGGACAGCGCACCAAGGCTGACTTTTCAATCGACAGGTCTTCTGGACCGTCTCTCGCGGCATGGGAACTGGAAACGCTTCAGCTCTTCTCTTTGTCCTGGCCTCATGTTCTCGGCTTGACGGGCCGCATGGGCGGCGTTAGAACAGGGGCACAACATTTCCTGGGCCAGGCCCACTGCACGAGTCGGTCCGGTGATGACCGGGGCGTTGTCTATGTGTGTATGCTCCAAAGCAGACCATCCGGGCAGTGTGGACACGGTCCAGACATCCGGTCTGGCACCTGCGTCTATGCTTCGGTTCCACCCCTGTTCACTGGTCACCCCACCCCACCCCACCCCACCATTCACCCCATCCCACAAAGGAGAACTCTAAATGCGGGCATCAGGACTCAACTGGCAGGGCCTCATGGAGCAGCTTCAGCAGGCGCTGCCCCACTGCGACGTGACCGACGGGTCACTGGCCTATTTCAAGTACCCCAAACGCACTGTGAGCATGAACCTGCCGGTGCAGATGGACGACGGCACGGTGCGGGTGTTCAAGGGCTTCCGCACCGTCCACAGCACCGCGCGCGGCCCCAGCATGGGCGGCATGCGCCTCAAGGAGGGCCTGAACGCCCACGAATGCGAGGTGCTGGCCGCGATCATGACCCTCAAGGCGGCGGTGGCCGATCTGCCCCTCGGCGGCGCGAAGGGCGGCGTGGACGTGGACCCGGCCACCCTCAGCCCGCACGAGACCGAGGGCCTGGTGCGCCGCTACACCTCTGAAATCGTGGAGCTGATCGGGCCGCGCAAGGACATCCTGGCCCCCGACGTGGGCAGCGACGCGCAGATGATGGCCTGGATCATGGACACCTACAACCAGAACACCGACACCACGGTCAACGGGATGGTGGTGGGCAAACCGCTGCCACTGGGCGGCAGTTACGCCAGCAAGGACGCGCGGGGCCGCAGCGCCGCCCTGGTCACCGCCCGCGTGTTGAAAGAGGCCGGGCGCAGTCTGAACCGCGCTCCGTGCGCCGTCTACGGCTTTGGCGACGTGGGCCGCAAGGCCGCGCAGACCCTGGCCGCCGAGGGCGCGATGGTGATCGCCGTCAGTGACCAGAGCGGCGCGACGTTTGCCAGCGGCGGCCTCGATCTGGAGGCCCTGTCGCAGCACCGCGAGCTGTTTGGCACCGTGCAGGGCTTCGCCACCGACATCACCGTGGAAGAGCTGCTGGAGCTGGATGTGGACGTGCTGATGCTGGCCTACGATTACGGGGCCATCAACGCCAGCAACGCCCACGCGGTGCGCGCCGACTATCTGGTAGAGGCCACCAACCGCGCCGTGCTGCCCGAGGCCGAACGCTTTCTCAAGGGACGCGGCGTGACCGTGCTGCCCGATCTGGTGGCCAGTCTGGGCGGGGCAGTCGTCAACTACCTGGAATGGGTCCAGGACGCCAGCAACTTCTTCTGGACCGAAGAAGAGATCGAGGCCGCCATCGACGAGCGTGTGAACGCCGCCCTGGATACCGTGATGGAGTTCATGCGGACCCGCGACATCGATCTGCGGACCGCCGCCTACGCCGTGGCCCTGAACCGCCTGCACAACGCCACCGTGATGCGCGGGGTGTACCCATGAGCTTCAGGCAGAGGGCAGAAAGCCTTCGCCAGACCTCCCATCTTCCTCTTGCACAGTCCACAGCCCTCATCCCGCACCCCCAAAAAGGAGCCTCCGCATGACCGCCACCCAGGAACCCGAACACGTCAAGCAGAAGAAATACGGCGCGCACGACATTCCCAGCTACCTGGACCCCAACCACATCGGGCCGTATGAAATCTATCTGGAGCAGGTGGAGCGGGTCACGCCGTACCTGGGCAAGCTGGCGTACTGGGTAGAGACCCTCAAGCGGCCCAAACGCATTCTGGTGGTGGACATCCCGGTTCATCTGGATGACGGCACCGTGGCGCATTTCGAGGGCTACCGCGTGCAGCACAACACCTCACGCGGCCCGGCCAAGGGCGGCATCCGCTACCACCAGGACGTGACTTTAAGCGAAGTGATGGCGCTGTCTGCATGGATGACCATCAAGAACGCTGCCGTCAACCTGCCCTACGGCGGCGGCAAGGGCGGCGTACGCATCGATCCGCGCAAGTACAGCACCGGGGAAATCGAGCGCGTGACCCGCCGTTACGCCACCGAGATCGGGCTGATCATCGGGCCGGAAAAAGACATTCCCGCCCCCGACGTAAACACCAATCCGCAGACGATGGCGTGGATCATGGACACCTACTCGATGAACGTGGGCCGCACCTCCACGGGGGTCGTGACCGGCAAGCCCGTTGCGCTGGGCGGCTCGCTGGGCCGCGCGGACGCCACCGGGCGCGGCGTGTTCATCACCGGGGCAGAGGCCCTGAAGAAACTGGGGCTGCCGCTGGAAGGCGCGCGAATTGCCATTCAGGGCTTCGGCAACGTGGGGGAAGCGGCCTCGCGCATCTTCCACGATCACGGCGCGAAGATCGTGGCGATTCAGGACGTGACCGGCACCATCCACAGCGAGGCCGGAATTGACCCCGCCGCCGCGCTGGAACATCTGCGCCGCACTGGCAAGATCACCGAACTGCCCGGCAGCGAGGAAATCCAGAAAGACGAGTTCTGGAGCGTGGACTGTGACGTGCTGATTCCCGCCGCGCTGGAAAACCAGATCACGCTGGCGAACGCCGACAAGATCAAGGCCCGACTGATCGTGGAGGGCGCGAACGGCCCCACCAACCCCGCCGCCGACGATCTGTTGACCGAAAAGGGCGTGACCATCGTGCCCGACGTACTGGCGAACGCCGGGGGCGTGACCGTCAGTTACTTCGAGTGGGTGCAGGACTTCAGCTCGTTCTTCTGGACCGAGGAAGAGATCAACAAACGGCTGGACCGGATCATGACCGAGGCGTTCCTGAGCCTGTGGGCCGTGAAGGAGCAGCACAACGTGACGCTGCGGACCGCCGTCTACATCGTGTCCTGCACGCGGGTGCTGGAAGCGCGGGCGCTACGGGGACTTTACCCCTGAGCGCAGACGACAATCAGTAAAAAGCAGATGGCTGGGGAGACCCGCGCCATCTGCTTTTTTGTGCTTGAAATACCCTGAACTCGATTCCGAGAGCGGAGTTGCGGTTGGGGCGCGCTCAGTTCAGTCGCAGCCAGTAGTAGTCGTGACGGCCCATGATGACCGTGTACGGCCCATCGGTCACAGGCGGGAAGGGACTCGCGCCGGACAGCGTGACGGGCGTGCGGCCCACGTACTCGCTCAGGTCAAGGGTGGCGGCCTGGGCGTTGGCCCCAAAATTGCAGACGATCAGCAGCGTTTCGTTGTCGTGACTGCGGGTGAAAGCCAGAATAGAGTTGTTGTCGGTGTCCACGAATTTCAGGTCGCCGTGGGCAAAGGCCGGGTGCTGACGGCGGGACTCGAGCTGGCGGGAGGTCCACTGGAGCAGGCTGCCCGGATCGCGTTCCTGGGACTGCACGTTGACACGCTGGTAGCCGTAGACCGGATCGCTGATGGGGGGGAAAAAGCAGTCGGACGGCCAGGCGGTGGAAAAGCCGCCGCTGATGCCCGCGTTCCACTGCATCGGGGTCCGCACGCCGTTGCGGTCTGCCAGACCCAGATCGTCGCCCATGCCGATCTCGTCGCCGTAGTACAAAATTGGGCTGCCGGGCAGGGCCAGTAGCACGCTGTTCAGCAGCTCGATGCGGCGGCGCTCATTGTTCAGCAGCGGGGCCAGACGGCGGCGGATGCCCACGTTGATCCGCATGCGCGTGTCGGGCGAGTACGCCGCGTACATGAACGCGCGCTCGTCGTCGTCCACCATTTCCAGCGTCAGTTCGTCGTGGTTGCGCAGGAAGGTGGCCCATTGCCCAAACGATGGGATTTCCGGCATACGCCCCATGATCTCGCGGATGCTGGTGGTGTCCTCTTTCTTGAGGCTCATGTACAGGCGGGGCATCACCGGGAAGTTGAAACACATGTGGAATTCCGGGTCTTCCTCGGTCCCGAAGTACTCGGCCACGTCCTCGGGCCACTGGTTGGCCTCGGCCAGCAGCAGCCTGCCAGGGTATTCGGTGTCCACCATGCGGCGCATCTTCTTCAGAATCTCGTGCGTCTCGGGCAGGTTCTCGCAGTTGGTATCCTCGCGCTCGATCAGGTACGGCACGGCGTCCACCCGGAAGCCGTCCAGACCCGTGTTGAGCCAGAACCGCCCGGCATTCAGAATCTCCTCAATGACCTTGGGATTATCAAAATTCAAATCCGGCTGGTGAGAGAAGAAACGGTGCCAGTAGTAGCGCCCGCAGACCTCGTCGCGGGTCCAGTTGCTGGTCTCGGTGTCGGTGAAGATGATGCGCGCCCCGGCGTACTCGGTGGCGGTGTCGCTCCAGACGTAGTAGTCGTGGTACTCGTTGGGGCTGCCGTCGGGCAGGGTGGGGCCACGCCGCGCCGCCTGGAACCAGGGATGCTCGGCGGAGGTGTGGTTGGTCACCAGATCAGCGATCACCCGCAGCCCGCGCGAGTGCGCCTGGGTCAGGAAGAACTGGAAGTCCTCCATGCTGCCCAGGTCCGGGTGAATCCCCGTGTAGTCGGCCACGTCATAACCGTCGTCACGCAGCGGGCTGGGGTAAAAGGGCAGCAACCACAGGCAGTCCACACCCAGGCTCCGCAGGTAGTCCAGCTTGCCGGTCAGGCCCGGAAAGTCGCCCTTGCCGTCGCCGTTGCCGTCCGCGAAGGTGCGAACCGACAGCTCGTAGAAGACGGCGCTCTTGTACCACTGGGGAGGAGTCTGCTGAGTCATTGCCCACGAGTGTAATAGACCCAGGTGTATTAGAGAAGGGCTTTGGAATCGCTGCCAACCCGGAGGGTGAAAGAAATGCCGCGAGGACCGATGGTGAGAGTGCAGCGAGCTGGAAGGCAAAAAGAAACCCCTCTCCTACGGAGCTGTGCCGGCCAGTCTGCTTCGCAGCCAGCTTCCCTCAAAAGGGAGCCAGGGAGCGCAGAAGACCGTCCAGAACAGGAATCTCCTCGCCTCGCTTCTAAGAGGAGGTGCCCCGAAGGGGCGGACTCGTAGAGCTGCGAAGCAGAGGGGTTAAACCGTGGGAGCCACCCTGTAAACTCAACTTCGCTACATCTTGCAGCAGTTTAAACCAAAGCACCAGACAGCAAAAAACCCCGCCCTGAGACGAGGTTTTCTACATTCTGGTTGGGGCACAAGGACTCGAACCTTGATCGACAGTGTCAGAGACTGTTGTCCTGCCATTAGACGATGCCCCAGCGAGATAGGGGTGCTTTCCCCTAGGGGAAGGCGACAGAAAGTATAACGGGCAGGCCGGGAAGCGTCAAGCTCCGGGGAGCATCTGCGTGCTGGCGGGCCGTCTTCAGCGTTCCATCAGAAATGAATGGACCGCGTTCAGAGCGTGCTTGCTGCCCACACGCCGACTCTGGTACACTGATAGATGTTGCCGCGCCGTTGCGCCCGTGTCTCCCCCCCGCTGAATTAAGTTTTAGCGGAAGCAGGCCGAAGGACGCACGGCAGCAGTTTACAGAAGCTGGCTGTCAGGCGGAGTTCTGCCAGCCCAGGAGGACAGGAGTTCATGGAAGACAACACCCAGACCCCCGTGACACAAAACGGGACTCAGCCCCAGGCGGGCAATGAGACGGCCACCGACACCCAGGCAGCGGGCATGACCACTGCTGCCAGTGACGTGGAAACCACCAGCACCGAGGCCCAGGCTCCCGAAGCGCAAGCTCCCGAAGCCCAGACTTCCGAGGCCCCGGCCCCGGCGGCGCAGACTCCGGAAGCTCAGGCCCCAGCCGTTCAGGCCGCCCCCCAGCCCAGCAGCGCCCCCGTTGCTCCTGAGGAACGCGAATACCCGGCCATGACCATGGAGGACATCCTCGCCAGTGAGGCGCAGGAACCCCAGAGCGTCACGCGCGGGGACATCGTGGACGGCCAGATCGTGTTCATCGGCCAGGAAGGCATCGCCGTGGACATCGGCTCGAAGGTCGAGGGCATCATTCCCCTCAACCAGCTTGGCGATGAACCGATGACGCTGGAAGAGGCCCAGGCCATGTACAAGCCCGGCGAACAGATCGAGGCGTACGTGGTGCGCGTGGACCTGTCCAACAGCCAGATCGTCCTGAGCAAGAAACGGGCCGATCAGGACAAGGGCTGGCGCGTGCTGGAAAAGATGCAGGAGGCCGACGAGGCTTTCGAGGTCGACGTGCTGGAAAAGGTGCGCGGCGGTCTGGTGGCCCAGGTCGAGGGCATCCGTGCGTTCCTGCCCGCAAGCCAGGTCGATACCCGCCGGGTCAACGATCTGGACCCCTACGTGGCCAAGCCGCTGATGGTCAAGCTGATCGAGCTGAACCGCAAGCGCAACCGCGTGATCATCAGCCACCGCGCCATCATGGAAGCCCAGAAGGCCAAGGCCCGTGAAGAAACGGTCGGCCAACTGGAACCCGGCGCGCAGTTTGAGGGTGAAGTGGTCGAGATCACCGATTTCGGCGTGTTCGTCAACCTCGGCGGCATCGACGGTCTGGTTCACCGCAGCGAGCTGACCTACGGGCGCTTCAATCACCCCCGCGACGTGGTTACGGTGGGCGACAAGGTCCAGGTTCAGGTCATCGACGTGGACGAGGGCCGTGAGCGCATCAACCTGTCCATGAAGTCGCTGACCCAGGACCCCTGGGAAGGTGCGATTGACCGCTACAGCGTCGGCCAGCGCGTCAAGGGCAAGATCACCAACCTCACCAACTTCGGGGCCTTCGTGGAACTGGAATCTGGTCTGGAAGGTCTGGTCCACGTCAGTGAAATGAGCTGGACCAAGCGCGTGCGTCATCCCAACGAGGTCATGAAGGAAGGCGACGAGGTTGAAGCCGTCATCCTGCGGATCGACCCCAAGGACCGCCGCATCAGCCTGGGTATCCGTCAGACCACCGACGATCCCTGGAGTGCCCTGCCTGACCGCTACCCACCCGGCACCCCCGTCAAGGGCAAGATCACCGGCATGACCGATTTCGGCGTGTTCATGGAGATCGAGGAAGGCATCGAGGGCCTGATTCACATCAGCGAACTCGACACCGCGCGCGTCAACAACCCGGCGGACCTGTTCAAGAAGGGCGACGAGATCGAAGCCATGATCCTGAACATTGATCCCGTCGAGCAGCGCGCCAGCCTGAGCCGTCGCCGCTTCCTGGGCGGAGGCGCACCTCCCGCTGCGGGCGGTGCTGGTGGACAGCGTGATTACGTCAGCCAGGGCGGCGGCAGCCGCAGTGACCGTTACGGCGGCGCACCCGGCGGCGCACGCGCAGGCGGCGGTGGACGTGGTGGACGTGGCGGCGGTGCCGACTACAACTACAACGCCAAGGACGCCTCTCAGGGCGGCAAGATCAGCACCAAGCTGGGCGACGTGTACGCCGACCTGTTCGCGCAGTTCGGTCTGAGCAGCGACAAGAAAGACGACGCGGCCAGCACGGAAGCAGCCAACACTGAATCTGCCGACACCAGCAGTGCCAACAGTGACACCAAGACCGAGGACACCCAGGCTTAAGCCCCTTGAGGTTCTGAAGTCGAATTGAGGAAGGCCCGGATGCGAGAGTGTCCGGGTCTTCTTCGTTTTGAGTCGTATGGTGACGGGTTTGGGGTTGCCCTGCCAGCGGCACTCCCTGGCCCCCTCTGAGTACAACAGACTGATTGGCACAGCTCCGCAGCAGCGCCGCAGGAGAGGGGTTTTCATTTGATCGGGCCGGACCTCTTCGGCCCATCAGGTACTCTTTTCATTTCGTCGCAGGCGGGCGGGTATCATGCGGGGCGTGACCGTCCCACTGCCGCCCACCGTTGCCTATCCCCCCGACACCACCCGCACCCGCATTGGACAGGAGGCGGCGCGGCTGTTCGTGGCAAGCGGCTACCACGGCGTCTCCATGCGCGAGGTGGCCGAGGCGGTGGGCGTGACCAAACCCGCGCTGTACCACCACTATGCCGACAAGGAATCGCTGTTCCTGGCGATGCTGGACGGCGCGCTGGCCGGTCTTGCGCGGCTGATCGAACACGCCTCGGCCCAGAACGGACTGTCGGCGCAACTGGACACGCTGGTCAGCGAACTGGTGGACAGCGCCCCCGAGCAGCGCGTGGGCCTGCAACTGGCATCAGAACTGCGGCACGTCTCGCCGGAACGCCGCAAGACTTTTGAGAACGAATACCGCCGGATCTGGATGGGCGGCCTGAGCGCCCTGTTCGAGGCGGCCTCGGCGCGCGGTGAACTGCGCGCCGACATGCCGCCGCCCATGCTGACGCGGGCGTTTCTGGCCCTGATCTACCCGCTGGTCACGGGAACGCCGCCCACCGATCCGCAGGGCACAGCGCGGGCACTGTTGTCGGTGTACCTGGACGGTGCCAGACCGCGTTGACCGTGGGCTGAGCCTTCCCCTCCCCACCTCATTGAAGGGGTGGGGATTTTTCGTCGCCCCCATTAATCCTGCTTTCCACACCCGGCTTTCTGACCCCGCCCGATTCCGGCCAGTTCGCCAGCGTTGCCCCGATCAGAATGACGGCGGCCATGCCCCACACACTGGCGGGCAACCGCTCGTGCAGCAGCGCGGCGCTGAGGGTCAGGGCGATCACCGGGGCCAGCGCCTGCCACACGCTGGTGCGGGCCGCCCCCAGGACCTGCGCGCCGCCTGCCCAGGCCAGATAAGCGACGACATTGGCCCCCAGCGCGCTGAAGGCAATGCCCAGCCACGCCGCTGCTGGCACGCCCGTCTCCTTCAGGCCCGCGAATTGAAGGTGCGGCAGGGCGTACAGCAGGTACGGCACACTGCCCAGCGCCAGACTGAAGGCCACGAAGGGCAGCGCGCCAAGCCGCGCCGACAATGGACGATTAAACAGCGTATACAGCGCCCACACCACCCCGGCGGCCAGCAACCACAGCAGTCCAGTCAGGGTGACCGACACCCCCGGCACGCGCGTCAGGGCCAGCAGGCCCAGCAGACCGGCGAAGGCCACGGCCACACCGGCCCCTTGGCGGCGGGTGAAGCCCTGGCCCAGCAACAGGCCCAGCGGTAGCACCAGCACGGGCACCAGCCCGTTGACCAGTCCCGCCACGCCCGCCGGATTCAACTCGATCCCAGTTAGAAAAAATGCCTGAAACAGCGTGTTGCCCAGCAGCCCCACCCCAGCCACCGTCAGCCAGGTCCGGGCGTCCCAGCGCGGCCAGCCGTGGGCGCGGACGGCCAGCGTGACCAGCACGGTTCCAGCGGTCAGCGCCCGCACGGTGTTGGTGGTCTCGGCATTCAGAACGCCCAGCACGGCTTTCAGCGCCACCACGTTTGCGCCCCACAGGAACACGGTCAGCAGCACGCCCGCAAGGGCCAGCCGAACCTGCCGTTCAGGGGGGGCCGGGGAGGAATGAACCGTCACAACTGGGCCGTCACGGAAGTGAGCATACGCTCCAGGCCCACCGCAGCCCCAGCCGCCCGCACGTCCCAGCGTCCCACGAGGCCCAGTTAAGACCTTGTGATTGCCGGAACTTTCCAGGCTTCAGGCGTTCAGGCCCCAGGACTTATTTCGCCGCCCGCGTGGCCAACGCCTGTAAGGCCGCTTCCAGCGTCACGTCCCGGCCCTGTTCGGTCAGTGCCACGATGTCGCCGGGGGCCAGCACGTCGGGCGTGATGCTGTCGGGCAACGCCTCGCCCTTCTCGTTGAAGGCGCGCAGGACCGTCACCGAGACCACGCCGCCATCGGGGAGCGGCTCGAAAACTACGCCGCTGTTGCCCACACCGCGCGTCTTCTCGCCCACGGCGATGGCCCCAGCCCGCTGTGCGTAATAGGTGAAGACCTCGGCGCAGGAGGCGGTGTTCGGCCCCACCAGCACGGCCACTGGCCCCTTCCAGACGGCGCTGCCGGGGGGGACAGTCTTCATGTTCAGGAAATTGCCGCGCGTGCCGTTCACGCCAGTAAAGCTGTAGGTGGACAGCCTGCCGTTATAGCGGGTCTGGGATTTGTACTCCACCGGGGCAAAGACGCTGGCGGCGGCCACGCACTCGGTGAGGCTGCCGCCGCCGTTGTAGCGCAGGTCCACGATCAGCTCGCGCGCCCCTGCCGCCTGCGCTTCCTTCAGCCGGGCCAGAAACAGTTGCGAGGCATCGCTGGGCAGGAAAGTGGGATACGAGATCACCGCCACCTTGCCGTCTGTGCCCGTCCAGGCCAACGTAGGCACGTCGCGGGCCAGCAGGGACTGGGTGCTGAGGCTGAGGGTCAGTTCCGGGCTGGCAGGTCGCCGGACGGTCACACGGATAGGCTCGGCTGCCCGCTCCAGCCGGATAAAGTCGTTGGGGCCAATGGGCGCGTTCTCGCCGCCGCGTTTGCCTGCCGCTGCGCCGTTCACGGTGGTCACCAGATCGAACACGCGCAGGCCCCCAGCCTCGGCGGGACTGCCGGGGATGATCGAGACCACCAGCAGGCCGCCCTCGGCGCGTGCCAGCCGCGCTCCGGTGCGCTGAACGGCCAGATCCTGCGTCACCTCGCGCAGCCGCTCGGCCCCCTCCGGGTCACGGACATTGGTGTGGGCGTCGCCAAATTCCTTGAACAGGTCGGTCAGGACATCGCGGCCCGTGGCATAGGGACACGCCTCGCCCTGATCCGAACAGCGCACACGCAGCAGGGCGTCGTACTTCTCGCTCAGGGCTTTTAAATCCGCCGTGGACCAGCCGTAATACTCGCGCGCGACCTGCCGCGTGGCCGACTGGAACAGGTCGCTGGCTGGACTGGCCCCCGCCACGGGCAGGGCGAGCAGCAACGCCGGAAACAGCGCACGCGGAAAGCGGTTATAGGGCACACCCCAGCGTAAGCCCCCGCAGGTGGGAGGCGTGAGGGGCGCGGTTTCAATCTGCGGACGGCGCGGCGCGGAAAGCCCTGAGCCGCCCTGAGCCACGCAGTAAAATCAGATCGTCGGCAGACCCAGGAAATGTTCAATCTCACGGTAGAGACGGCCAACCTGGGGACTCGCCCCCAGCCCCTTCCAGCAGCCACAGGGCGTCGCCGGGACGCAGATGGGCCAGGGCTTCGGCGCGCGGGCCGTGCAGACTTCGGAGCAGCGGCCACGCGTCCCCCCCAGCTTCCAGCACCCGCCCCAGCGCCCGCCACATGCCCGCACGGAAGGGGGCCAACGCCGGGTCTGCCAGCGCCGCGCGCAGCCAACGGACCATCTGTGGGCCGTCACCGATGGTCAGGGCGGCCTCCAGCGTGAGCAGTTGCGCCTGCAAACCGGGATCGGGCGTGTCATCCAGTCCCGGTTGCACGCGGCGCAGCAGGGCGTGGGCGCGGTTCAGATCGGCCAGCGCCTCGGCGGGACGGCCCGCGCGCCACTGCACCTCGGCGCGCATGGTGCGGGCCTGGGCTTCCTCGTACGGGTGGGCGGCCAGGGCCAGGGCGCGGGTCACGCAGTCCAGCGCCGCCGCCGGGTGGGGTTCGGCCAGCGCGCGGCTGAGGTACATGTCGAATAGCAGAATGCTGTCGCGGTCACTTCCGGGCGTGGCCTCCCCAATCAGGCCGTCCAGCAGCGCGCGGGCCTGCTGCAAATCAGGGTGATCCCGCAGCGGGCCGAGCAGGGGTTGCAGGTACGCGCCGCCCAGCCCGCGCGTCAGGTAGGCCAGGGCCACGCGGTAATGGGTGCGGCGCTGACGGTACTGGACCTCGGCGGGGCGGGCGCTGCGGCCTGTCAGCAGGGCCAGGGCCTGGACCGAGGCCGCCAGTGCGTCGTCCGGGCGGCCTAGCGCCAGCAACAATGGAATCCCTTCCGACAGCAGGCGGGCGCGGGGCACCCCATCGGCGTGACGGCGCGGATCGGGGGGGAGCAGGTCCAGGGCGCGATTCAGGGTGGCGTGGGCGTCCTCCAGCAGACCCAGACGGCGCAGGGCGGTGGCGCTGCGGGCCAGCACGCGGGCGCGTTCCTCCTCTCCGGCCCCCGCCGTTTCCAGCCGGGCCACGGCGTCGCGCAGGGCGGCCAGTGCGGCGGCGGGCTGACCCAGGCGCAGGCGCAGGTCACCCTCCTGATAGCGGGCACGCGCAGAGAGCAGCGGGCTGGAAGGCGGCACCGAGGCCAGCGCCCCCAGCGCCTCGTCCCAGCGTCCGGCATCCTTGGCGATCAATCCGCGCCACAGGCCCGCGCGGGGGCCGCCCACTGCCGCACGCGGGTCCATGACGGCGCGGGTGGCCGCTTCCAGATCGCCCGCCCAGCGCGCCAGGGCGGCCTGCACCAGCAGCGCGTCGGCGCACGCACTCACCGCCCAGGGATCACGGGGGGGCGCGGTAGACAGGAGCAGGGCAGAGACCTCCGGGTGGGCCAGTTGCTCTGCCGCCGCCGCCATGTTTCCGGCCTCCAGACTGCTCTCGGCCAGCTTGACCCGCGCCCAGGCCCGCACCGGGGGGCGCGTGGCCTCCAGCAGCGTGAACAGGGCGTCGCGCAGCCCCGAATCGTGGTAGTCGCCCCGGCCCGCGTGGTGGCGCACCACTGCCCCCGCCAGATCGTCGCGGGTCTCCCCCACCGCGCCGTGGCGGATGGAGGGCCACAGCGGCGGCAGCCAGCGGGCGTCGTCGGGCTGCGCGCGAATGTGGGCCGCCAGTGCCGCCCAGTCCTTCAGCGCTGCCAGCGCGGCCAGTCGAACGGGCCGCCCTGGCTCAGAGGTCAGCCCGGCCAGTCGGCGCAGCGCCCCAGCACGGTCTCTGGCCTCGGCCCCCTCCCAGGCGGCGCGCAGGGCGGGCGCAGGGGTCCAGCCCAGCGCGTCCGAACCGGCCAGCAGGGCGCGGGCATGGGGCGGCAACTGACGGAATTCAGCGCCCAGCGCGGTCCGTAGCAGTTCGGGGGGCCAGGAGGTCACGGGCACGTGCGGCGTGCTGGCCGCCAGCGCTGCCGTCGCCGCCACCAGACGACAGATATCAGGGTCCGTCCACAGGTCCGGCGCGTCCGCGTTCGTCTCGCCGCCGCGCAGGCGCACCAGCAGACTCAGGCGGTCCAGGTGGCGTCCGGTCTCGGCCACCAGTGAATCGGCCTCCGCGCGGGCAATGCCCAGACGGGCCATCAGATAGCCGCGCGCCTCGGCAGGGGTGGGCGGATGCAGGGTGATGGTCTCGGGGGGCGGCAGGCCGAGACCATCGACTGAAACCTTTTCCAGGGCCAGCAGCACGGCCAGCCCTGACGGTGCGGCGCGCAGCAGGTGTTCGGCAGCCCAGCGTGCCGGGGAAATCACCGAACCGTCGGCGCTGCGCGGCGGGCCACCCGCGAAGCTCAGATCATCGGTCACGCGCACCAGCAGCGTGCCGGACGCCGGAAGCTGACGCCGCGCGGCCTCCATCTGCGCCGCCGCGAGCTGCGCGTAGGCCGTGCCGGGCGCAGCTTCCAGTTCCAGCAGACGGGACACCTCACCGGACAGAAACAGTTTTTTGACGGGCAGGCCCGCCTCGCGCAGCGCCGCGTCCAGGCTGTCCAGCAGGACGGTCTTGCCCGCCCCGGCCCGCCCGGTCACGATCAGCCGGGGCGCGCGGCCCGCCCGCACCCCGGCCAGAAACTGGCGGTAGGCGCGTTTCTTGCTGCGGCCCAGCAGTTCCAGTTCGGCGGGCAGCGGGGGGGGCGTGGGGACGGCTGGCGTTGCGGGCAGCGGGCGGCCCGCCTCAGCCGCAAGCCCGGCCAGGATGGCACGCAGGATTTCCCGGTCCGCCGCCGTACCGATGTCGCGGTAGATGATGTTCCGCACCGCCGCGCCCCCGGCCCCTCGCGCCCGCATCTGGGTTTCCAGCCAGCGCAGACTGCCGCGCCGCACCGCCGTATCCCCGCCGCCCGCATCCGGGGGCAGGTGGGCACGCAGGTCAGCCAGCACCGCCTTGTAATCCACGATGGTTCCCAGGGTAGCACCCACGGGAGCAAAATAGACCCGGTGTAGAAAAGGGCCGGGCCAGCGTTCCTGACGCAAACATCAGCAGTCCAGGCCCCGGCTGTGTATACTCGGCGCAGCCTTCAACCCAAATCCTTTTCTGGTCACCCGCGTGGCCCCCGGAGAATCCCTATGCGTAACCTCATGCTGACCCTTGCCCTGACCGCCGCCCTCGTGGCCCCCGCCGCCTCTGCCCAGAGCCAGGGGGCCGCCCAGGCCCTCTACGACTCGGGCAAGTGGCAGGAAGCCGCCGCCTCTGCCGCCGCCCTGAACACCAGTGCGGGCCTGACCCTGGCCGCCGAGGCCACCACCGCCGGGGCCGGAATGGTGCCCGATACCCAGAAAAAAGCACTGTTTCAGAAAGCGCAGGGCTATGCCAGCAGCGCGATTGCCAAGGACAAGAACAATGCCGACGCCTACTTTGAGCTGGCGCGCGCACAGGGCCGTCTGGCGCAGTTCTCGGGCATCCTGCAAAGCCTGGGGCTGGCCGGGGACATGAAGAAGAATCTGGATCAGGCCATCAAGCTCAATCCCAATCTGGCCGGGGCCTACGTGGCGCTGGGCCTGTGGCACGCCAACCTGGACGAGAAGGGCTTTATCGCCCGCCGCGCCACCGGGGCGGACAGGAACCAGATCGCCCCCAACTTTGCCAAGGCCTTTGCGCTGGAGCCGAACATGGCCGTCCATCACATCGAATACGCCAACGCCCTGATCCTCCAGAAGAAGAGGACAGAGGCCGCCGCCGAACTTCAGAAGGCCGTCGCCATGCCCGCCGACACCTTCTGGCAGAAGCGCGATCTGGATGACGCGAAGAGGACGCTGGCCAGCCTGAAATAAAGGGCCTGGTAGGTGGGCGCGGCACGCGATGGGAATAGATTCCCCAGCGTGCCGCGCTTTTTTGCGGCTGGGTGGACTAAAAAGGTGAACGCACTCCTGAAACTTCCCGGTGCCCAGGCTATTTGGCATCTCTCTTCCTCTCTGGGCAGCCGGGCACGCTAAATTGGTCCGTATGATCGCCTACAGCGAGGTCAGCGCCTTTACCAGCACGCTGGGCCAGGGCAACCGCGCCGGGGTAGTGCTGGACGCTTCCGGGCTAAGCGAGGCCGAGATGCGCGAACTGGCCGCCTTCCTGGGTGCGCCCGAAACCGTCTTCGTGACCCGTATGGGCCGCTCCGCCGTGCAGGTGCGCTACTTCACGCCCACGCAGGAGGTAGAGTTCTGCGGCCACGCCACGCTGGCGCTGGGGCTGATGCTGGCGCAATCGGGCCACTGGCGCGGCGAGCTGCTGGAACTCGAAACCCTGGCAGGCCGCGTGCCTCTGCAACTGATCAGCGAGGCCGGGGTACCGCATCAGGTCTGGATGCGCCAGCAGCGCCACGAAATCCGCCCGGTGCCCAGCAGCCTGCGCGCCGAGCTGGCCGAGGCGCTGGGCATCGACGCCCGCATGATCCACAGAGGGCTACCGCTGGCCGCCGCCAGCACAGGTCTGTGGAGCGTTTTCGTGCCGTTGCTGGACCCGGTGATCCTGGACGCGCTGGAACCCGATCTGGACCGGATTACACTGCTCAGCGGGGCGCTGGACGTGGGCAGCGTCTACGCCTACGCCCCGATGGGCGTCAACCGCTTCGCGGCGCGCGACTTCGCCCCGGCACTGGGCATCTCCGAAGATCCCGTGACCGGCAGCGCGGGCGGAGCCTTGATGGCCCTGCTGGCGCACGGGGGCCGCCTGCCGGTGCGCGCCGGACGGGCCTGCGGCGTGATCTACCAGGGGCACGCGCTGGGCACCCCCGGCGAGGTGGAGGTGGAGGTGGAGATGCAAGGCGACGCGGTCATGGCCGTCCACGTTGGCGGCTGCGCGGTTCTGGAGCGGGAAGGAGTGTGGAGGAGAGAGAGAAGTTGAGAAGCGGTTTTCGCACTCAGAGCCGCTTCTTTTCAAGCACGTAGAACGAGTACAGCAAAAAGGGGAGCCAGAATTTCGGCTCCCCCTCCTGATCGCAACTGCTGAAGCTCAGTCGTGTGCCCCCGCCAGCTCCCGCGCCCCGAACTGCTGGGCTTCGGTGCTTCCAGCCAACGCATTGGTGCTGCTCTGGCCCCCGGCGGCGGCGTTGGACACAGCGTCGAAATAACCCGTTCCCACCTCGCGCTGATGCTTGACTGCCGTGAAACCGCGTTCCTGGGCCGCGAATTCCTTCTCCTGCAACTCCACGAAGCTGACCATCTGGTTGCGGGCGTAGCCGTGTGCCAGCTCGAACATGGCGTGGTTCAGGCTGTGGAACCCGGCCAGCGTGATGAACTGGAACTTGTAGCCCATCTTGCCCAGCTCCACCTGAAACTTGGCAATCGTCTCGTCGTCCAGGTTTTTCTTCCAGTTGAACGACGGCGAGCAGTTGTAGGCCAGCAGCTTGCCGGGGAACTCGGCATGAACCGCCTCCGCGAATTTGCGGGCGTCCTCCAGATTCGGCACGCTGGTCTCGCACCAGATCACGTCCGCGTAGGGGGCGTAGGCCAGGGCGCGGGAAATGGCCTGCTCGATGCCGGGCTTGACGAAGTAAAAGCCTTCCGGGGTGCGTTCGCCCGTGCAGAACGGCCTGTCGTTGTCGTCGATGTCGCTGGTGAGCAGGTTGGCGGCGTCGGCGTCGGTGCGGGCGATCAGGACGGTGGGCACGCCGCTCACGTCGGCGGCCAGTCGCGCGGCATTCAGCGTGCGGATGAACTGACTCGTCGGCACCAGCACCTTGCCGCCCAGATGCCCGCACTTCTTCTCGGAGGCCAGTTGGTCTTCAAAATGCACCCCTGCCGCCCCGGCCTCGATCATGGCCTTCATCAGCTCAAAGGCGTTCAGAGGACCGCCAAACCCAGCCTCGGCGTCGGCCACGATGGGCGCGAAGTAGTCGATATCGTCCCGCCCCTCGCTGGTCTGAATCTGGTCGGCGCGGCGCAGGGTGTTGTTGATGCGCTTGACCACATCCGGCACGCTGGAGGCGGGGTACAGGCTCTGATCGGGGTACATCTGCCCAGCATTGTTGGCGTCCCCGGCCACCTGCCAGCCGCTCAGGTAGATCGCCTTGAGACCCGCCTTGACCTGCTGCATGGCCTGATTCCCCGTCAATGCGCCCAGCGCGTTCACGAACGGTTCGTCCTTCATCATGCGCCACAGCTTGTTCGCGCCGTGCCGCGCCAGGGTGAACTCGATGGGCAGGCTGCCGCGCAACTTGACGACTTCCTCTGCCCCGTAATTGCGCTTGATCCCCTTCCAGCGGTCCTCAGTCTGCCATGTTTTTTCCAGAATCTCGGCGGGCGTGCGCGGGCTGTGTGGCTGTCCATTCTGGGGCTGGGTCATGTCGGTTCTCCTGGGGGTATGGAAGGCGGTCCCCGTCCCATCTGGGAGAGGTGGCTGGGTGGGAAGAATGTGTTTCCCTGTGGTGCTGTGAAGACAGTGTGCGGGACGCAGGCACGCCAGAGAGGCGGTTTACCTGTGATGGGGTGGGGTAAACCACCCTGGCAGGTAAACCACCCGAATCAATGCGCCCACAGAGCCTGGAAACAGCTCAATCAACCCAGCGCAAAAAACCTCTCCATGTGAACTTATGAAGCTCCACAGGAGAGGCGGGGAGAAGGGCCGGGCGTCAGCTTTGCGTCTCGCCCTACTCCAGCCACTGCGCCAGCTCCCGCTCAAATTCCTCGTGCGCCTCGTGGTGGTACAGGATGCCGTGGAATCCGGCAGCGTTGGCGGCGTCGATATTCTCCTGCACATCGTCCACGAAGGCGGTCTGGGCGGCGGGAAGCCCCATAGCTGCTTCCAGAGCGGCAAACGATTCCGGCGCGGGCTTCTTGTGGCCCAGCTCATTGCTGAAGACCAGCGCATCGAAACGGGCAAAACGGGGATCGGCACGCAGATGGTCACTGACCACCGGGTAGTTGTTGCTCAGCAGGCCCACGCGCACGCCTTCCGGCAGGGCGGCCAGCGTGGCGTACATCGGCGCGTGATCGGCAATGCTGCCCAGATACAGCGCCTCGAAGTCGGCGTAGGGCAGTGTGACGCCAGTTTCTTCCTGCAACACGGACCAGAAGTGGTCCAGGGTCCACGCGCCCACTTCCAGTTGCCGGACATGGCGAAAATAACTGTCCCGAACGCGCTCGACGGGTACGCCGCTGCGGTCCGCCACGTTCTGGGTGCTGCGCCCGTCGAAGGTGCCGACGGTAAACACGCCTCCCCAATCGAAGGCGACATGACGGGCGGGCAGGACAGATTCATTCACGTCTGAGATTGTGGCGCACCCGGCGTGCGGATGACCCGGCTCTGTTCAGACCTGCACGCAGCCCGGTAAATGAGAACGAAGCCGCCGATGAACTGGCATTTGCCACTGTACCCGCAGCCCGGCAGTCCGGCTCGCCCTGCCACACAGCGGAAAATGGACGGAAACACCGTCTCCTGCAACTGGAAGGATCTGGTCGAATTCATTTACCACCGTCCATTCAAAACACATGCGCTCAACATTTCTCTAATTTGGAGTCGTTATAGTCCAGGCGTGAAGATTTCTAATGGGGACAATCATCAGTATCAGCAGGAGGTCAGGCAAGTTGCGGCCCTGCTGCGCGCCCACGACGGGCCGGTGGTCGTTCTCTCGCATGAAAACCCGGACGGCGACGCTCTGGGCAGTCTGCTGGGCCTGACGCGGGCCTTGCGGGATCTGGGCAAGACCGTGATCGCACCGATGAACGTACCGCGCTACCTGCGTTTCCTGCCTGAACCCGGAGAAACCAGCACGCCGCTGACAGACTGGCCGGAGGGTGCGCTGGCCGTGGTGGTGGATGTGGACAACAACGACCCGGACCGGGTGGCGGGCGCGGACCTGCGGCAGTTTTCCGGTCAGGTGGTCAATATCGATCACCACGGTACCAACCAGCGGCGGGCCACGGCGGGCTTGGTCGATCCGGGCAAACCAGCGGCGGTCATGCTGGTGGCCGACGTGCTGGATGAGCTGGGCATCACCTGGACCGAGGAGGTCGCCACGCCGCTGATGCTGGGCCTGATCACCGACACTGGCAGCTTCAAATTCGACAGCGTGACGCCGGAAACCTTCGAGTGCGCCGCCAGCCTGCTGGAACACGGCGCGCGGCTGGGCTGGATCAACGATTCCATGGGCCAGAACCCGCGCGCCTACTACCTGCTGCTGCGCGAGGTGCTGGACACCATGGAGTTCACGCGTGATGGCCGGGTGGTGCTGGCCCGCGTGGACGACGCCATGCTGACGCGGGCCGGGGCCACCTGGGAAGACGTCGAGTCCTACGTGGGCCTGCTGCGCAACTCCGAGGGCGCGGACCTTGCGGTGATGATCAAGGACTTTGGAGAGCGGGTCAAACTGTCGATGCGCTCACGCGGTGGGGTCAGCGCGCAGAACGTCGCGGTGGCGCTGGGCGGCGGCGGCCACGTCATGGCGTCCGGGGCCAGCGCCAGCGAACCTTACCCGGCAGTGCGCCGCCTGCTGGACGCGGCCATCGACACCGAACTGGCACGGGTGGACGGCCTGGGCGCAGTGTCGGCAGTCGCCCACTGAACCAGGAAGACCAGAAAGTCGGCGCGCGAAATCCGTCCGGCCAGCCGTCTCCCCAGGATTGCAGCCGGGTTTCCCAACGAACCTGCCTGCACCTGTGCCGTTCAACCTTCGGGATGCTCAGGCGTGGGCGGTTCTGCGGCGCGCAGCAATTGCAGTTTGATCATGCTCAGGCGGCCCGGACTCAGAACGCCGCGCGCCAGCACCCGTTCGCCTAGGGCCAGCACGGGCACGTCGTCGCCGTATTGCCGCCGCCATTCGGCGCTCGTGTCCACATCCAGCAACTGGACCCGGAACTCCAGCCGCGCCAGATTCGCCTGTGCCTGCTCGCACAGGTGGCAGCCGGTTCGGGTGTAGAGGGTCAGCAGCGGCAATGGGGACATGGGTGGCCCAGATGTTAGAGCATCTTGCCAGAGAATTGCCCCACCAGATGGAGTCACAAGAGCTTCGAGGGCAGCTCAGAAATCCGCCGATCTGGGCAAAGCTCAGATGCTGGCGGCGGTCTGGAGGCCGGACTGCGCTGGAGTGGCCTTCTCCTCGCTGGGCTGCACCGGGTTGAGTCTTTCGGCCACCGATCTGCCCGGAGGGGACTGGCCCGCGCCGGAGTGGGGGCGGTCCAGCAGCGTCATGGCCTGCACCGGGGCGTACATGTCGCGGCTGGAGATGGGATCGCCCGCACTGGAAATGGTCCGCAGCACCTGCCCGCCCTGGCGCACGGCGTAGATCTGGCCCTCCGGTCCCACGCTGATCAGCCACGGGGCCTCGGTGGGTTCGCCCACCAGCGTGTCCAGCGAGAAGGTCACGCCGGGGGTGCCGTCGGCCTCGATCTTGCGGAGTTTGCGGGCCACACCGTCCACGATATACACCGCGCCGTGACGGTCCACACCCAGGCCCTCCAGCGTCCGCAGGCCCTCGCTGTGGCGGTCCAGCCGGAAAGCGTAGCGGCTGAGGTAGTCGCCCTGCGCGGTAAACTTCTGGACCTCGTTGTTGCCGGTGTCCAGCACGTACAGGTGGCCGTCTGGTGAGGCCACCATGCGGCGCGGCTTGTCGAAGCGGCCCAGGCCCTGTCCGCGCCCGCCGAAGCGCCGCACGAACTGTCCGGCGGTGTTGTACACGACGATATGGTGCGCCTCGCCGTCCAGCACGTAGATGTGGCCCTGGGTAAAGGCGATGTCCAGCGGTTGCAGCAGTTCGCCCTCGCCCAGACCATAGGGGCCGAAGGACAGCAGTTCCTGACCCTGCGGGTCCAGCTTGCGGACCAGCGCGCCCGACTTGCCCTGGCGGTATTCCTGCAAGGTCACGTACAGGTTGCCGTCCGCGTCCCCGGCCAGGGCATTGGGCACGCTGGGCAGACCCTGTGCCGCATTGCTGTGATCGCACAGGCTGGCGCGCAGCTTGCCGTGCAGGTCCAGCAGACGCACGGTACCGCGCTTTTCCTGCACGCTCAGAGCCAGGGCCAGCGGATCGCCGAAGACCTCATCACTCAGCACGCCCGCATCAATGCGGGTGATCACCTCGTCCAGAGTGGGACGCTGCGCCGGGTCCTTCTCGATCATGTTCAGGATCAGGTCGTTCAGGCGGCCCGGCACTTCCAGCCTGACCTGTTTGGGCGGCTTGGGAGATTCGAAGACCTGCTGATGCACCACGGCCTCGTAACTGCCCCGGAAGGCGGTCTGGCCGCTGACCATCTCGTAGGCCAGCAGGCCCAGGGAATACACGTCGCTGCGGGCGTCCACGCGATTGCCCTTGGCCTGTTCGGGGGCCATGTAGATCGGGGTACCCACCCGCGCGCCCGTCATGGTCAGGCGGGTCAGGACCTTGCCCACCGCGATGCCGAAGTCCATCAGCTTGACGCCGCCTTCACGCAGTTGGCCGCCCTGAAAGGCGTTCTTGAGCATCATCACGTTGCCGGGTTTGATGTCGCGGTGGACCACGTTCTGCATGTGGATGTGGCGCAAGGCGTCGGCCAATGCGCGGATCACCTGCACCGACTCGTCAAACGCCAGGGTGCTGTCTTCCAGCAGGGCTTCCAGGCTGTCGCCGTCCAGAAATTCCATGGCGATGTAATGCTCGGGGTCCTGCATGCGGTAGTCGTAGACCCGCACGATGTTGGGGTGGTTGAATCTCTTGAGGACTTCCGCCTCGCGGTAGAAGCGTTTGACGAATTTTGCGTCGGCCAGATACTTTTCCTGCGGCACTTTCAGGGCCACGATGCGCCCGTCGCTGTTGCGCTTGGCGCGGTATACGCTGCCCATTCCGCCGATGCCGATGCGGTCCATGACCTCGTAATCCTGGAATTTGAGGTCCGCCTTGGTGGCCGACAGGGCGGCGCGGCGCGTCAGGGTGGGAGCGCGCGACACCCGCGTGGGCTTGCCGCTGGGCAGCCTGACCTCCTTGCGGCGCGCGGGCTGCGCGGGCAGGGCGGAGGAGGGACGCAGCGAGATCAGGCCGCCGCCCACGATCACGGCCAGCACGCTCAGCGCGCCCTGTGCCCGGTCCAGCGCGGCGGTCCAGGAACTGCCCTGCGCCGCGCCGCTGTGTGCCAGCACGATCAATGTGGCCACCAGCCCCAGCCCCAGCAGGGTGGCCAGGACGCTCAGGGCACGCTCCGGGAAGCGGACCAGCAGCAGCAGGCCCACCACGAACAGGGCCGCCAGCAGCAGGGCGGTCACGGGCGCTGGCCTCGGCTGAGCAGGGACAGGGTACAGGAGTGGGTCATCTCACCCCGTTATACCCTTCAGTTCCTTGCGCCACACTTACAAACAGGGTCTTGAGCCTCCTGGAGCGTGAAAAACCTCGCATCCCTCAAATGCAGGCCAGGAAGGCGGACCAGTCAGAGAGAACAGCCCTGTGCTGAAGACGTTCTGACCCCTGGCAGCGCGGCTCTTTTCCCAGTCACTCCCCGCAAAGGTTCTCCCCGGAACGTCAGGATGCCTCTTCCCCATCCTGACCATCCAGTTCGTTGAATTCCCGTTCGGCCTCGTTCTTGATGGGGTTGTGGCGGGTCAATGGCGTTTCAGCCTCCTTGCCCAGAACGGCCCCGTCGCTGCGGGTGGCGGCGGGCAACAGGCGGGTGCCCAGCGCCAGCAGATCGGCGGTGAGCTGCGGGGCCAGCGCCTGAGCGTACTTGAGCAGCACGGCAGAACCACCGATGGGGGCTTCCGCGTCGCCGCGCACCAGGGCGTCCACCATGCGGCGGGCGGCTTCACGGGCGTCCAGCGAGATCAGCGGGAAATTGTCCACCGTGGCGAACAGGGCGTATTCCTGCTGATGCTGCCCCTTGATCTCGGCCTGTCGCGGGCTGCCCGTTCGCATGACTGTGGGGCAGACGGTGGTCACCACTATGCCGTCCCCGGCCAGTTCGGTACGCAGGGCCTGCCCGATCCCCGTCAGGGCGAATTTGCTGACGCTGTAGGGGGCCAGATGCGGCACCGCCACCTTGCCGCCCACCGAGGACACCAGCAGCACCCGCCCGCCCCGGCGGCGCAGTTCGGGCACGGCCAGCCGGGTCAGCAGCAGCGGCGCGAAGGCGTTGACCTCCATGATCCGGCGGAAATCGGCCTCGGTCATGTTGGCCAGCGGACCGCTCTGAATCAGGCCCGCGTTGTTGACCAGCACGTCCAGACCGCCGTGCAGGCGCGTGACCTCGGCCAGGGCGCGGCGCTGATCGTCTTCACGGGTCACGTCGCCCGCCACGGTCTGCACCCGCCTGTCCCCGCCGAGCTGCTGGGCCGCGCGCTCCAGCTCGGCAGGATCGCGCGCCATCAGCGTGACACTGGCCCCACGCTTCAGAAACTCGGCGGCCAGCGCCAGACCCAGACCGCGCGAACCGCCCGTGATCAGGACACTCTTGCCAGTCAGATCGTAGGCCGGGATGAACTTGCGGCGCATGGCGATGGCCGTGACCGCCGCTGCCAGGATCAGTCGTCTGGGAATTCGCATCCCCGCATTCTGAAGACTGGCCTGAACACGCGGACGACGGGTAAAGACCTGCCCAAGACGCCACAGTACAAGACGCTACGGCGGCGGCCTGAAACTTGCGCAGGGAGCCGGAAGAGCGGTCAGCCTGAAGCCTCCCCGTCCAGCGCCACAAAACGCAGATCCAGGTCAGGGAGGTCGTGCAAGAAACCTTCCAGCAGCGCCACCGCCCCTTCCAGATCGCGGCTGTCCAGCACTTCCACGGGACTGTGGGTGTAGCGGTTGACCACCGAAACAGCCCCGGTTGGCACGCCCTGACCCAGGTACTGCAAGGCCCCGGCGTCGGTGCCGATCCCCTTGAGGACCTCGCGCTGCACGGCCAGGCCCCGTTTCCGGGCCGCGCCCAGCAGACCCCGGCGAATGGCCGGATGCGCCTGGGTCGAGGCGTCCATCATCTTGACGGTGGGGCCAGCGCCCAGTTGCAGGTGCGGGCCGGAGAACTCGGGCGTGTCATCGGCTGCCGTCATGTCCAGGGCCAGCGCCACATCAGCCTGAAGGTGGCGGGCCAGGGCGGACGCGCCGCGCAGGCCGACTTCCTCCTGCACCGAGAACACCAGGACCAGCGTGACTGGCGGCGGCGTCCCGTGAAAGCGTTCGAGCAGGGTCAGCAGCACGGCGCAGCCTGCCCGGTCATCCAGGGCGTGCGCGGTGTAGCGGCCACTCTGGCGGCCCAGTTCGGTCAGGCTGCCGACAAAGCCCACCGGATCGCCTACGGCCACGCCCATATCGAGGACTTCCTGACGGCTGCGTGCGCCAATATCCACATAGAGATTGGCATAAGGCACGACGCTGGTACGGTCAGCGTCATTCAACAGGTGGGCGCTCTTGATGCCGATGATGCCCAGCAAGCGCTCGCCGCTGTCGGTGCGAATCCAGACGCGCTGCGCCGGGAGAATCCGGTCATCCAGGCCGCCGAGCTTTTCCAGCCGCAGGAACCCGTCGCCGCCGATCTTATAGACGCGGAAGCCCACCTCGTCCATGTGCGCCGAGATGACGCAGCGCCGCGCACCGGCCTGGGCAGCGTGGCGCACGGCAATCACGTTGCCGAAGGCATCCACGTCGAGGCTGTCGGCATAGGGGCGGGCGGCCCTGACCACCAGTTGCACCACGTCTTCTTCAGACCCGCTGGGGCCAGTGGCTTCCACCAGCGCTCGCAGGTGCGCCATGACTGAAGGGAGAACGGAATTCTGGGAGACGGGTTCGGTCATCAGGGTTTTCCTTGGGTGGCCTGGTTGAGGAGGGGGCGAGAGTGGCAAGGGCCAGAAGCTGACGATGTCCCGGTGACGCGCACCTGACGTTCAGCCACGACACAGTTTTCGCGCTGCCCGAATTCTACTGGCGTCCTCTCCCCAAGGGGCGGCGGCCACGCGGGGCGCGATCCGGGAGGCAATTGCTGCCAGTTCGGGACCAGAAGTCGCCCCTGCTGCTGGCGACGCTGGCCCATCAAGTAAACCCGCAGACCCAGATGATCGGGGTCATGGGGTCATATCTGAAGCGTCAGGAGGTGAGCGCCAGTATTGGGCGGAGGATTGAGGCTTTTTCAGGACCCGCCACGGACTGACCCGAATCAGCACAGCGGAGCAGATGACGACTGGTGCAAGGCCGGCTCCGAAAGCCGCCCACGCCCAGTTCAGCCCGCATCACTGTCAGAACGGCGTTTCGTCTTCCACCACGGCCACAGGGGCAGGCCGCGCCGCCACAGGCTGGGGCCGGGGCGCGGCAGGACGGGCGGCCTGCTGCGGTGCGCGGCCTCCTCCGGGCGTGGCGTAACGGTCCTGCCGCTTGCCCCCCCGAAAGATCGCCAGCGTCACGTACTCGAATTCGCCGTCGGCTTTCTCGCGCACATGTTCGGGATCGGTGCCGCGTGCCCCACGGCTGTACTTGACGGCGGCGGGCAGCTTCATCTTGCGGCTGTCCACGGCCTCCAGCTCGCGGCGGCGGTACGCCAGCCCCCGGTGGATGACCATGTCCTCACCTTCCGGGTTGGTCCATTTTCTGGCCCCGATCAGGGACCAGTCGAAGTCGCTCTCGTTGTCCAGCGGAAACTGATACCCGCCCCCTGGCACCGCGCCGCTGGTCCAGCCCAGACGGCCATACTGGCGCTGCACGTCCAGCAGCTTGTCGGCACTCTCCACATCCACGGTAACCGTCGCGCCCAGATCGGTGACAAATTCTATATGTAACATTTGAACCCCCTTATGTAAATAACATAACACAGTCGGAGTGGAGATGGCGGGAGACGCCTGACGATCTGACAATCCAGACGCGCTGCGGCCTGCGATCAAACTGCTTGAGCGTCCCGTGTCAGCACGTAATACACCCGCTCGCCATCGGCGGCCAGGTCCGTGACCACGTACCCGCGCCCCATGTACTCGCCCATGACCTCACGCAGCGCCAGCCGCCAGCCGAGGCGCAACGCCTCGTTCATCAGCTCGGCCTTGCGGGGAACTTCGGCCAGCACTTGCAGGCCATTCAACTTCAGTCTCGGTGCGTCCGGTTCCTCCCCTTCCGGCACGGCAGCCAGGGCCATTTCGCCGTCGGGGGCAGGCGGCGGGCGCGCTGCACGCGGCTGGGACAGGTCCCACTCGATCATCAATCGGTCTGCGGGAAAGGCGGTGGCCGGATCGTCGCCCAGCGCGTACCAGTCGGGATGGTAAGACACGGCCCGCGCGCCCAGCTTGCCCAGATTCAGGCGGGCGTTGCGGGCGATCAGCGGGTCGAAGGTCCAGGTCATGCGCGTGATCCCCTGCGCCAGCACCCGCTCGCGCTGCGCGTATTTGAGGGCCACCGCCAGCCCGCTGCCGCGCCAGTCGGGGTGGACCGCCAGCAGGTGCGAGTGGTGCCACAGTTGCCCGCCCGCCAGCGCCGGAAAGCCGTAGGCCAGCCCGAAGGGAAGCTGCGTCCCATCTTCCGGCGCGTCTGCCGCGTACGCGCCCAGCACCACGCCGCCGCACACCGAACTGATACGGAACATGCTGCTGGGCAGCACCTCGCGGTCCGGGTAGCCCCAGGCGTCCACCTGCACGCCTTCCAGCCCGCGCATCGCCCACGGATCGGTCACGTCGCGGATCACGTAGGGACGCAGCGGCAACGAGGCGGGGACCGGACTCAAGGGCGGTGTTCCTCCGTCAGCTCGGCCACGCTCTCGATAAAATCGCGGTTGAGGGTCACGCCAATGCCCGGTCCCTGCGGCACAGGCATCAGGCCGTCCACGGCTTCCAGCGGCTCGTTGATGATGTCGGTTTCCCAGTAGCGGCTGGCGCTGGAGGTGTCCCCCGGCAGCGTGAAGTTGGGCAGGGTGGACAGGTGGATGTTGTGTGCCCGGCCCACGCCGCCCTCCAGCATGCCGCCGCACCACACCGGAGCACCAAACGCCTGCGCCACGTCATGCACGCGCCGGGCTTCGGCCAGACCGCCCACGCGGGCCACCTTGAGGTTGATCACGCCGCCCGCACCGATAGTCAGAGCTTTGCGGGCATCTGCCGCGCTGGCAATGCTCTCGTCCAGGCACAGCGGGGTCTGGAGGCGGCTTTGCAGTGTGGCGTGATCGATCAGATCGTCCCAGGCCAGCGGCTGCTCGATATAGGTCATCTTGTACTGGTCCAGCGCCCTCAGCCGCACCGAATCGGCCAGCGTGTAGGCGCTGTTGGCATCCACGGTCAGGCGGATGTCGGGAAACGCCTCGCGGGTGGCGCGCACCGGGGCCTCGTCCCAGCCGGGCTTGATCTTGAGTTTAATCCGGCGGTAGCCCTGCTCGACATGGCGGCGCACGGCGTCCACCGTGGCGGCTTCATCGGCCTGAATGCCCAGGCTGACGCCTACCTCCACTTCAGTCTTGCGCCCACCCAGCAGCGTGCCCAGCGGCACATTCAGCATTCTGGCCCACAGGTCCCACGCGGCCATTTCCACCATCGCGCGGGCCATCTTGTTACCCCGGAACGCGCCCAAGGCGTCGTTCAGCTCTTCCGGGTTAGCAAAGGTCTTGCCCAGAATGCGCGGCAAAAAGATATTCCGCACCAGATCCAGCGCCCCGGCCAGCGTCTCCTCGCGGTACATCGGGGCCACTTCCATCGTGCCCTCCGAGACGCCCTGCACACCGTCACCGTGAAGCACCAGCAGCGGCACCGTGCGGGCGGTCTGCACGCCGAAACTGGTCTCGAACCGGAATTTCAGCGGCAGGCGGACGATCATGATTTCGGCGGCTTCTATTCGCAGCATGGCACACAGTATGGGGGCTGCGAACTAGAATGGGCTGGAAAACGGGTGAACGCGGGGCCAGGAAGGCAGGGCGATGGAATGGATTCCCGCCTCATTTTAGTGGGGCCTTGACCGCACTCCATTCTGAACATTCGCGGCCTCTGAAGGGGAAACATGAGCCAGTCAGACGTGAGCGCGGACCAGTCGGCATCGCAACTCATCTCGGAGAAGATCGCTGGCCTGGACGACTGGCGCGGCGAAAGCCTGAGCAGAATGCGGGCGTTGATTCTGGAGGCCGACCCGGACGTGACCGAGACGTGGAAGTGGGGCGGCACGCCCGTCTGGGAGCATGACGGCGTCATCTGCACGGGCGAGACGTACAAGGGGGCCGTCAAACTGACCTTCGCCAAAGGTGCATCGCTGGACGATCCGGCCCGGATCTTCAACGCCAGTCTGGAGGGCAACACGCGCCGCGCCATAGACATCCATGAGGGCGAGGCGATAGATGAGGAGGCATTCAAAGCGCTGATTCAGCAGGCCGTGGCCCTGAACGGGGCGAAAAAAGCCAAGCCTCCAAAAAAAGCCGAGAGTTGAACCCCGCCGTTCCCACCCCAGTCACAGCCCCTGGGCGCTATAACTACAGACACTATGGCGGACATCAAAGTTCCAGTTTTTTCCGAATCGGTCAGTGAGGGCACGCTGCTGACCTGGCACAAGCAACCCGGCGAGGCCGTCAAGCGCGGCGACGTGCTGGCCGAGATCGAGACCGACAAGGTGGTACTGGAGGTCACGGCGCAGGCCGATGGCGTCCTGCAAAGCGTCGCCAAAAACGAGGGCGATACAGTTCTGAGCGAGGAAGTCTTGGGCGTGATGGGCGACGCGGGCAGCGCACCTGCCGCCCTAGCAGCAAAAGCCACTGAAGAGGAAACCAGCGGCCCCATTGCCGACGAAAAGAGCGCGGGCGGTACCGCCGTCCAGCCCGACAGCACGGGCACCCAGCCTGCGGCCCAGGGGGCAGAGCGGCGTGAAGACCTCTCCCCCGCCGTCCGCAAAGTCGTGACCGAGAACAATCTGGACGTCTCGCAGATTCCGGCCACCGGCCCGCGCGGCAACATCACCAAGCAGGACGCTGTTGTTGCTTCTCAGGGCGGAAGCACCGATCAGGGACCGCAGAAAGCCGCAGCCCCAGCGTCGGCAAAGCCTGCCCAGCCCGCGCCCTCAGCCATCATTCCCAGTGGCCCGCGTACCGAGCAACGCGTTCCGATGACCCGCATCCGCGCCCGCATTGCCGAGCGCCTGAAGGAAGTGCAGAACAGCGCCGCGCTGCTGACCACCTTCAACGAGGTCAACATGCAGCCCAGCATGGACCTGCGCAAGAAGTATCAGGATCAGTTTGTCGCCAAGCACGGCGTCAAGCTGGGCTTCATGAGCCTGTTCGTGCGCGCCGCCACCGAGGCCCTCAAAGCCTTCCCGCTGGTCAATGCCAGTATCGACGGCAAGGACATCATCTACCACGGCTTCTACGACGTGGGCATTGCCGTGGCCAGCGAGCGCGGTCTGGTGGTGCCGATCCTGCGCGACACCGACGGCATGGGGCTGGCGACAATCGAGAAGGAAATCGCGGGCTATGCGGCCAAGGCCCGCAGCGGCAAGCTGACCATGGACGACATGAGCGGCGGCACCTTCTCGATCACCAACGGCGGAACGTTCGGCAGCATGATGAGTACCCCGATCATCAACGCGCCGCAGAGCGCCATTCTGGGCATGCACAACATCATCGAGCGGCCCATCGCGCAGAACGGTCAGGTGGTGATTGCGCCGATGATGTATCTGGCGCTGTCCTACGATCACCGCATCATCGACGGTAAGGAAGCCGTGCAGTTCCTGGTCATGATCAAGAACCTGCTGGAAGACCCGGCACGCATGTTGCTGGAGCTGTAAGCAAAACCAGTCTGAGGCGGCTTCCAGGGTCTGGAGGCCGCCTCTTCCTATCTATTCAGGCATGATGCCCGCCTTCACCGCCCGCGCTGCCGTCTGCTGGGACAGCTCCCACAGCTCTGGAAAATCCTCCAGTGCCGGACGCTTGAGCGCCAGCAAACGCCCCAGGGTCAATTCGGGGTGTGCCGCCGAGCCAACCCCGCCCGGCCCCCAGGTCAGCAACATCGGCTGCAAGGCGTCCAGGGCACGCGCAAAGCGGGCTTCAGGACTCTGGCGGGCCTCGAATTCCTGCCAGGCTTGCCGGAACGTGTCGCATTGATCCGGCGGTAGCTGCCCGAATAGCCGCGCCGCCGCCTCTGTCTCGCGCTGGACCTGCTCCTCTTTACCGGCTTCAGACTGATCGAAATGCACGTCTCCGGCGTAAACCTCTACCAGATCATGCACAACAAGCAGTTCCATCACCCGGTTCAGATTCGTGCCGGGCGGCGCGTATTCGCCCAGTGTCATGGCCATCAGCGCCAGATGCCAGGAATGCTCGGCGCTGTTCTCGGCCCGCTCGCCGCTGTGCAGCAGGGTGGTGCGCGTCACGGCCTTGAGACGGTCACAGGTCAGCAGGAACTCCACCTGCGCGTCTAATCGGGACATGGCGGCAAGCATACCCGTCCCACCACGTCAGGCTTTTGAGAGACTGCCCGGTTTAAGATCCAGCCATGACGGTCATGCCGGACACAGCCCCACAGACAGCGCTGCGCGGACGCCTGGGCAACATTAGCGAGGGTCTCGATCTTCAGAGCACCTGGGACGGCCAGCGCCTGCGGGGACGCATCGGCAGCTTCACGGCGGGGCAGGACCTCGTGGTTTCGCTGACGGCAGATGGGCTGGAGGGCCGGGTGGGCAGCTTCACGCGCGGCTTTGACCTGCGCGCCGGGGTTGTCGCCGGAGAACTGCACCTGCATCTGGGCGGCGTGGACGGCATAGACGCCCGACTAGAATTCACACAGGATGGGGCGGTGGGCCGCTACGGGCGCTTTACCGATGGCCTGGACCTCAATCTGCGCCACTACGCGGGAGAGGTGCGCGGGCGCTTTGGCGGCTACACGAGCGGCACAGATTTGCGGATGGACCTGGGCGACGTGCCGCTCCCGCTGGCTGTGATCCTGGCGGTCAGCGCGCTGTCCCTGTGGCGTGGGGACGTGGCTCTGACCGCGACACCGGGTTAATCGCAATCTGGCTTCGGGAACCGATGTTCTGGTCATTCGGGAGTGGACCGAACGAGAGATCAGTGCAGCCACAGCTTTGGCCTGGGCAAAAAGGAGAAACCGCGTGCCCCGCGCTACCCACCGTCCCCGTACTGTGCCAGGAACGCTGCCCGGCTCAGGATGCTCAGCCTCGGCTCGGCCACTTTGGGTGCGCCCGCAAAGCCCCAGCGCATCACGCGCGCCCAGAATTGCAGGCGGCGGGCATCGGCAGGGGGCAGATCGTAGGTCTCGAAACCCATGACAGCCATCAGCGGCGAGACGGCGCTCAGGCAGAAGACGTACTGCGCGCCCCGCAGGTCCGGGCGGCGCAGCAGGTCCCCGGCCACCAACCGGTAATCCCGCTGCGCCTGCCGGATGGCGGGGCGGTTGATCCCCAGGTCCACCATCAGCGGATTGTTGACGTGAAACTCGGCGCACGGAGCGCCCTTCGGGACGGCGGTGCCGTCGGCCAGCGTGACGCCCCGTAACGGAAAGGCCGAATACCCCGTGCGGAAGAGGTTGTCGGCCCGGCCCGCCGTCGGCTGGATGCGGCCCAGACGGTCAAACAGATAGTCCACAGCGATAAACGCCCGCCGCCGTAGCGCCGCCGAACCGACGGGTGTCGCGCCCTCCAACCCGGATACGGACTTGAAGGCGTAGCCGCGCACCTTCAATTCCCGCAACAGCCCCGGCAGCATCGCCACCGTGCTGGCCGCCCCCGGCCCAGCATCGTGCAGCACGACGATGGAACCGGGGCCAGCACGCAGGAGCAGGCGGTCTCGCAGCCCTTCCGGCGTGAGGCTCGCGTGCCAGTCCTGACCCTCCACGCTCCAGTGGACGCCGCGCACCCCTGCCGCCCGCTGACCCAGCACGGTGGCCAGGGTGTAGGCCCCGTGGGGTGGCCGGTGATACCGCACAGACTGCCCCGTCACTGCGCCCACCCGCCGCACCGCCCGCAGCACGTCCAGAAAACTGCCCCAGGGCGTGCGAATCCAGGCGTGAAGGTGCTTCTCAGCGTGCGCGGCCACCTCGTGCCCCTCGGACAGCATACGGGCGATCAACTGCGGGTGATCTGCGGCCCGGCCCGCGATGACGAAAAAGGTGGCCCGCGCCCCAGCCTCCCGCAGCGCATCCAGCACGGCGGGCGTGGTGGTGGGGTCCGGCCCGTCGTCGAAGGTCAGTGCCAGCTCACGCCGCCCCCGGCTGCCCTCGCGCAGCAGGCCGATGTTGGCGAATTGCACGGCCAGGGCAGGGAGAATCAGGTAAGCGGTCAGGGCGGCTATGGGAACGAGCAGGCGGTTAATGGTTGGCGGTTGACAGTTGATGGAAAAAGAGCCATCAGACTCAGAGTCTCTGACCCTTGAACTTCCAGATCTCCTCACCGTCCCAGCCGCCTGAGCAGCGCCGCCGCCACCCGGTCTGCCGCGTCCGGCACGCTGATGGCTGCCGCGTTGTGGCCCATACGGGCGTTCTCGTCGTCGTCCAGGGCGCGCAGGACGGCGGGGCGCAGCTCGCTCAGGTCATGTGCCCACAGGCCCGCGCCGCAGCCTTCCAGATAAGCGGCGTTGTATTCCTCCTGACCGGGAATCGGCGCGTGGATCACCTGCGGCACGCCCAGGGCGGTGGCCTCGGCCACGGTCAGGCCGCCCGCCTTGCCCACCACCAGATCGGAGGCGGCCAGCAGTTCGGGAAAGTCGTCGGTGTGGCCCAGTTCGTGGACGGTGGCCCCGCCCACCTGCTGAATGCCCCGGCCCCTGGCCCCAGCCAGCACCAGCACCTGCACCCGCCGTCCCAGGCTGCCCAGTTCGCCCAGCACGCGGCCCAGAGCCGGATAACTGCCTGTTCCCCCCCCAGAGACCAGCAACAGCGGCACGTCAGGCCGCAGGCCGTACCTGACCCGCAGGGCCGCCCGGTCCGCCCCGATCAGGGCGCTGAAGCGGGCCGAGATGGGAATGCCGGTGACCTCCAGCTTGCGGCTGTCCAGGCCGCGCTCGATCATCTGCTGCGCTGTCTGCTCCGTGGCCACCATCACCAGATCGGCCTCGTGCCTGATCCAGTGGCGGTGGGCGCGGTAGTCCGTGACGATCAGCGCATTGATGAAGCTCTGCCCGGTCTGCCGCTGGACATGGTGCGCCAGGGGCACCGAGGACCAGTAGCTGCTCAGCACGAGTTCCGGCTGGGTGAGGTCCAGATCACGCCGCATTCCCTTCAGGCCGACCCAGCGGCAGAAAAATTCAATCATGCTGAAGGAGCGGTCATGATCGGTCCCGTGGTAGAAAGCCTCGTACAGCCACGGGGCGTACCGCAGCTCGAAGTCGTACAGGTCCACCGTCCAGCTTCGTTCGGCGGCGCTCAGGTAGCCCACCACGTCACTCTGTAAACCCTGAACGGCGGTACCCCGCCCACTCAGGGCCTGCTGCACGGCGGTCTGTGCCTGGTGGTGCCCTGAACCGATGGACGCGCCGACAAACAGGGCGCGCAGTGGTGAAGTGCCTGGCAGGGTCGCCCCTTTCATGTTCGCCTCAGCAGCCACAGCCCGGCCCCGGCGAAGACGATGTTGGCCAGCCACGCGCCCAGTTCTGGAAAGGCAGGCAGGGCCGCCGCCACCGTCAGGCCGACGAAGAACAGCAGGTAATACGCCACCGCGATCAGCAGGGCAATTCCCAGGCTGACGCCCAGCGTGCGCCCGAAGCGCAGGGCGAAGGGCAGGGCGGCCAGCGCCAGCACCAGATTGCCGAAGGGCAGCGCCAGCTTGCGGTTCAGGTTCAGCCGCGCCGCCTGACGTTCGGCGGGTTTCACGCCGGGAGCGGTCAATGCCGTGATCAATTCGGGCCAGCCCTGCGCGTCCGCACCGATAGCGTCGGCGTAGGTGGCCAGCGTCTGCTTGCGCGACAGCCCAGTATCCACATTCAGCGTGTCACTGGCCTGTTCGGGGATCACCACGCTGGGAAACACGTTCTGCACCGCCGCGCGGAAGGCCACAGGATCATTTTCCGGCACAGCGGAGAGTTGCGCCGCCGCCGCGTAATCCACGGTATAGACGCTGTACCCGCGCAGCGAGAGAACGTTGTTCTCGAAGGTTCCCGCATCGGCGAAGATCAGGGTGGCCCGCCTTTCCCCGTCCGGCAGCCACTTCTCTACCCGTACGTCCCTCAGCTCGCGGGAGGTCCGGTCATAGCTGCCCAACGACAGCGTCAGGCCCGCGCCCAGGTCCACCGTCTTGCCCACCAGTTGCGACAATCCGGCCCCGGTCAGGGCGTCCCAGTACAGGCCGCGCGACTCCACGTTGGCGCGCGGGGCCACCCACAGGCTCAGCCAGACCGCCAGCGCCGTGACCAGTGCGGCCACCACCCAGGCGGGCCGCGCCACCCGCCCCAGGCTGATGCCCCCCGACTGCACCGCCACCAACTCGCGCTCGGTACTCATCCGCCCGAAGGCCACCACGGTCATGAGGACCACGGCCATCGGAAAGACCTTGACCAGCGTGTCCGGCATCTGAAGGGCGATCCAGCGCCCGATCAGGCCCACAGGAACGCCGGTCAGCCACTGGCTGGAGATGAAGAAATAGCCGAAGCTGAGGACCGCCGTGAACAGCAGCGTTCCCGCCAGCAGCGGCGGCACCAGCTCGGCGGTCACGGCGCGGGTCAGGCGGGTCACGCCTCACCTCTGGTGGCAGGAACAGGACGCGGAATGCGGCGCGCGGCAAGACAGCTATTCTGCGTCCCGCGCGCCGCGTCCTGCCCCCGGGTCACCCCTTGCCCACCGCGAACAGAATCGTGGCCTCCGCCGCCACCTGTCCGTCCACCTCCGCGCGGCAGGTGGTCTTGCCCAGGCCCCGGCGCATGAATTCCAGCTTGGCGTACAGGTGCAAGGTGTCGCCGGGAATGACCTTGCGCTTGAATCGTGCGCCGTCGATGCCCGCCAGATAACCGATGGTACCGGGTTCCAACGCCTCATGCATGCAGAAGAAACTGGCCTGGGCCAGCGCTTCAGTGATCAGCACGCCGGGCATCACGGGTTCAGTGGGAAAGTGGCCGGTGAAGAACGGCTCGTTCACGCTCACATTCTTGATGGCGTGGACCTCACCGTTCTCGACGCTCAGCACGCGGTCCACCAGCAGAAAGGGAAAGCGGTGTGGCAGGGTGGTCATGATCTCTTGAATCAGGATGGGTTGCATGGGGGACTCCTTGATGGGGGCATAGACGGCAGCAGGAAGAAGGCTCTGAGTTCTCCTCCCGCAAGCCTGACTGTTCTACCTAACGGCGCAGGTAATAGTCGCTGGAGACCAGACTGTCGCCCAGCACGGAAAGCATATCCAGCGCCATGCCGGTGCCGACAGCCACGGCCTCCACGGCATTCTCGGCCACGGAAACGGGGATGCCGGTGGTCTGGCGCAGCAGTTCGTCGAAGTTGCGGAGCAGGCTGCCGCCGCCGGTCATCACGATGCCCCGGTCAATGATGTCACTGACCAGTTCAGGGGGGGTGATTTCCAGCACGCGCTTGACCCCCTCCACGATGCGGGTCACGGGTTCGGCCAGGGCTTCCACCACGTCGCGGCTGTCCAGGCTAATGGTGCGGGGCAGGCCGTTGATCAGATCCCGCCCGCGCACCTCGGCCACCAGATTCTCGGAATCGTTGAGCAGCATGGCCGCGCCCACCTTGACCTTGATCTCCTCGGCAGTGCGCTCGCCGATCAATACGTTTTCCTTGCGGCGCACGTAGCGGATGATGCTCTCGTCGAACTCGTTGCCCGCCACGCGCATGGACTCGCTGACCACGATGCCGCCCAGCGAGATCACGGCCACGTCGCTGCTGCCCCCGCCAATGTCCACCACCATGCTGCCCAGCGGCTCGGTGACCTTGAGGCCCGCGCCGATGGCCGCTGCCAGCGGTTCCTCGATCAGAAAAGCGCGTTTGGCGTTGGCGTTCAGGGCCGCCCGCAGCACCGCCCGGCGCTCCACGTCGCTGACGCTGCTGGGTACGCCCACCATCATCTGCGGCTTGAAGCCGAACAGCCGCCCGGCGTTGCCCTGCACTTTCGCCAGGAACATGGTGATCATCTTCTCGGTCAGGCCCTCATCGGCGATCACGCCGTCCTTGATGGGCCGCACCGCCACGATGCCGCCGGGGGTGCGCCCGATCATGCGGTACGCTTCCTCGCCCACCGCGCGCACCTGCTTGCTGTCGCGGGTCATGGCGATCACGCTGGGTTCCTGCAACACCAGTCCCCGGCTTTTCGTGTAGATCAGAAACGTCGCCGTTCCCAGATCGATTCCAATGTCTTCTGACAGCCTCACGCTATGCCCCTCCGCTTCACTCCGTCCTCCCGGGGTCTCCCCCAGTCAAAACGCACTGATCGTATCACGCGCTACAGGCGCTTCCCGGCAGGGTTGGATGAGCGATTTTGCAGAGGGCTGGACAGGGTTCTGGTTACCCAGTGCTGCTCCGCTTTGCTACAGCCGCCGTTCCAGATAATCGGCCATCAGGCGGTAGCTGCGGGTCTTTCCGGCGATGTCGCCCGCGCCGTGGCCCTCGTCGCCAAATTCGACGTATTCAAAGTCCCGGCCTTCCTCGCGCCCGTCTGCCAGCAGCGCGTCGCGGAAGCCACGGGCCTGGTTGATCGGGCAACGGGGATCGTTGGTGCCGTGCATCATGAACAGATGCGCCTTCAGATCAGCGGCGTGCGTGATGGCGCTGCGGTCCCGCCACAGTGCAGCGTTCTCCAGCGGATCGCCCATCATGGTGCGGAAGTAGTAGCCCAGTTGCGGCATCACGCGGCTGTTGTCCTCGTACAACTGATGCAGGTCCGTGATGCCCACGATGGGCACGCCCACCTTGAACAGATCGGGCTGCTTGACCACCGCCATGTAACTGAGGTAACCGCCGTAGCTGCCCCCGAAGATGCCCAGGCGCGTGCCATCGACTTCCGGCAAAGACTTGAGGTATTCCGCCCCAGCCGTGATGTCGGCCAGATCGCGCCCGCCCCAGTCCAGCAGGTTGGCGTCGCGCCAGGTCACGCCGTAGCCGCTGCTGCCGCGCACGTTGGGACACAGCACCAGATACCCTCGGTCCGCCAGAAACTGCGCCTGCGCGTCGAAGCCCCGGAAGAATTGAGCGGTGGGGCCACCGTGCGCGTGGATCAGGGCGGGGTAGGTTTTGCCTTCCTCCAGCTCACGCGGCTTGTAGAGGATGGCCGGAACTTGCAGCCCGTCCCCCGTGGGGTAGTGGACATACTCGCCCGGCACGAAGTCGGCAGGATCAACGTCGCCGTAATCAGCGTCCAGCAGCACTTCGGTGGTGTCGTCCGCGAGGTTGTAGAGCAGCACCTGCGGGCGGGTGGTGGCAGTCACGTAGCTGAACAGCAGGTGACTGCCGCCGCGCGCAAATTCGGTTCCCACGGCCAGCCCCGGCGGCAGCTTCAGCTCACGCGCCTCCCCAGTGGCCGTGTCGTACAGCACCGGGGTCAGGGTGCTGTCCACGTTGCGGATTACGCTCAGCCAGCGCCCGTCCAGCGAGAAGCTGCCAGGAGACTCCTCGATACGCTCATCGGCGGGAGTGAGCCACTGCACCTCGCCCGAGTCCACGGTCAGCAGCCCTACTCGCCTGTTTCCGTCCGCGTCGCTGCTGGCGGTCACGCGCAAGCCGTCCGGGTGCCACTCGCCCACGCTGTCCTGACTGCCCTCGCGCACGCGCAGGACACGCTTCAGGCCGGAGCCATCCGCATTCAGCACGTAGCCGTCGGTGTTGCGGAGGTCCGCACTCTCGTTGGTGGTCAACGTCAGCCGCGCACCGTCGGGACTCCAAGCGGCGGCCTGGGTGGAGTTGGGCAATGCGGTCAGCGCCGTCCAGGCATCTTCACCCTCTTTCGACAGGTCATAGACATGCACGTTCATCTGCCCGCCGCGCGTGCTGTTGACCAGCAGGCACTTTCCGTCCGGGTGAGCAGCAACGGCGTAATCCATGCTCTGGGCCTCGTGCTGTAAAGCCCTGATCTCGCCCGACTCCAGATTCAGATCGAACAGCGCCTGCCGCTCATCCCCATTCTGATCGCGGCTGAGGAAGATGCGCGAGTCGTCCGCCGCCCACACGAAGCCCGCGCGGATGGCCTTGGGGGCCTGTCCATCCGTGATCTGACGGCGCTGGCGGGTCTCCAGATTCAGCGTGTACAGCTCGAAACGCCCCGTCCAGTCGGCGTAAAAGGCCACCTGATCGCCGCCGCGAGAGACGTTCAGCGCCGCCACGGTGGGCAGGGCCGCCAGGGCTTCCAGGGAAATGCGTTGGGACATGAAACGAGTGTTCCACACACAACGCGGGAGGAGCATGAAGGAATGGCGATAAGCCAATCGGCCTAGCCTGCGGTCTGACGGCTTTTTCGGCGTTGCCCCTTTCCCCCTGCGCTACGCTCTCGCCATGACTTCCAATTCAGCCAACGATACCCAGTGGGCAGACCTCAAGGCCCGCTGGCAGGAACTGAGTGATCTGGGCGGCATCGGTTCGCTGCTGGGCTGGGACCAGAGTACCTATCTGCCCGCCGGGGCGTCGGCGGGGCGTTCGCGGCAACAGTCGCTGCTGTCGCGCATGGCGCACACCCGCGCCACCGATGCCGGGTATGGAAAGTTGCTGGACACGGCGCAGAACCGCACGGACCTCTCGCCCGCACAGACGCGCATGGTGGCACTCGCCCGCAAGAATTTCGAGGAAGCCACCCGCTTTCCTGCCGACTTCGTGGCCGCCTGGAGCCAGCACGGCGGCGACAGCTACAGCGCCTGGACCACTGCACGCCCCGCCAACGACTTTGCGCGCATGGTGCCGTATCTGGAAAAATCGCGCGACTTCAGCCTTCAGGCGGCGGGCTACTTTCCCGAATTCAGCGATCCGATGGACTACTTCATCGATCAGTCCGACGAGGGCATGACGGCGCAGCAGGTGGGTGACGTGTTCAGCAAGTTGCGCGAGGCGCTGGTGCCGCTGGCCGACGCTGTGATCGGGGCCGGCACTCCGCGCACCGATTTCATGGGCCGTCATTACGACAGCGCCACGCAACTGAAATTTGGCGAGTCGGTCATCCGCGATTACGGCTACGACTTCGAGCGGGGCCGCCAGGACCTGACCCACCACCCCTTTATGACCCGGCTAGGCGGCCAAGACGTGCGGATCACCACCCGCGTCAAGGAAAATGACCCCACCGAGGCGCTGTATTCCACGCTGCACGAATCCGGCCACGCCATGTACGAGCAGGGCGTTCTGGATGAGTATCTGGATACGCCCATCGGCGGCGGCGTCAGCTCCGGGGTGCATGAAAGTCAGTCGCGGCTGTGGGAAAACCAGGTGGGAAGAAGTCGCGCCTTCTGGGCTGCCTATTTCGGCAAATTCCGCGACGCCTTCCCCGGTCAGCTCGCGGGCGTGTCCGAGGACGAGATGCACCGCGCCGTGAATACCGTGGCCCGCAGCCTGATCCGCACCGACGCCGACGAACTGACCTACAACCTGCATGTGATTACCCGCTACGAGCTGGAGCGTCAGCTTCTGGGCGGTGGGCTGGCCGTGCGTGACCTGAACGAAGCGTGGCACGCCGCCTACCAGGAGAATCTGGGCCTGCGTGCCCCCAGCGACGTGAACGGGGCCTTGCAGGACGTCCACTGGTACTTCGGCAGTATCGGCGGGGCGTTCCAGGGCTACACGCTGGGCAATGTCCTGAGCGCGCAGTTCTATGCCGCCGCCGAGAACGCCAATCCGGGCCTGGAAGCCGACATCGCCCGCGCCGATTTCAGCCGCCTGCACGGCTGGCTCAAGGAAAACGTCTACGCGCCGGGCGGACTGTACAAACCCGCCGAACTGGTGGAACGGGCCACCGGGCAGGCCATGACCGTGGAGCCGTATCTGAAATATCTGCGGGGCAAGTATGGGGAGCTGTACGGGGTGAGCTGAGGGGGTTGGTCCTTTAGCCCTGGCCCAGCGGATCGGCCAAGTTTCCCTTCTCCGGTATTGCGTTAGCTTCCGCAAGTTGCCACTTTTCTCAGATGGCGCTGGGGGGGCGTCTGCGTTTCCCCCCACCCAGCCTCCCCCGCAAGGGGGGTGGGGCTAAAGGCCAAGGAGCGTTGTTTCATTCAGCGCGCGAAATCGCCACCGAAACAGCCTCCGAAGGCCGTCGGGCGCGCAGCGCACGGGCCACATTCGGCGTCACGGAGCAGGGCATCAGACCCGGAGGCCGCCGCCCTCTCCCGCCCAGAATGCCCAATCCTCCTGCCTAGCGCAGCGCTGCTCCCACTGCCCCTCTGGGGTAGGGGGCTGGGGGGTGGGGCTGCCCGAACAGCATTTCAACCCAGCCTCCCCCCACCGTCACATCCCCGACAGAAACTCCGCAGGCACCGCATCCACCAGCCACACGCCGTTCTCCGACTTGTAAAAGAGCCAACCCGCCGCGTGCATCCGGTCAGCCCGCACGGTCAGAACCACGGCAGACCCGCGCCGCGCACCCACTTTCCCTGCCGTCTCCGTGTCAGGCGAGAGGTGAACGTGGTGCCGGTTCATGGGGCGCAAGCCCTCGCGGCAAATGATAGGCAACGCGCCAGGGAAGGTGCCGTGATACAGCACAGCGGGCGGGGTCTGCGACGTCAGTTCCAGATCGACGGGAACACTGTGGCCCTGATTGGCCCGGATACGGTCCCCGTCCAGCGCAAAGCGTTGCTTGTCGGAGGCAGCCACCACCCCCTCCACCTGCTCGCGGGTCACGTTCAGATGGAAGAGCAAAGGCTCCAGCGGCACCCAGCCGCCGGGTTGCAGCGTTAGCCCCGCCTCGTGCGGCGCGTGCCTCAGCAGATAGGACAGGCGGTGCGAAAGTTGTTTCTCAGTCATGCGGGTATTGTTGGCGATGCAGCGGGCAGACACATCGGCCACACGGACGCGGCGGCTAAGCCGTCTGGCGCTTGTCGGACGGCTGGGCGCGGCAACATGCTGGTGCCATGACCCTGCCTGCCGAACTCCACGCTGCACAGACCGCGAGGTGGCCGCAGACGGGCCGCCACATCCTGGCCCAACGCGGTGAACTGAAAGGCCAACCCACCATCGTCGTCTATCAGGCATACCGTCCAGCGATTGCCGATTACGCTGTCCAACACGGGCACTTCGGCGGCCCCTACAGCTTCTCGCGCATGAGTTGGGTCAAGCCCAACTTCCTGTGGATGATGTATCGCTGCGGCTGGGCCACCAAGTCCGATCAAGAGCGCGTGCTGGCGCTGACCGTGACCTGCGCCCGCTTCGACGGCTGGTTGGGGGACGCCGTACCGTCTACCGTGACCGCTTCCAGCCTGTCCAAAGATGCTTGGCATGCTGCCGTGGCCGCCTCGGATGTGCGGTTGCAGTGGGACCCAGATCACGCCCCTGATGGCCGCCCGCTGGCCCGACGCGCGGTGCAACTGGGACTGCGAGGCCGTGCGCTGGCCGACTTTGGCCGCCCGCCAGACGAGGGAGGCGCACTTCTACGAGTGGAGGACATCACTGGATTTGTTCATCAGCAACGTGAAAATCTAAGCCAGCCCGAGCTTTTGCTCACGCCCCGCGAGGAGGTTTACCGACCGGCAGACGAGGCGTTGGTGGCGCGGCTAGGTCTGGACTGAGCCTGTCCGAAGCAATGAAAAAATCACCGAAGACTTTCCTCGGTGACTTCTGCCTTGCAAGAGTTCCCGCCTACTTGTCCTCGCTCAGCGCAAAGCCCCGGCTGAACTGCTCCTGAAGCAGCGTGAAGACGATCAGCGGCGGCAGCATGGTAATGATCGCGCCCGCCATCACCGCGCCCCAGTCGGTCTGGCCGCCCACCTCGATCAGTTTGCGCAGGCCCACCTGCACCACCTGTTTTTCATCCTGCTGCACAATGACCAGCGGCCAGATGTACTGGTCCCAGGCGTACACGAACTGGATCACGGCCAGCGCGCCAATCGTGTTCCAGCTCATCGGGATCAGGATGCGGGTCAGGTAGCGCAGCGGCCCGCAGCCGTCGATGCGCGCGGCGTCGGCCAGACTGGTGGGAATGTTCAGGAAGTGCTGGCGGAACAGGAATGTCCCGGTGGCACTCGCCAGAAACGGCACGATGATGGCCGCAAAGGTATTGGCCCATTTCAGGTCCTGGCTGACGAAGTCGAACAGCGCGATGATCAGCACCTCGGTGGGCAGCATCAGCGACAGCAGCACCAGCGTGAAGGCCGCACCCTTGAGGGGAAAGCGGAAGTACACGAAGGCCAGCGCCGCCATCAGGGCCAGGATGGTTTTCCCGGTGGTCACGCTGATCGCCACGATGGTGCTGTTGAGCATGTAACGCCCCAGATTGGCCTCCACCCAGATGCTGCTCAGGTTGTCCATGAACGAACCCCCCGGCAGCATGTTGGGGCTGATCACCTGACTGGACGCCTGCGTGGACTTGATCAGCGCGAAGATCAGCGGCGTGCTGATGATGACCACCGCCAGGATCAGCGCCACGTGTGTGGGCCAGCTCGGTCCCCGGCGGCCCGGCCCGCGCCCGCCCGTCTTCACTGCTTCAGAATTACCCGCCATAATGCACCCTCTTTTCCCCTACCTTGAACTGCATATAGGTAATGAACGCCACCAGCATCAGCATCAGCGCGGCCTGCGCGGCGGCCACCCCGCTCTTGAAGTTCACGAAGCCGTCCTGATAGAGCTGATAGACCAGAAATGTCGTGATGCCCGCGTTCTGGAAGTACGGCCCGCCGCGCGTCAGGATGTCGGTCAGCGCGAAGGAGTCGAACAGCGCCGAGATGATGTTGGTAAACACCAGAAAGAACGTGATCGGCGTCAGCAGCGGAAAGGCCACCCGCCAGAACACCTGCGCGGGCGTCGCGCCGTCGATCTCGGCGGCCTGCATCACGTCGCCCGGCAGGTTCTGGATACTTGCCAGATAAAAGACGATGTTGTACGCCAGACCCTTCCAGATAGCCGCCACCACCACCAGCCCGAAGGCCAGAATGGGATCGTCCAGCCAGCGCGGCTTGACATTAAACAGGCTGCCCAGAATCTGGTTGACCACCCCGATTTCGGGGTTGAACATGAACAGCCACAGCGTCCCCGCGATGGCCGGGCTCAGGGCATAGGGGTAGATCAGCAGCAGGCGGTAGTACTTGGACCCGCGAACAGGGCGGCTGGCCAGCCACGCCAGCCCCAGCGAGAACAGCAGCCCCAGAGACACGGTCAGCACCATGAAGATCAGCGTTTGCAGGGCCACTTGCCGGTAAGCCGGACTCAAGAGCAGCTCGGTCACGTTCTGGAGGCCCACAAAGCGCTCGGTGCCCAGGATCAGGTTGGCCTTGTAAGCCGCCAGCCGCAGCGTTTGCAGCGCGGGCAGGTAGATGAAAACGGCCAGGATCAGCAGGCTGGGCAGCAGAAACAGCCAGGGCATGGCCGTGCCACGGAAGACTGCATTGGCCTCGGTATTGGCCGTGGTCTGGGCGGGTTTAAGCAAGAGAGGAACCTCCTTGGGTCCGTGTGAGAACACAGTCAAAACAGTGTCGGGGATGGAAGGGTTCAATTTAGACTGTTTTGAGGCAGGCCGTGTCAGAGTGCCGTCTTCCGGCCCTCCCACAGTCCCGAAAAACCGCCCAGGCCCCGGAGTGGGGTGGGCGGCTCAAAACCTGGGGGAGCTTATTTGAAGTTGGCGTTGTATTCGGCCAGCGCGGCGTCGGCCCGCGTCTTGGCCTCCTTCAGCGCGGCGTCCACCGGGGTGCCGTTCAGCACCTTCTGCCACGCTTCCTCCACGATCTTGCGGGTCTGCGGGCCAGCGCCGGTCAGCGCGCCTGCCGTGGCAGGGCTGGCAATGGTGTTGGTCTGCTGGTTAAAGGCCACCAGTTGCAGCGGCGCTTTGGTAAACCAGCCCTCGCCGCGCAACAACTTGATGCTGCTCTCGCGCACCGGGTAGTAGCCGGTCAGCTTATGCCAGGACGCCATATTCTTGGTGTTGGTCATGTACAGGGCAAAATCCAGCGCACCTTCTGCCTTGGCTTTGGGAATGGCCTTGGCGATCCACAGGCTGGCCCCGCCCAGAACGACGCCGTTGCGCTTGGTCCCGTTGGGAATGGGCAGCACGCCCACGCCCAGCTCGAACCCGGCCCGCTTGGCACCGTCGGAGTTGTTGCCGATCTTGGAGGTGGACGTGATGTGATAGACGACTTTCTGGTTGGTGAAAATCGCGTCACTGCCGTCAAAGTCCTCGATCTTGCCGGTGTAGCTGTAGTACTTGTTGTCCTGCAAGGTCTTGAAGAAATTGAAGATATTTTTGGCGGCCTTGCTGTCCAGGTTGGTTTCGGTGGCGCGGCCCTTACGCCCGTTGTCGTTGTTCAGGAAGGTCTGGCCTTCAGTACCGGACAACTCGATTTCAATAGCGTCCTGAACAGCATTTTTGACATTTGAGCATTTGGTTGTCATCTGGGACGGCGAAAGGCGGCTTCTTGGAGTTATGAGACACGAAGAAGCCGCCCAAATCGACGCGATCAAGTTTGCCCAGCTCTTGAAAGAGCGCTTCCCCTTTTTGCGACGCGATACCTTGCAACGCGTCGAAGACGCCATGTGTTCGCTGATCGAGCAACGCTCTACCAATCAACAGCAGTGGTCCCAGGCCATGCCTGGGACCAGCTCCCCAGAAGCCAAGAAGAAGCGTCTGGGACGGTGTATACAGGACCCGAAATTGAACGACGATTTC